>CAMEKR010000019.1 GCA_945921515.1 uncultured Clostridia bacterium | reverse complement strand
GTTCTCCGCCAGCTCCGTAGAGAAGTATCATTATCATTCTGACTGTCATCGCCGTGTCAGGTGCAGCCTGACACTTTTACCGGGAGTTCTCGCTGCGTCGTCGCAAGTTTCATATCGCTCATTTCCGTGCAAGCACGAAAACTTGCTCATTCCACTGCTCCTCCTTCTCCCAAAATGTCTAACGACTTTTCGGGAGCCCTAAGAAACGGCGGTCTTGGCGTACCCGATAAGGTGGCTCATCATCAGAACTAAAGTCCGATGTGCCTATATATTCAGTTGTCAAGGAACAGCGAAAGAGTTGCTCCTAATCGGAGTTAAGAAATAACCCTTTCACTTGTTCGGACTGGGAGAGGTCAAATTATCGGGTGTTTTTGAAAAAAGTTTGAAAAAATTTTTTGAGTTGTGAAAATGAAAAAAGCCGCCTATCCCGATAAAGGAATAAGCGGCTTGCTTATATAGCTCTATATTTTATTTTTTGAAAAGGAAATGACTACGAAACAGTACGCACTATGAAAGCCTTTTTCTTTGCTTTCATCAGCTTTAAGATGACTTCATCAACAGCGTCGGTGTATCTGCCTTGAGCCATAAGTGCGTTCTTCTTATCTATAAGCGAATGTATGATTTGAGAGCGTTCCTGCTCGGTCAGATTGATATAATACTTCTTCATTTGTAGTCCCTCCATTAGATTACAGTATATCCATAATCGCTTCCTGCTTCAAATATGCAAAAAAAAGAACCCCGAACTATACAGTCCGAGGTTCTGTCGTAAACATCGTTAGATGCCGAGTTTACAAGGCTTTTTTGTTCAATTTTCAATGCAGCCGTTACAATGAAGCCACCGGATTAACAATTCACGATTCCAGTGATTTACGACACGCATTTGTCGTAAAAGACGAGTGATGCTCAAAAAGTCATTTGTCGTAAATTTGTCGTAAACCCTCTGACGTGTTTCTTTTTTGGATTAACAAAACGCCGCAAACGCTGTCAAAACCTGCTTTTTGTGGGTTTTTAGTCTGTGAGGGGCTTCATTGTCGGGAACAGATTGCGAATTTTTTATAATCCTACATAAGTCTACAAATCCCTTTAATAAAGCGATTTTTAAATTGTACCTTTTACGTTTCTCTACAAAAGTCTTTGTATGTATTCGTAAATTGGTCGTAAGTTGGTCGTAAGTCGGTCGTATAGACTTCTTATCTTTCAAGACATTCCTGCGAATTGAAATACTCGGCAAATTTGCTCATTTCTTCATGTTTAAAATCGCTTGTTGCCTCCGCATAAATATCCATTGTCGTCTGCACATCCGAATGACCTAAAATATCCTGCATAGCCTTGATATTGACACCGGCTTCACACATTCGTGTAGCAAACGTGTGCCGCAATGTATGATTACTGAAAGGCGGAAGTGTTGTTACTTTATCGCCCTTTCCTTTATCCAGTACCTCATAATTGCAATCACGAATAATTCTGCGTAACGCCTTGTTTAATGTTCCCTGATGTTGTACACCGCCAAAACGATTGACAAATATAAAATCTGTGTAACCATCGACAACGGCATTGCATTTAATTCCACATTCTTTTTGAAACTCACGTTCCATCAACAACGCTTCTTTGACTTGTGGCGACATAGGAATTGTTCGCACACCAGATTTTGTTTTAGGGGTGTTTATTGCAAAAGACAAACCGTTATGCTTTCCGCCTCTGGAATAGTATACAAGAGTATGATTAACGCTGATTGTATTTGAATCAAAATCTACATCACACCAACGCAATCCCGTCACCTCACCTACTCGCATACCCGTCAAAAGCATAACCTCAAAAATAGGAAACCACTTGTGATATTTTCCTTGCTTTTTAAGGAAGTTTTCAAAGAGCTCCTGCTCTTGCACAGTGAGTGCATGTCTTTTGCTAACATCATCATTATGCGCTTTTTTCAACTCTTTCAGTGCATTATCCGAAGGGTTGTATCTTAAATAGTCATCTTCAACTGCTAATTCAAGCACCTGATGTAATACGGTATGAATATTATCAATGGTTAGAATTTTCAGATTACGTTCGTCAGCGAGTGTGTTATAAAATGCTCGCACATCTGTCCTCTTTAAATCCTTAATCTTGGTGTTCCCGAAACTCTGCTCGACAAATTGCGTATACATATACTTGTAGTTGGTAAAAGTGTTATCCTTTAAACCACGCTTGAGTTGTACCCAACGATTATATAAATCGTTTATTGTCAAGTCGTTTTTATCTGGCTTAATGCCATCTAAAATATCTTTTAATACATCTTGTTCTTTTTCTCTTAACTCTTGAAGAGTTGGCGCATAAATAGAATGGCGTTTGCCGCTTTTATCTCGCAACTTAAATTCATAAGTTCCGTTTGAGCGCTGATTTTCACATGGTTTTAAGACTCTTCCTTTGCTGTCTTTTCGTCTTTCTATTGCCATATAGCTTAACTCCTTTCGGCAACAGAAAACACGTTCAAGTGTATTATACCCCAAACGTGTTTTTCTGTCAAGAATTAATTATAACGAAAACATATCTTCTAAGAAGTCATCGAACGCTCTGCGTTTTATTAAGCGCTTGTTTCCGCACCATAAAACAAATGGGCAGTTTTCTGCATTAGTCAGCTCACGGAGCTTGTTTATACCTATGCCAGAGTAAGCCGCCGCTTCTTCAAGCGTAAGAGTGCACTTTTGCCATATAGGCACATCTTTTAACACACAAATCACCTCCTTATCTCGTCTCGTCATCGTGGCGATTAGCCAAGTTAATCATTTGCTGAGCGTTAGTGTATTCACTAGCGGGCATTTCAAAAGTTTTGTACTCGCCGTCTTTTTTGTAGTGGTATACTATAACATTCAATCTTCTCATCAATTGTTGCATTGTATCAGTTTCTTGCTGAGCTCCGTTGACCATCATCTGATATGCTGTTTCGGGCGGGAAAATAGAACATATTATCACGCTTGTCCACAAATTGTATGTATTCCGATACCTACAGTGTTGCTGATTTCGGCTGTATACATCTAAAATAGAAAGTAATTGCTGGTAAGGGATATTACCTCTGAACTCATCAAGCACAATTATTTTAGCGGGATTGTCAATATAGAAATCAAATCCACCACCGCTCCCTGATGAATTGGAATAATCGTTACATAAATAAACTTCGTCACTAGAATATTGTTCACATAACTTGATATAGGTATATGTTTTCCCTGTGCCGCTTTCTCCCCAGTGATATTCATTATACATTTTCTTTTCAAGGGGCGTTTCTTTAATTCGTTTTGCAAGATAAGCAGCTTTTATCATCTTCTCGTATTTTCGATAACGAAAAGAGGTATCAAAAATTTCATTAGGACTTAATCCGTCATTCAAAAGCTCTTCTATCTCATCTAAATCACTTCTTTTTCCCTGATTATCTTGTATAACTTCTAAGCCCATTGTATATAATACTTGTTCGCCTTTTTCTGCAAAATCGCCCTCTTTTTGCAGATAAGCCTTTAACTGTTCCTTACCGCCCTTCTGTGGTTCTATGTGTGATTGAAACAATATGTCTGACACCTTTTTCAAAGTTGTGGTATTGCCATAGCAAGCAATATGTGCATGATAGCAGCCATTAGCAGATACGCAAACAGCAATACCGGCTGTTCTATCATTGCCGCTGTTTTCCCACAAACTAACAAAATGTTCTGCGAGCACTTCGGGCTGTTCGTACTGCTCTTTGCTTAATCCTGCATTTTCCATATTTGCGATATGTATTGTACCAAGCCAACTTCTACTTCTTGTTGTTGGTGAAAATGCCATTTAAATCACTCTCCTTTATTTTTATATTTTTTATCTATAAGGCTTGTCAAATCAACAACAAGCCCAATAAATCACAGTCACATAAGTGAGTGGGTAATACTAACCACTCACTTATGCCAAAGTGCGGCTTGCGGTTGCCCGCCGCTCGCCCTTTGGCGGAATCACTTTTGTAGTAGTGACAACAATTTTGCTTTTGATACTTTAGGGATAACAATGCCTTTAAGCGGCTGACCGTCAATCAATACAATGCCTTTACCCCGACCGTATTGCAAGTTTTCCTCATCTTCAAAATGTTCTCCAGCAAACAGTCCTTTTCGTCCGTCAACCGATAGATTGCCCAGTCCAACACACACATGAAAATTATCAGCGCTTCCGCTTGCAGTCGGAAAAATAGTTGCGGTATATCGTTGCATAGATAGCCACAAGAAACAGCGGCGAGAACGCCCCAGCATTAGTATTGAACTCATGATATTTCGTATTTCATCGGCTTTCGCTTTTCCGTCTTTAGTCATGGAAAAATGAGAGAGCAAGCCTGCAATTTCGTCAATTAACAGGATTTTTATTCTGCCGCTACCGCCCTCGGGCGTATGCAGAAAATCATCATAGTACTTTTTGATAAGCGCATAACAAGCCTCAAATTCAGCGCAGTTTTCGCTAATACCACTAAATTCATGACTGCATTTGAAATCTGCAATATACAAATCGAGATTGCAGAATTTTGCTTTGTAAATCCAATATAATACTGCCGTGCTTTTGCCTGAGCCTGAGCCGCCGACAACTATCAAGTGACTGTCTATTGGAGCATACAAGGGGATTTTTACCCCTTGTATATTTATCACTCCATAGTCGAATCCTAGCATAAATTTATCTTTCATCTGAATCATCGTCATCTAAATCTTTATCGTCTGTATCGTCCTTAATATCGGTGTTATGAGCGACAATGTTGTTTCTTATTTCACCGAGCCTTATTCCTAGTATGCGCCGTTCTTCCTGATTCTGAGCATATCTGATTACAAGTACAGGCATTTGCAAATCCTTTCTGACCTTCCAATCAACGAGCACTTGTTCACAATAACCGTAAATTTTCAAGTATCTTCGCACTAACTCAGTCAGCAGGTTTTCTAATACTTGTTTTTCGTTCTCGTCAGCATAATAAACCGAAACAGCAACATATGGTAACACGCATTTATCATCAATGAAAAACACTGTAGGATTAATTCCGGTGCTATTTAGCTTTATCAACTGATTAAATCGCTTATCGCCGATTACAGCTTTAACGGTTTCAGCAACAGCTTGCTTAAATCCATTATCATTACTAAAGGTATACTGAGCTTTGCCATTAACAAGGTTGTGAAACTTGGTTACGGCTTCATCAATACTACAGCCTGTCCAAAGTTTGATTATATGTATAACGGCATAATACCCGCCTATACACAAAGCTAAAACTAAAATTAATGTTAATATAAGTTGAATCATTTCAACCTCCTTAATAGTTGGAGAGGGGAGAGTTCCCCTCTCCGTTTGCTTGTGATTTTACTTAGAAAGAACGTCAATACGCTTGATAGGCTGGAATACGCCTTTGGAAGTAGTAACAGCCTTGTCATAGAGTATTTCGATTTCAGAACCAACCTTTATATTGGTGCAATCGTAAGCCCCTGCGTAAATAGTTTCAACTTTCTTGCCAATGCAGTGTCTGCCCGCCGCTGGATTGTTATAGTAACCATTAAAATCGTCTGTAACATGCAGTGTGGTATTTGTGACACCGTTGGAATTTGTTGAGTACTGAATACCTAGTACTGTCGGCATAGTTTTCACCTCCTTTCAACTATTTCCAACTATAGTGTAACACAATCAATCTGCCCAAATTGGGCAAATTTCATTCTTTTGTTTTTTTATCAAATTTTTTTGCTGCCCTTGAAACGTATGAACGATATGTATCGGCGCTCATATAAAGTGATGTCGTTTCTTTCGCCAACTGCCCAGCATTACAACTTTTAAAATAGTATAATTCTATAAATGTAATCATTTCATTTGCGGCAGCACACTCAGATTTGATATACTCCAAAAAAGGTTTGACGGCTTCTGTGCAAAAAGAATACATCTTGCTAAATATGGGAATTAGCTTCGGATTTTTGCATTGTTTCAATGCAATAGATAACACTCGAATAATCTTTAATAAGTCTTTCATATTTAATACTCCTTTCCGACTTTATCCAGTCAAAAAAGAGTAAATACTGCTAAGCCACAAGCATTTCATCTAAAGATTTTTTCAAAAAATTTTTAAAAAATTTTTATTTATCTGAAAGTGCTTATTCGCTCTGAGAAAGCAAAGCTATGTAGACGATAATAAAAAGCATAGGGCATTTATTCCACGGTCTATTGACAACGAGCCTCTATGGGCGTGTTATTCGGCAGCTGCGGCAGATGTCGCCTTTGGCTTAGCTGCCTTGCAGCAAGCCTAACACACCCAAACTCATTGTCAATAGCTTTCGCGGCATAAACGCCATAAAAAAATCCCTTGCCTGAGCAAGGGAAAGTGTTTTATACAATAATTTCATTCGTCTGAAAGATAGACTGCTTGTATCAAATGTTCGACAGCTTACTGAACGTGACCTTGTTGCCTGAAAGTACCCCCGAGTAGGAAGCACCCGATTTTAGCACAAGGTTGAAATCGTATAACTCGTCACCACGGACTGTTGACGGATAAACGACTTCTGAGTCAGTAGCAGGAGTGTAATTTAACAAGGTAACTACCAAGTTGCCCGTGTTGGACTCCGCACTAACTGTCAACGGAATAGCTGAAACAGCTATGATGGCAGCTAAAGCACTTGATACTATAGCTGACACCAGTTTTTTTATTCTCATAGCTTTTACCACCTTTCTGTGTATAAGAAACTGTTTCTATCTTCCAAAATATAGTCATGGGTAGGGGCTTTTGCTAAAATCTAAGCAAAAGAAAAGACCGCTCGGGGCGGTCTTTATTTGATTTAAGCTGTTAAGATACTTTTATGAGTTCGACATCATAAAGTGTAATGACATCTCCCTCTTTAAGAGTAATTGTACTGGGCTTAATATTGACATCATAATAAGTCTTTGCGAAAACTGTGCTGTACACTTCTGGGTAAGCCTCCCAAAAACCCCATGTCAAATCATACTCCTTAACCTCTTTAATTTTATATGTGCCTGGGGTTATTATATTATTCTTACCTACCACAGCGGTTGCTCTAACGCCATTCTTCTTACCTTTGTAATACACAGAACCTGCGTCTGTATAGCCTTCTGATATAGGTAAAAGGTAAGATAAATTCTGAACCTTTTCACCACTCGCAGTAAGCCCGTTACAATATATCTTATCACCCTTCGCATAGTAATGTGAACGACCTCGTACTTCGCCAACATAATACCCATTCGAGCGTGTTAAAAATGTAGTATTTTCCATTGGAGTATAAGATAAATTGCCTAAGCATAAATACCAGCCTACTGGAAAATCAATACCCGCTGTGAGTGTGCCATTTACCCAAAAACCGCTATTTCTTGCCTTGTCACTAGTAGTATACTCACCTAATTCTGAGTAAGAGCCTTCAACTGTTATATAGTCTGAGTAGCGTTTAGATAACCACGCCTCATCAATAGCAGGCGGATTGTTAGCATAATATTTTTCATCTACGGGGTCAGATGTTGCTGTAGGCACGCTTGCAGGCTTCTCTGTAACGGCGGGCTTTGCAGTAGTCGTAACAGTTGTCTGAACTGTTACTTTGCTGTCTGACAGGTAGTCACTGTGTATAAATGCACCTGTGTCTATCTTGTAATACCCCGTATTCGTCTTAGCAGTTATTTTAACTTTATCGTTGATATTATACTGAGCTACCGCTTCTGAGCCTATAACTGCTTTCTTACGGCTGTAGCAATCAGTATTAACATACTTTGTGCCGCTCACCTTGGTTTCTGTCCACTCTGGAGCAGGTTTTGTTGTTGAAGCAGTAGTAGTCTTAGGAGCAGATGTCGTTTCAGGCTTGCTCTCTACAGGCTTCTTTATTGTCGTTTCGGCGGGCTTCTCTGTCACCTCAACAGGCTTTGTTGTCGTTTCGGCGGGCTTTTTTGTTGCCTCGGCAGATGTAGTGGGCTCGCTCTCTGCCTCAGACTCGCTCGTAGCCGAACTGCTCGTACTTTCCAGCTCACTCTCAAAATCGCTAATTGAAATAGTACCGCCCATGTTTGAAGCGGTGTTTGTTCCTGCCTGACTTGCACAACCCGTAAGTAACAGGGCTACCAAAATCAGAGCCATAATTCTTTTACTCATAATTACCTCCATATTACAACTGAAACATCGAAATTCTTAGCTAAAAGGTCTAAACATAACCGCATATCGCTGGAAATGCTTTCTTCATTTCGACAGTACCAAACTATCAGTCTCTGCGAACTTATTTTTTAATATAAAATGAACGTGTTCTCTGTTTGGTCGTAAATCGGTCGTAAATTCTGTCATCTGTGCCCCGAAAACCGCTTCACAAAGCCGTTTATTACTTCTCGGGCTTCATTGTCGGGAACAGCAGAACATCTCTAATGCTTGCGCTGTCGGTCAGCAGCATTACGAATCTGTCAAGTCCCATGCCGAGACCGCCCGTAGGAGGCAGACCGTATTCAAGCGCTGTCAGGAAGTCCTCGTCTATCTCTGCGTTTGCGCCCTGCTTTCTCTTCTCGTTTACCTGCTTTGTGAAACGCTCACGCTGATCTATGGGGTCGTTCAGCTCAGAGAAGGCGTTGCCGAATTCGCAGGCGTTGATGAAATATTCAAAACGCTCGGTGAATGCGGGATCGGAAGGCTTTCTCTTTGCAAGCGGAGAATTCTCAACGGGATAATCGTAAATTATCGTAGGCTGAATAAGATTCTCTTCAACGAACTGCTCGAACAGCTCTATAAGTACCTCGCCCTTTGTGGCGGTGTCGGCTATCTCTGCGTGCTTTTCCTTAGCCTTAGCTACTGCGTCGGCGTCGCTCGTCCAGCTGTCATAGTCAAGGCCGGTGTACTCACGGACTGCTTCTTTCATCGTCATACGCTTCCAGGGTTTGCCTATCGCTATTTCCTTGCCCTGATAAGATACGGTATCCGTGCCGCAAACCTTTATTGCTACGGTGCGGTACATCTCCTCGATAAGATCCATCATGCCGTAGTAATCTGTGTACGCCTGATACATTTCTATCGATGTGAACTCGGGGTTGTGGGTTGCGTCCATGCCCTCGTTTCTGAAGATTCTGCCTACCTCGTATACCCTGTCAAAGCCGCCTACTATAAGACGCTTTAAGTAAAGCTCGGTCTCGATACGAAGATACATATCGATATCAAGAGCGTTGTGGTGAGTTTTGAACGGTCTTGCCGCCGCACCTATCTCAAGAGTATGAAGTACGGGGGTGTCAACCTCGATATATCCCTTGCTGTCAAGGAAGCTGCGTATCTCACGCAGTATCATTGAACGCTTAACAAAAGTGTCCTTTATCTCGGGGTTTGCGATAAGGTCAAGATAACGCTTTCTGTAGCGCTCTTCCTTGTCCTTGAGGCCGTGCCACTTTTCGGGAAGGGGGAGCAAAGACTTTGAAAGCAGAGTGATGCTCTTTGCGTGAACGCTTATTTCTCCTCTTCTCGTTTTGAATACAAATCCGCTGATACCTACGATATCGCCGAGATCCCACTTCTTGAACTGCTTGAAGTTGTCCTCTCCGATATCGTCTATGCGTACATAGACCTGCATTCTGCCGCTTCCGTCACGGATATCTATAAAGTTAGCCTTGCCCATATCACGCCAGCTGGTGATTCTGCCTGCTATCATTACATCCTTTTCTTCAAGCTCTTCAAAGTTGTCCCTTATCTGCTGTGCAGTATGGGTGAAATCAAACTTCGTTGTCTCGTAAGGATTCTTTCCGTCAGCCTTCAGCTCGTTTAACTTCTCTATCCTTATGCGGTGCTGTTCATCAAGCTGTGCAAGAAGCTCTTCTTCGGAAAGCTGCTCGATCAGCTCTGAGTTGTTGTTTTCCATCGTATTTCCTCTCGTTTACTTATCTATCTCTACTATTCTGTACTTTCTTATGCCTGCGGGAGCTTCTACCTCGACTACTTCGTTAAGTCCCTTGCCTAAGCAAGCCTTGCCTATGGGAGATTCGTCGGATATCTTCATAGCCTTCATATCAACTTCCTTTGAGCCGACAAGGAAGAACCTGATTGTCTTTCCGTTCTCGTCTTCAAGCACTACCGTGTTACCGATGTTTACATGCTCTGTAGAAAGCTCATCCTCATCGACTACCTTTGCGTTTTTGAGTGTTGCCTCGATCTCGGCGATCTCAGCCTCAACGATACCCTGCTCGTTTTTGGCTTCATCGTACTCAGAGTTCTCGGATAAGTCGCCGAATGAAAGTGCTACCTTTATCTTTTCAGCTATTTCTTTTCTTGTGACTGACTTTAAGTGTTCAAGTCTCTCCTCAAGATCCTTAAGACCTTTTTGTGTTAATACAGTCTGTCCTGCCATTATAATGTCCTCCGTTATTGTTTTATATGCCGGCGGCAATGCCGCCACGGTTTTCCTTACTTGGTGGCTACTATTTCCAGAGCCTTCTGAAGCTGAGGGTCGGTAGTCTTATCGGCAAATTTTATGCTCTCTGCCTGCTGTGCCGTAAGCTCGACGATATAATCGGGCTTAACTCCTACATCACCGAAATCGTCCGATTCGGTCGGGATGATATATGCCGTTGATATCGACACGGCGCTTCCGTCCTTGAAGCTCTGCGTAGTCTGCAGCTGTGATTTTCCTGCCGTTATCGAACCGACGATCGCCGCATTTGCGTGATTTCTCAGTGCAACCGCAAATATCTCTGCAAGACACGCCGTATTTGCGTTTGTTATGACCGTTATCGGCTTGTTCAGCGTTGCCGCATCATCGGTCTCGATAAAGGTTGTATCCTTGCCGTTTGCGTCGATCTGGCTTGCAACGACCGCCTTGTCAAGCACTCTGTTCAGCATCGCCTTGACCGGCTCTGTAATTCCGTCAGAAACATCTCTCACATCGAAAATGTATCCCAGCACCGACTGAGCCTCGTACTGCTCTATCAGCTGAATGAACTGCTCATCGGTAGTATCGTTGAAGGTGTATATCTTTATATATGCATAGCCGTCAATAAGCGCCGATTTAACCGAAGTAAGCTTTATGCTCTGGCGGATAAGCGTTACTGTCTTTTCGCTTCCGTCGGGCATGGTGAAGGATACGGAAAGCTTTGTTCCTTCTTCGCCGTCAAGCGCCTTCTGTGCATTCTCTGCACCTGTTTCAAGCACGCTCTTGCCGTCAACCGCAGTTATTACATAACCGCTTCTTATCTCCTCGACATCGGCAGACGAGCCTTCGTAAACATCGGTCACTTCAAGATAGTCGCCGCTTATTCTGGTTTCAAGTCCCGTACCGATGATGACGCCGCTTTGTATCTGCTGGAGCTTGTAGTATTCATCGGCGTTATAGTATCTGGCGTATTTGTCGGATGTGCCGCCGATATAGCCGTTTGCTATGCCGTTTATCAGCTCGTCTTCATCTATTTCATATAATGATGAGCTGCGGACATAAGTATCTATCTCTTTGATTTTGGCGTTGATAGTCTCACGCTCTTTGACTCCTGCAACCATCGAGTTGTACATATTGAGTGAAACCGTCATAGTCAGCACGAATGTGATGGCACAGGCAACTGCTATCATGCTTATCATTACGCCGAGCGATACCTTTTTATTCATTTGTATCACCCTTTCTTTTATCCGGATTGATTATGCCATTGAGACATAAGAGAACGGGTCTACGGGCTCACCGTCAATTCTTATCTCAAAATGTAGATGAGGACCGGTTGAGAATCCCGTACTGCCGACAGCGCCTAAATATTCGCCCTGCTCGACTTCCTGTCCGACATATACATATACATCGCTCAGATGTGCGTATGTAGTGGTGTATCCGCCGCCGTGATCGACAACGACATACATTCCGTAGCTGTAGCCGGGTATGTAGCTTGTTTCGGCAACGATGACCGTACCTGCCTTTGAAGCAAGCACATTATCACCCATAATGCCTGCGTCTCCGATATCGATACCCTTGTGATATCTGCCGAAGTCATAGTCCCAGCCGAAATAGCAGGATATGTATGAACGGCCGGGCACAGGCCAGTACCATTCACCCTCCTGATACTCTTTTTCGGGATTGGTCTGCTGCTTGATTATCTCTTTTATCTGCTCTTCGTAAGCCTCTATATCGGCTTCGCTTACGCTTATCTCATACTTAATGCTGCTCTGCTTGTACTCAAGGTCGGCAACATCGTTGTAGTATTTGTTGTAGTCTGCCTGCAAGGTGTCTTCGGCTGCCTTTGCGTCGGCTGCCATCACATCAAGCTCGGCTTTCTCTGTGAGCATAACGCTCATTTTATCGTCAAGCTTTACTTTATCGGCTTCAAGGTCGGCCTTGTCCGTTTCAAGCTGTTTCTTGTCGGATTCGAGCTTTTTCATATCGGCGGTAAGCTCATTCATGAACTTTAAGTTCTCTTCGCTTATCTTGCCGACGACCTCGCTGTTTATCATCAGATCGTAAAAATCCGCAGAGCCTGCCAGCACGCTGAAAATATCACTTGTGCCGGTGGTATACATCACTCTTATTATCTGTGCGAACTTTTCAAGGTTTTCCTGATTCTGTTTATCAAGCTTGTCAATATCCGCCTGTGCGGTATTTATCGCCTGATCCTTTTTCTCTATATCTTCGGTGAGAACGTCTATTTCCGACTGCAGAGCTTTGATATCCTCATTTTTATAATAAACAAGGTTGTTGTAGTAGTCAACTAAATCCTGCTGTTCGTACAGAAGTGCCGCCGCTTTGTTAAGGTCTTCTTTAGATTCGGAAATATCTCCTTCTAACTGCTGGAGCTCATTGCGCCGTTCTTCGTTCTCCTGCTTTATCTGCTCGATTCTGTCCTTTATATCGTCAACAGTAAGCTCGTCAGCACCTACCGGTGCGTAGGACATTATTATACCAAAGGTGATTGCGGATATCGTGACGAATGAAGTCAGATACCGCAGAATTTTTTTCAGCTTCATCCTTATTCCTTTCGCCGTTATACCTTAAGGTATTTTCCTGTGCTGAGTACCGTACCGATAGCTCCGAGCAATGCTCCACCTGCACAGCAGGCGGCAAGCACATACCAGCCTATATCGGAAAAGCGTAGTATATCGCCCATTCCGAGCGCATTCCACATTCCGAGACTGCTTGTGAACATATTGTACAGATTCTCGTATACTATCTTTGTGACAAACCAAGCAAGCACGCCCGACGCAAGTCCGATAAACATTCCTTCAACAAAGAACGGAGTCTTGATAAAGGAGTTGGTCGCACCCACGATACGCATTATTGCTATCTCTTTTCTGCGGGCGAATACGCTGAGTCTTGTGGTATTCGATATGATTATTACGCTTACCGTGCCGAGCGCCGCAATAAGCACTATTCCTATTATGGTAAAGGTCGTTCTGAGGTCTTTGATAAAGCTTGCAAAGTCGGTAGGCGCATTTACTTTATAAACGCCTTCTATTGCCGAGAACTGCTTTACTGCGACGGATATCTCGTCAAGGTCTTTGATAGTCACCATATAGGTCGGCGGTACGGGGTTGTAGGGCAGGCTCTCAAACAGTGCACGCTGTTCGCTGTACTGCTCCATCATCTTGGCAAGTCCCTCTTCGGGAGAAATATACTGCGGCTCCGAGGCGGTGAGGGTGTTGCTCTTCAGCACCTCGCCTATATGTGCTATATCTGCGTCATCCTCAAGATAAACGCTGATTTCGTTTTTATCGGAAACATTGTCAAGAATTATTCCGCAGTCAAGCATAACTATTGCGGACATTCCGACAAGGATAAGGCTCACCGTAAGTATACAAAGGCTTGCAAAGGACATAAAGCGGTTCTTCCAAACGGATTTTATGCCCTGCTTTATAAGATAACTGATATTATTCATCCTGCGCCTCACCTTCCACATATTCGTCGAAAACTACCTCGCCCGCCTTTAAGCTGACGATCCTTCCTCCGAAATATTCAACAAGGCTATGCTCGTGAGTTACCATTATTACGGTCGTACCGCACTTGTTTATCTCCTTGAGCAGTTTAACTATATCATACGACAGCGCAGGGTCAATGTTTGCTGTCGGCTCATCTGCGATGATAAGTCCCGGATCGCTCGCAAAGGCTCTTGCAATGGCTACTCTCTGCTTTTCGCCGCCCGAGAGCGTGTCGGGGTACGCCTTAGCTCTTTCTGCGAGCTTTACAAGGTTAAGTACATAGGGTACTCTGTGGCGTATCGTCCTTTTAGGCTTGTTTGTAACTCTTAAGACAAAGGCTACATTGTCATAAACATTAAGATCGGGTATCAGGCGGAAATCCTGAAATATCATACCTATCGATCTTCTGAAATAAGGTATCTTCTTGCTCTTTATCTTTGCAAGGTTATATCCGTTTACAAATACTCTTCCGGAGGTCGGTGCTATCTCTCTTGTAAGGAGCTTTAACAGGGTCGATTTACCTGCTCCGCTGTCGCCTACTATAAAGACGAATTCACCGTCCTCAATACGCAAATTGACGCCGTTTAAAGCGTCAACTCCGCCGCCGTCCTTGAAATGAACGTCGACATTTTTTAATTCTACCATTTTACCATTCCTTCCTGATTACCAGCCGTCAAAAAACGGCACACAGCGATGCAGTCCGGTTTTGGCTGACCGGGGGAATAGTTTTTCCCTCTGCACCCACTATACTTTTTTCTTAATAAAAGTAGGGTGGTGTAAATGAATTTCTCTCTCCGTTGCTGTCCTTTAGGACAGGGTGTACGCATTTGCCGGTTGTTCTCTCTTTGCGAATATCTGTTCATACAAAGACTCTGCCTTTACGCAGAGTCAAAATGAATATCTGTCCGAACAGATGAAAATCCTGCGTACCGGACATTTTTCCGGTACGGTCTGCAAATTTTGCAGAATCAGAATTTCACGGGATCGGCTGCGAGGTATTTCTTTACCATAAGCGCTATCTTGAAGATTATCGCATGGTCAAACTCTCTCAGGTCGAGTCCTGTCAGCTTCTTTATCTTGTCAAGTCTGTATACAAGCGTATTTCTGTGTACGAAGAGCTTTCTTGAAGTCTCCGAAACATTGAGGTTGTTCTCAAAGAATCTCTGGATAGTGAACAGAGTTTCGTGGTCGAGCGACTCAATAGAACCCTTCTTGAACACTTCCTTTAAGAAGGTCTCGCACAGCGTTGTGGGCAGGTGATAGATAAGGCGTGCAATGCCGAGATTGTCATAGCTTACTATTGACTTGTCGGTGTCGAATACCTTGCCGACTTCTATTGCTATCTGCGCCTCCTTGAATGAACGGGCGAGGTCTTTTATGCCCGTAACGGGAGTGCCTATACCTACGTTTACCTTTGTGAAGAATTCTCCCGACAGAGTATCGGAGATAGAACGGGCGAGCTTCTCAAGATCCTTGTTGTCTATGCCTGCCTTGATTTCCTTAACAAGAACTATTTCTGTCTCTGTGATGTTGAATACAAAGTCCTTGTTCTTGTCGGGGAAGAGATTCTGTATAACATCATAAGCGGATACTTCGTTTGCGGAAACGATGCTAATGAGGAATACAACACGGCTGATATCCGCATTGAAATGAAGCTCCCTTGCCTTTAATGTGATATCTCCGGGGAGAACGTTATCAAGGATTATGTTCTTTACAAAATTATTTCTGTCGTACTTTTCATCATAATACTGCTTGATGCTTGACAGCGATATCGCAAGTATCGAAGCGTACTTTGCCGCCTGGTCGTCGGTACCCTCGATGAATACCGCATAGTCGGGCTTTACATGAACGCCGAAAGGCTTATATGTATAGCCGTCACGAATAAATACATCGTGCGAATCACCAAGCTCGATAGAGAAGAAGTCACTGTTCGTTCCTATCCTGGAAAGCTCACTGCATGCCACTATCGTGCTGTTCTCATCGATAACGCCGATAACACGACCGATAGTATCTCTCATCTGATGAACTACGCCCTGAAATAATCTGTTTGACATTTTCTTACCTCTTTTATCTTAGAATGGTTTGCCCTGTGCCTACCTTTAGGTACTGCACAGTAAACAATGCGGTTAAACTGAATATGCCTTCAACAAGAATGCACTCGAAAATAAGTGCAAAACGGCTGAAAATAATACACCAAATATATTTTAATAGAAAAACCGAAAAAAATCAAGACTTTTTTAGACAAAATGTAAAAATTGCTTCATTTTTTTTTGCTGTATTGCAAATTAAGTCAATTAGTGGTATACTAAAATCTATGTATAGGCAACAAAGAACTTGTCTGTAAAAACATTCGGAAGGACTGATTTTTATGATTTTGAAGAGATACAGTGTGAAGAACTGCGTGTATGCACGAATGTGCGGCAATGAACGAATGTAAAATATTGCAAAAAGTATATCCATGTAAAAGTGAAGAGCTTTTACAAAAACAAGAACAACAAAAACTCAGTTTGGCGGAAAAGTATGTTTTTATTTTTAAAATAGGATAAGTTCAATATCCCTATCCCCCTACCCCCTTTTATATTGGGATGTACAGCTTTTTCGGCAAGCAGAAAAAATATCAATCAAGGAGAATATTAAAATGGACAAAAGATACTATATTACTACCCCGATATATTACCCTTCGGGAAATCCTCACATAGGACACTGTTATACTACGGTAGCCTGCGACACTATCGCACGCTTCAAGAGAATGCAGGGCTATGATGTAATGTTCCTGACCGGCACAGACGAGCACGGACAGAAAATCGAGCTTAAAGCAAAGGAAAAAGGCATTACTCCCAAAGAGTATGTTGACGAGATAGTTGCAAACTTCAAGCGTCTGTGGGAGGTTATGGGCATAAGCTATGACCGCTTTATCAGAACTACCGACGATTATCATGTAGAAACGGTACAGAAGATATTCCGCAAGCTGTACGACAAGGGATATATCTACAAAGGAACCTACAAGGGAAAATACTGCACTCCGTGCGAGAGCTTCTGGACTGAGAGCCAGCTTGTAGACGGCAAGTGCCCCGACTGCGGCAGAGAGGTTATCGAAGCAAACGAGGAAGCGTACTTCCTTCGCCTTTCGGACTTTGCCGACAAGGTAGAAAAATTCCTCACCGAGACCGACTATCTCCAGCCTAAAAGCCGTGTAAACGAGATGGTAAACAACTTCATAAAGCCCGGTCTTGAAGACCTATGCGTATCGAGAACCAGCTTTACCTGGGGCGTACCGGTTGACTTTGACGAGGGACACGTTGTATATGTTTGGGTAGACGCTCTTTCAAACTATATCAGCGCTCTTGGCTATGAAAACGGCAAGTTTGACGACTTTGACAAGTACTGGCCTGCCGATATGCACATGACCGCAAAAGAAATCGTGCGTTTTCATTCTATAGTATGGCCGATAATCCTGATGATGCTCGACCTGCCCCTGCCTAAGCACCTTTACGGTCACGGCTGGATAAACTTCAACGGCGACAAGATGAGCAAGTCAAAGGGAAATGTAGTCGATCCGTTTGTACTGTCAGAGCGTTACGGCGTTGACGCTGTACGCTATCAGATACTGCGTGATATGCCCTACGGAAGTGACTGCAACTTCACAAACGAGCTTATGCTTACAAGAATAAACGCCGACCTTGCAAACGATCTGGGCAACCTTGTTTCAAGAACGGTTGCGATGGTTGACAAATACTTCGGCGGCACACTCCCTGCCGACAGGGCGGCAGACGCACTTGACGAGCAGCTTATCGGTATGGCACAGTCGCTATGTGCAACGATAACTCCGCTTATAGAGCAGGCTCAGCTTTCAAAGGCGCTCGAGGAGATATTCAAGGTGATATCCCGTGCCAACAAGTACATTGACGAAACTGCTCCGTGGGTGCTTGCAAAGGATGAAGCGAACAAGCCCCGTCTTGCTACTGTACTTTACAATCTACTTGAAACGGTAAGAATATGCTCTTCTCTGCTTTACCCCTTTATGCCTGTTACAATGCCTAAGGTATGGGAGCAGATAGGTGCAACCGCAGAAAATACCGCATATGATACGCTCGGCACTTTCGGCGTACTTGCGGCAGATGTAACGGTAAAAAAAGGCGAAGTTCTTTTCCCGAGAATAGATATCAAGACGGAGATAACTGCGCTTGAAGAAATGATGAAGCCTGCGGTTACAATAAAAGAGGACGAAGACCTTGACAAAGCGGGAATAATTACGATAGAGGACTTTGCAAAGGTCAAGCTCAGAACCGGCGAGATCACCGCCTGCGAAAAGATAAAGAAATCCAAAAAACTGCTTAAGATACAGGTTGACGACGCAAGAGGCGGCAGACAGATAGTATCAGGCATTGCGGAATACTACGCTCCCGAGGAGCTTATCGGCAAGAAGATAATCTTTGTTGCAAATCTCTCTCCCGCAAAGCTCTGCGGAGAAGAAAGCAACGGTATGCTCCTTGCCTGCGACGCAGGAGACAAGGTGCAGGTAGTATTCCTTGACAAAGATACTCCCAACGGCAGTACGGTAAGATAAGAAACATATTATAAGGAAAGAATCCCTAATGAAATTAAAAGATCTATACACAAAAGGAAAGACCGTTTTTTCGCTTGAAGTCTTCCCCCCTAACAAGTCGTTCCCTATTGAAACGGTATACAAGGCGATAGAGGGGCTTGCGGCTATAGAGCCTGCATATATAAGCGTTACCTACGGTGCAGGCGGAAACCGTGCCAACCGTTCCACCTGCGAGATAGCTTCGCATATCAAGAAGGAATA
This sequence comes from uncultured Clostridia bacterium, assembly GCA_945921515.1. Taxonomy (GTDB): domain Bacteria; phylum Bacillota; class Clostridia; order Oscillospirales; family Ruminococcaceae; genus Ruminiclostridium_E. Next base: position 5,603 of record CAMEKR010000019.1, on the reverse strand, counting down.
CGGCATTGAGCCTATGGCTCACCTCACCTGCATAAACAGCACCCGTGACGATGTTGACTTTATGCTGAGTGATTTTGCGGACAACGGTATTGAGAATATCCTCGCCCTGAGAGGCGATACAAAGCCCGACGAAGAGCCGAAGAACGATTTCCCCCACGCAAGCGACCTTACGGCATACATTGCCTCAAAGGGCGGTTTTGACATTGCGGGAGCGTGCTATCCCGAAACCCATGTTGACGCAGTTTCAGCAGAAGACGATATAAAGAATCTGAAGATAAAAACCGACTCGGGCGCTTCACACCTCGTGTCACAGCTGTTCTTCGACAATTCCTGCTTTTACGATTTTGAAAAGCGTGCAAGAGAAGCAGGGATAACCGTTCCCATTTCCGCAGGAATAATGCCCGTCACCAACAAAAAGCAGATAGAGCGCATGGTGACGATGTGCGGAGCAAGCCTGCCCTCAAAGTTCGTAAAGATGATGCAGAAATATGAGAACGATCCCGAAGCGCTTCGCAGTGCGGGTATAGCTTATGCCATCGACCAGATAGTAGACCTTATTTCTAACGATGTAGAGGGCATACACCTTTATGCGATGAACAATCCCGCAGTTGCTACCCGTATATATAACGGCATAAAGGACTTATTATGACGCTTGACGCTATAGATAAAAAAGAGGCTCTGCGCTATCTCGGCTGTAAGGAGAATATCGACAACGAGCGTATGATATCGCTTCTTGACGAGTGCGAAAAACGGCTGATAAGCGCCGCCGCACCGAAGTATCTTTATGAAGTTTTTCCGATAGCCTTTGAACTGGGCGGCGTAAGGATATCCGACAGCAATATTATACTGAGAGGCAATGACGCCGCAGAGCATCTTAAAAACTGTAACCGCATAGTGCTTATGTGCGCTACATTGGGACAAGGCGTTGATGTGCTGTTAAGACAGCTTCAGGTGACGGATATGGCGAGCGCCGTAACAACAGACAGCCTTGCCAGCGCCGCTGTTGAGCAGGTTTGCGACAAGGCGGAAGCGGAGATATTTGAAAAAGTAAAGTGCAACAGCCGTACCTGGCGATTTTCACCCGGCTACGGCGATTTGCCGCTTGATATCCAATACAGCCTGCTATCGATTCTCAATGCGCAAAAGAGGATAGGGCTCACGGTAAACGACAGCAATATGATGATTCCGACAAAATCGGTAACAGCCTTCATAGGTCTGTCAGACGGCGAAGTTGAGCGCAAGAGCAGAGGCTGTGAAAGCTGTAATATGAAAGATAAATGTAAATTCAGAAAAAGCGGAGGACACTGTGGAAATTAAAGAATTGCTCGCCGAAAGAGGTCTGCTCATTTTCGACGGTGCTATGGGCACACAGCTTCAGGCGAAGGGACTTAAGACGGGAGAAACTCCCGAACTGCTGAACCTTACCGACAAAGCTTTGCTCAAAGAGATACACCGCAGCTATATAGACGCAGGCGCTGATATAATTTCGGCAAACACATTCGGCGCAAATGCGTATAAGCTCAGCCACAGCGGCAAGAGCGTTGACGAAGTAATAACGGCAGGAATAAAAAACTGCAAAGAAGCGATAGAAGAAAGCGGTAAGCCTGTCTTCTGTGCGCTTGATATAGGTCCTATAGGACAGCTTCTTGAGCCTACGGGAAGCCTTAAATTTGAGCAGGCGTATGAATATTTCAAGGAGCAGGTCATAGCAGGCAGTAACGCAGGCGCAGACCTTGTTCTGTTTGAAACGATGACCGACCTGTACGAGCTTAAAGCCGCAATTCTTGCGGCAAAGGAAAACTGCTCCCTGCCTATAATATGCAGTATGACTTTTGAAGAAAACGGGCGCACCTTTACAGGCTGTCCCGTACTGTCGGAGATACTGCTGTGCGAGGGACTGGGCGTTTCGGCAGTCGGCGTAAACTGCTCGCTTGGCCCCAAGGAGCTTATGCCCACAATAACGGAGCTTTGCGAAAAGTCGAATATCCCCGTTATCGTTATGCCTAACGCAGGACTGCCCGATCCTGCCACAGGCGGCTATTCGATCGATGCTGAAGAGTTCAGCGAATATGCCGTTAAAATAGCCGAGCTCGGCGCGGCAATAATAGGCGGCTGCTGCGGTACTACCCCCGAGTTTATCCGCCGTACCGCAGACAAGGTAAAGGGCAGAAAATATACTCACAAGAAAGCAGACAGAATATGCACGCTTTGCAGCGGAACAAAAACCGTTGCGGTGGATCGTCCCCGCATAATCGGCGAGCGTATAAACCCCACCGGCAAGAAGCTGTTCAAGCAGGCGCTTATAAACGATGATATTGATTATATCTTAGGTCAGGCGATAGAACAGGTAAACGCAGGCGCAGACATACTTGATGTCAATGTAGGACTGCCCGATATTGACGAAAAAGCTATGATGATAAAGGCGGTCAAGAGCATTCAGGGCGTTACGGGAGTACCCTTGCAGATAGACTCAACTATTCCCGAAGTTCTTGAAGCGGCGCTTCGTGTATACAACGGCAAGCCGATAGTAAACTCGGTAAACGGCGAGGAAGAGAGCCTTGAGAGCGTTCTGCCGCTTGTCAAGAAGTACGGCGCCGCAGTAGTCGGGCTTACGCTTGACAAAAACGGCATACCGCCGAAGGCTAAGCAGCGTGTAGCTATTGCCGAAAGGATAATCAAGCGCTGTGAGCAGTACGGCATACCCAAAGAGGATATCCTTATAGACTGTCTTACGCTTACCGCTTCCGCAGAACAGCTTGCCGTAAACGAAACGCTTAAGGCTGTCCGTGAAGTCAAGGAAAGATTCGGTGTAAAGACGGTGCTGGGAGTATCGAATATATCTTTCGGTCTGCCCAACCGTGAACTGCTCAATCACATATTCCTTGCGATGGCGCTTGAAAACGGCCTTGATCTGCCGATAATAAATCCCAATGTTGCCGCTATGACCGGCACGGTAAGAGCGTTTAATCTGCTTAAGGCTATTGATATAAACTCCGCAGAGTACATTGCCGCTTATGGCAGTGATACGCCTGCCGCCGCAGTAAAGCCGACAACATCGGATATCACGCTTGAATATGCCATAGACAACGGTCTTAAGGCAGAGGCGGCAAAGCTGACCGAACAGCTGCTTACCGACAACGAGCCGATGAGCATAATAAATGAAAGGCTTATCCCTGCGCTTGACAAGACGGGCACGCTGTTTGAAACGGGCAAGATATTCCTCCCTCAGCTGATACTGTCTGCAGGCGTTGCGCAGAGTTGTTTTGATGTTATCAAGGCGCATCTTGCTAAGAACAATTCCGAGACGGTAAGCAAGGGCAAGATAGTGCTTGCTACCGTTAAGGGCGATGTACACGATATCGGAAAGAATATAGTCAAGGTACTGCTTGAAAACTACGGCTTTACCGTAATAGATCTTGGTAAGGATGTGGAATATCAGGCGGTGGTTGACGCGGTGAGAAATCACAATGTAAAGCTCGTCGGACTGAGTGCACTTATGACCACCACCTTAAAGTCGATGGAAGAAACGATAAAGCTTATCCGTGAGAACAATCTTGACTGCAAGGTAGTAGTCGGCGGTGCGGTGCTTACCCCCGAATACGCAGAAAAGATAGGTGCAGACTTCTACGCAAAGGACGCTAAGGAAACGGTAGATATAGCGCGGCGAGTCGCCACTGACAATTCCGACCTTTAATAACGATAGTGATTTTCGTAGGTTCGGTGAACGGTCGGGGTGCAATGTTTCGCTTTATCAAAAACATTTTCGGCGAGTCGCACAGCGTGCCGCTGTACCCAATTCCGACCTTTAATAACGATAGCGTTTTTCGTAGGTTCGGTGAACGGTCGGGGATGAATGTTTTGCTTTATCAAAAACATTTTCGGCGTGCCGCTGTACCCAATTCCGACCTTGCGGCGTGCCGCCGCACCCAGTTCCGCCTTTAAAACAGTTTGAGCGTTGCTTAAGCTCGCTGACGGCGGGACTCAATGTTGTTTTAGAAAACATAACCACAGATTGCAAGCCCCCTCACCCGATTCCGCCGAAAAATCCTCTGTATACGCACAAAGGAAGCATTACCGTGTCAAAAAAAGAAACCGTAAAAAGATATATTCTGTTTATAATAAGCCTGTTTATCGCCGCTTTGGGAGTTGCATTCACAAAGCACGGAGAACTCGGCGTTTCGCCGATATCCTCGGTTGCAAATATAATGAGCATCAGGTTTGACTTTTTCACTATCGGAATATGGCTTATAATCTGGAACTGCGTTCTTATCCTCGGTCAGATACTTATACTGAGGAAGAATTTCAAGCTTATCCAGCTTTTACAGATACCGCTGTCGTTTCTGTTCGGCTATTTCACGGACTTTGGTATGTGGATAGTAAGCTTCATACCTGCCGACAGCTACATAATGCGCTTGATATCGGTAATTGTCGGAGTGGTGATACTCGGCTTCGGCGTTTCGGTTTCGGTCAGCGCAAATGTGATAATGAACTCGGGTGAAGCCTTTGTAAAAGCGATTGCCGATGTTACGCACAAGGATTTCGGCAATATAAAGATAGCATTTGATATAAGCTGTGTTCTTTTAGCTGTAATACTGTCGCTGTTCTTCTTTAATTTTCAGATAGTCGGCACAAGAGAAGGCACGCTGATATCGGCGCTCTGCACGGGACTGACGGTGAAGCTGTTCGGTAAACTGACGGATAAACCGCTGAACAGGCTGGTTTCGGATAAAAAGTGAAAAAATCCTGCCGTGAGCATTCGCCCACGGCAGTTTCTGTAAGCCTTCATTATTAAACATTAACCGTTGCCTTTATTTTGCGAAAAGCAATGTCCATACACCCAGAGCGCACGGTCGATATCTCTGTTTTCTTTGTATTCATCCTTAAAAATCGAATACAAATTTCTCGAATAATCAAGTAAATACTCGTCATAAAGCGTGTCAAACGCCTTTGATTTTTTGTCCGGCAAATCCTTATATACGATAGCTTCGCCCGGTCTCTTGTCACCGATAATAGCGTCGACAGCAATTTTTGCAAATCGGTCATAGATAGGATATTTTCCTCTTGATATGAAATACAACAGCGTTACAAGATATACTGTACCTATTCCATCTGTACCGAGAGCTTTCAGCTCGTTCAGCACTCCCTGCGGATCGGTTTCAGCCTGTGCCTCAAGCCGTTCTATATTATCGGAAATATGACAGCTGACCGTCTTTATATCAAATTCTTTTTTATAACGATATACCTTGAATGACTCTGCACCAACCCAGTCCTTTGCGTAAACAAATCTGTCTGTGCTTTGCTTATGTTTTATCTTTCCTAACTTCCACGCAAGTATATGTACCACATCAAGTGGTGTTTTTATTCCCTCACACAGTATGCGGTCTATTTCCTGTTCGGTGTACGTACTGCTCTGAGGTGTCCTTTTGCACAGTTTTTCGTTTCCGATATAATAGCTGTCAGCATACATACTGACAAAATCATCTGATGATATCTCTTTTCCGGAAATGTCATAAAACCTCATCTTTTTATCTCCATTAATTATAATTTACTGCCGTGAGCATTCGCCCACGGCAGTTTCTTATTAAAAATACTAATTGCTTATC
>CAMEKR010000018.1 GCA_945921515.1 uncultured Clostridia bacterium | reverse complement strand
GAGGAAGAACAGCGGAACGGGCGACTGATTTTTTGCGAAGCAAAATAATCGGAGCAAGTGGAGCTTGTTCTGACGAGGCGGAACTGCCTCCGGCGCAGCCGGCGCTTAGAGCATATGGAGCTTTTTGGTAGCGTAAGCGTTAAGGGACATATCTGCCGTATTGCCTGCAAGATATTCGTAGTAACCCTGACAGCCTATCATTGCGGCATTATCTCCGCAAAGCGAGATATCCGGCACGAAAAATTCCTTACCGCTGTCCTTTGCCGCTTTTGCGAGCTTTTCACGGAGCATAGAATTTGCGGCAACGCCTCCTGCAAGCGCCAGCTTATTATATCCGAGCGCCTTTGCCGCCGCCATGAATTTATCGGTAAGTATCGATGTGATAGTATCCTGAAAGCAGGCGGCAAGCGAATTTACATCCGTTTCTATACCCTTCTGCTCGTTGTTATGTATAAGATTTATTACCGCTGTCTTAAGACCGGAAAAGCTGAAATCATATTCGTTTTTGGTGACCGGTCTGGGTAGCTTGTACTGTTGTATATCGCCCTGCTTTGCGGCTCTGTCGATATGAACGCCGCCCGGGTACGGAAAGCCCATCGCTCTTGCCGCTTTGTCGAATGCCTCTCCTGCGGCGTCGTCGGTGGTTTTTCCTACAGTTTCAAGCTCTGTGTAGCTGTTTACCTTAACTATATGGCTGTGTCCTCCCGATACGACAAGACACAGGTACGGAGGCTCAAGGTCGGGGTGTGATATGTAGTTTGCCGCTATATGACCTTTTATGTGGTGTACCGCTATAAGTGGCTTGTTTGCCGCAAGTGCAATTCCTTTTGCAAAATTCACACCTACAAGCAAAGCACCGATAAGTCCGGGTGCGTTTGTTACAGCAACCGCATCAATGTCACTCAGCTTCATATCTGCTTTTCCGAGTGCTTCTTCGCATACTCCCGTTATATTCTCACAATGCCTGCGTGAAGCTATCTCAGGCACTACTCCGCCGTAGAGCTTGTGCTCGTCTATCTGCGTTGCAATTACCGATGAAATTACTTTTCTGCCATTTTCGGTTATAGCTGCAGCTGTTTCATCGCAAGAGCTTTCTATGGATAATATTTTCATTTAATCTTCCTGTTCCGTATCTGTGGGCAAGCTGTAATAATCATAATCCTTGTCATACAAACCAAAGCCGAGATCCATCAGCTTTTTTGTATCGGCATAGCGGTTCTTTATTTCACAGTTGAATGTCAGCGTGATTATCTTCTTGCCGTCCATACCGGCATAGCCCACAAAGCAGAAGCCTGCCTCGTCTGTGTATCCCGTTTTCATTCCGTATACTTCATAAGGAATGGTGGTATCGGTCAGAAGGATATTTCCGTTATCCCAGCTGTGAATACCGCCCTGCTCGTCATAAACTACCGCAAGCGGCTGTGAAGTGATATCGCATATCGTTTTGCTTTGTGCAGCCGCTATCGCAAATTTCAGCATATCCGACGCTGTCGTATAATGGTCGTCGTCGTGATATCCGTCGGGGACGGTGAAGTGAGTGTTTTCTGCGCCAAGCTTCTTGGCATAATCGTTCATCAGCACAGCAAAATAGTCTATCGTTTCTGTATCGCTGAGTTCCTCGCCGTATATCTTTCTTGCAACATTTGCGGCAATGCAATATGCGGCGTCATTTCCCGACGGAGCAAGCATAGCTGTGAGTATTTCGTTCCTGCAAAGGCTTGAACCCTGCGCTATCCACGACATACTTGAATCCTGCGCTACAAGGTCAAGCTCGCTTCCGACATAATACACATACTCGGGTGCGGTATATTCTATTGCGGTGAGTGCGGTAAGTATCTTTGTTGTGCTCGCCGGATATATCTTCTCGTCAGCATTTTTTGCGTACAATATCTTCTCTTCGGTAAGGTCATAGCATATTGCCGCTTCGCATCTGACAAAATCGTCTCTGTAGGTCTCTGTCGGCTCCAGTACAGCAACCGCAGAGGTCGTTTCGGGCGCTTTGGTTTCGGGTGCAGTCGTACCTACAGGTGCAGAGGTCGTGCTTTCCTCTGAGCTATTGCTATCATACATTCTTAAATCTACGCTTCCGCAACCGGATAGAGCTAAAGCTATGCAGACAGCCGCAATTACATATATGCTTTTTTTGATATAAACGGATATCATCCGTACCTTTGCCATTTATCCTCCGTATCTACGATTCAGAATTATTACTCCTCTTCTGTGTTTGCGATGTTAGTACCGATTTTCTGCTTTGCCTCCTGCTTTACCTTATAAGGAAGCGTTTCCAGTATCATTCCTACCATACGCTCATCGGGTGAGAATATAAGCATAGTTCTGCCGTGAGTCTTATGCTTTGCGATAAGATAATATGAGTTGATGTTCGTTCCGTCGGAAGCAATAACCGTAGCTTCGGCATTTTCGCCGTTTGTGCCGTCGTATATGCCGAACTCTTCGGCGGTGTTAAGCTTTAATGTTATAAGGCGCTTCCTTTTTCTTTTTCCGATAATCTTGTCTATATCGAGGTCTTCGTTTGTGAGTATATACTCATACTCATAGCTCATGCCCGAAAGCAGCCATACAAGTCCGAAAAGTGTTCCTACGGATAAAAGCATAAGCACCATAAATCCCGTGAAGAGCGAAAGCCACATAAGTAAGGTGGCTACCACCAGTCCCAGAACCGACAAACCTATTCTTTTAGCCCAGTCCGAGCCGGTCGTTTTCTTTTTTACAAGCTGTTCGCCGAATGTATCCAATTTGTACCTCTTTCTGCTATCTTTCACCGATAGCCTATAACATACTTATTTTATTTTATCATAAATCCACCCGTATTTCAAGCAAAATTTGTTGATAACCTACCGACTTGTTATCATCTCTTAAATGTGAAACCGAGTGAACTTCTTATAGGTAATTATAGCCGGATATATCAATACTGTATAAACGGATAACAGAAATGCCCACCTTGACGGTGGGCGAAAGCTTGTCGGAAAAGTATTTTTCGACAAGCCGAAGCGGCTTCCGATATTGCTATCGGGAGCCGCTCTGTAATTCTTTGTATACTTCACATAACCGTAGATGTGAAGCTATCCTTGTATCAAATTATACTAATTCGATAACAGCCATCTCTGCTGCGTCGCCTCTTCTGGGGCCGATCTTGATGATGCGTGTGTAACCGCCGTTCTTGTCAGCGTACTTGGGTGCTATATCATCAAACAGTTTCTTAGCTACATCTTCCTTAGTGATGTAACCGTAAACCTGACGCTTTGTATGCAGTGTGCCGGCCTTGCCGAGAGTGATCATCTTTTCAGCTGCGCTGCGAACTTCCTTAGCTCTTGCAACTGTAGTAACGATCTTGCCCTTTTCAAGAAGCAGTGTTACCATACCTCTGAGCATAGCCTTTCTGTGATCGCTGGTTCTTCCCAGTTTTCTTGAACCTGCCATGGAAAATCTCTCCTTTCAGATATATTGAAAGTACTTATTAGTTGTTGTCATCGTCGCTTGCAAGATCAAAGCCTAAAGACTGGAGCTTTGCTCTGACTTCTTCAAACGACTTCTTGCCTAAGTTTCTGACCTTCATCATATCGCCCTGTGACTTGCTTATCAGGTCATCGACGGTATTGATGTTTGCGCGCTTTAAGCAGTTGAATGAACGAACCGAAAGGTCAAGGTCATCGATAGTCATTTCAAGTATCTTGTCCTTCTGTGACTCGCTCTTGTCTGCCATAAGCTCAGGCTGTATAGCTTCATCTGACAGCTCAACGAACGGCTGTAAATGATCTACCAGAAGCTTAGCGGCGTATGAGACTGCTTCCTTTGCAGAAATCGTACCGTCTGTCCAAACCTCTAAGATGAGTTTGTCATAGTCGGTGCGCTGTCCTACACGGGTGTTCTCAACTGTATAATTCACCTTTAATACAGGTGTATAAATGCTGTCGACAGCAATTATGCCGATTACCGGCTGAAGCTGCTGCTTGTTCTTTTCGGCTGACACATAGCCTCTGCCCTTATCGAGCGTGATCTCCATATAGAGCTTTGCTCCGGGGCCGAGAGTAGCTATATGCATACCGGGGTCGAGGATCTCGATCTCACTGTCGGTCTTTATATCGCCGGCAGTTACATCGCACTCACCCTCAGCTTCAATATAAACTGTTTTCGGGCATTCGCCATACATTTTTGCAATGAGACCCTTGATGTTAAGGATGATCTCAGTAACATCCTCTTTTACACCGGGGATAGTCGAAAACTCGTGCTGAACGCCGTCAATCTTGACTGACGTTACCGCAACGCCCGGAAGCGATGAGAGCAGTACACGGCGAAGGCTGTTGCCAAGCGTGTTGCCGTAGCCGCATTCCAGAGGCTCAAGTGTAAACATACCATAGGTTCCATCGGGCTTTAACTTAACGGTCTCGATCACAGGCTTTTCGATTTTTTCAAGCATTTGGTTTACCCTCCCACAAGTTTGTCAGATGTTTCATCGGGTTAACGATGTACGAACGGGCTGCATCCCCCTTTTTGAGGGGGAACCGCCCGGTTAATTTTAAATTACGATTTGACGGGTATTGCCCTCCGCATATAAAGTACGGAATTGTAAATTAAAAATAACCGATACGCACCATGCTGTCCATGGTACGAAAGAGTTTTCGCATTCCTGCTTTGCAAGATTATTTTGAATATAACTCGATAACCAGGTGCTCAGCTATCTCATAGTCAAGTTCTTCTCTGTTAAATTCACGAGTTACCTTGGCTGTCATAGCCTCTTTATTTGCGTCCAACCATAACGGAACTATTCTGCCGTTTGTCTGTTCGAGGATCTGAGCGAACTTGGGGCTCTTCTTGCTTGTCTCGCTGACTGCAACAACATCGCCGGGCTTGATTCTGTAAGAAGGAACATCAACCTTCTTGCCGTTTACGGTAAAGTGACCGTGTGTTACTAACTGTCTTGCTTCTCTTCTTGTGATAGCCATACCCATTCTGAATACAACGTTGTCAAGTCTTGACTCAAGAATCTTGATGAGGTTTTCGCCTGCAACGCCGTCCATCTTAACAGCCATCTCATAGTAGTGATAGAACTGCTTCTCAAGTACGCCGTAGATGAATTTCAGCTTCTGCTTTTCCTTAAGCTGCATTCCGTATTCGGATACTTTCTTTCTGTTGTTTGCGTTTGCGTGACGGTTTGTTTCCTTGCTGTATCCCAGTACCATAGGGGATATGCCTAATGCCTTACATCTTTTTAAGACCGGCTGTCTGTCTACTGCCATTTGTCAGTACCTCCGTTTTTTAAATAAATATCGTTTCTGAAGGTTTCCCTTCCGCGACTCCGAGTAAACTACACTCGGCTTTGATTATACACGTCTTCTCTTGGGAGGACGGCATCCATTGTGAGGTATAGGAGTAACATCCTTGATAAGTCTTACCTCAAGACCTGCTGCCTGTAATGCACGTATAGCTGCTTCACGTCCGGAGCCGGGGCCCTTAACGAAAACTTCTACAGTCTTAAGACCGTGCTCCATAGCTGCCTTAGCTGCTGTCTCAGCTGCTGTCTGAGCTGCGAAGGGGGTAGACTTTCTTGAGCCTCTGAAGCCCATCTCACCGGCAGATGCCCATGATAAAGTGTTACCCTGAAGGTCTGTAATAGTTACTATCGTGTTATTGAACGTAGACTGGATATGAGCTGCACCGTTTTCGATGTTCTTGCGCTCACGGCGTCTGCGTACTACAGGCTTCTTAGTAGCGGTTGCCTTTGCCATTGTTTTACCACCTTTCGTGAAGATTACTTCTTCTTATTAGCAATAGTCTTCTTAGGACCTTTTCTTGTTCTTGCGTTAGTCTTTGTACGCTGACCACGAACGGGAAGACCCTTGCGGTGACGAGTGCCTCTGAAGCAGTTGATTTCAACGAGGCGCTTGATGTTGAGGGCTACTTCTCTTCTGAGGTCGCCTTCTACTGCAACGCCGAGCTGCTCTATAGCATCACGGATCTTAGTTTCTTCCTCATCGGTAAGATCCTTGACTCTGGTGTCGGGGTTTACACCGGCCTTTGCCAGAATGTCGTTAGCTGTCTTTCTGCCGATTCCGTAAACGTATGTCAAACCGATCTCTACACGTTTCTCCTTCGGCAGGTCGATACCAGCAATTCTTGCCATATCTTTTTCCTCCTGTTAAATTAGGGCTTAACCCTGTCTCTGCTTATGCTTAGGTTCCTGGCAGATTACCATAACCTTGCCCTTGCGCTTGATTACCTTGCACTTATCGCACATAGGCTTTACTGAAGGTCTAACTTTCATCTTAATATCATCCTTCCTGTAGGTTAACTGTTTAAGTTAAAGGCGAGCTTAAGCGCTCGCAGGCTTTTTGTGCAGATTACTTGGCTCTCCAGGTAATTCTGCCCTTTGTCAGGTCATACGGTGACATTTCGACTGTTACCTTATCACCGGGTAAGATACGAATAAAGTTCATTCGCAGCTTGCCACTTACATGAGCCAGTATCTTATGTCCGTTTTCAAGTTCGACCTGAAACGTTGCGTTAGGAAGCGCTTCAAGTATCTTGCCGCTTACCTCGATTACATCTTCTTTAGACAAGCCAGTCACTCTCCTCGGCGATGTTTTCTGCTTCACGGTTAAAGACCGCTAAAGCAGTTCTTAGTTTTTTGTTTGTGATATCCGTAACATCTATGACCGCTTTGGTCTTTTGCAGATGCAGCGGATTCTTCTTCTTGGGAGATTCGACCTTGCGGAGCTTGCCGTCGGCAATGTACGCATAGCCGTTATCCACCCGCATGACCGCATAATAGCTTCCGCTGTCATGTCCTGCCATGCTTTTTACAACCATGCCGGCTGCAATAACCGTTGTGTTCATACGCCCTCCGTCAATTCTTCGGGTGGTGCAGCGAGCTTTCCGTGAGAATGATCGGCTCGCCGTTGGTTATTGCGATAGTGTGCTCAAAGTGAGCGCTGTAGTTTCCGTTCGCTTCTACTACCGTCCACTTGTCCGGAAGTATGCGGACCTCGGCGGTTGATTCATTTATCATGGGCTCGATGCAGATAGTCATTCCCGGTACAAGTCTCGGACCTCTGCCCGCCTTGCCGAAGTTCGGAACTTCGGGGTCCTCGTGCATATCGTGTCCGATACCGTGACCGATGAACTTTCTGACTACATAGTAGCCTCTTGACTCACAATAAGTCTGTACGGCATTGGAAATATCACCGATACGGTTTCCGGGAAGAGCCGCCTTGATTCCTTCGTACAGTGCCTCCTCGGTTACCCTGAGCAGCTTTTCTGCTCTCTCGGGTACCTTGCCGACCTTGAAGGTGTAGGCGTTATCTCCGTTATAACCATCGATCTCAGCGGTAACATCCACAGAAACGATGTCGCCCTCTCTGATGATCTTCTTTTTGGAAGGGATTCCGTGTATCAGCTCGGAATTAAGCGATATGCAGGCACTGCCTGTAAAACCGCCGTATCCGAGTGACGAGGGGACAGCGCCTTTTGATACGATAAAATCATGTATTATCTTATCAAGCTCCCATGTGCTCATTCCGGGCTTTATTGCATTGCCCGCAACGATAAGAGCTTCGGCAGCTATCTCGTTTGCCTTCCTCATTATTTCAATTTCTTTTGCCGATTTAACTTGGATCATTACTTTGCCTCAACTGCCGCAAGAGTGAGCTCTGAGGTCTTAGCGATCTCTTCCTGTCCCTGTACGGTTATGAGCTTGCCCTTGCTCAGATAGTAATTCTTGAGCGGAGCTGTCTTCTCATAGTATGTTTTCAGTCTTGCAACTACGGTTTCGGGCTTGTCGTCAATACGCTGAACAACATTTGCACCGCAGAGGTTGCACTTGCCTTCTACCTTTGTAGGCTTGAAGTCTACATGGTAAGAAGCGCCGCAGCCCTCGCAGACTCTTCTTCCGGAAAGTCTTGCGATGATTTTTTCGTCGGGAACCGAGATCTCAATTACCTTGTCGATCTGTACGCCCATTGCGTCGAGAGCCTCAGCCTGAGCTACTGTTCTCGGGAAGCCGTCGAGTATGAAACCGTTCTTTGCGTCATCCTGAGCGATTCTGTCCTTTAATATGCCGATAACGACATCATCGGGAACGAGGTCGCCTCTGTCCATACACTCTTTAGCTGCAAGACCTGCGGGTGTGCCGTTCTTTACAGCTTCTCTGAGCATATTACCCGTTGAAATAGCGGGTATGCCGAGCTTTTCGCAGACTACTTCTGCCTGTGTTCCTTTACCTGCGCCGGGTGCGCCTAAGAAAATAAGATTCATTATAATTTCCTTTCTCTTATTCGAGGAAGCCCTTGTGATGACGCATCATCATCTGGCTCTCGAGTGCACGGACTGTTTCAAGAGCTACACCTACAACGATAAGAATTGTCGTACCGCCGAGTGAAAGACCGGTGAGCCCTGTGAGGTTCTGGAATATGATAGGGAATATTGCGATGATACCAAGGAATATTGCACCTACCAGAGTAACCTTTGAAAGTGAGTTGTGGATGAAATCCGATGTGGGCTTGCCCGGACGATAACCGGGGATAGCGCCGTTGTTCTTCTTTAAATCATTGGCAATCTGTACGGGATTATACTGCATAGCAATATAGAAGTAGTTGAAGCCTATGATAAGGAAGAAGTAAACTATAGCATAAACAATGTTGTTTGTGCTGAATAAAGCGATAAAGTCGCTCCAGAACACGTGTCCCGAAGTTGCGGTCACACCGAAGAAGAATCCGATTGTCGAAGGAAGCGACATTATCGACATTGCGAAGATGATAGGCATAACGCCTGCCATAGCTACCTTTATCGGAATGTGGTTTGTCTGACCGCCGTACATCTTTCTGCCGACTACTCTCTTTGCGTACTGAACGGGGATTCGTCTTTCTGCGTTTGTCATAAGGATAACGAAAGCTATCATTACAATATAAATTACGAGGATCAGCGGAACAAAGAACCAGTTCTGCGGCTGTACCGAGATCTGATTTATCAGCTTTATTATCATATCGGGTGTTCTTGATATGATACCTGCGAACAGTATCATCGAGATACCGTTGCCGATACCCTTCTGGCTGACAAGATCACCGAGCCAGATAATAAGGGATGCACCTGCTACAAAGCAAGCAACGATTGTAATTGCTGCGAGGACTCCGTCAAATCCGTTCGTGTAGCGAACAGCGTTGACATTACGAAGTCCGATGTAGAATGCGATCGCCTGGAACAATCCAATGCCCAAAGCTACATACTTCGTTATCTTGTTTATCTTTTTGCGTCCCTCTTCGCCTTCTTTGCTCAGACGCTCAAGTGCAGGAATTGCAACTGTGAGCAGCTGAACTATGATCGAGGCGTTGATGTACGGGGTTATCGACATAGCAAACAGCGTACCGTTACTGAGCGAACCACCGGTCATAACATCAAGATAATTAAGGATTGTACCTTCTCCGACCAGCTCCTTGATAGCAGCGGGATCGAGGAAAGGAACGAAGATAGCCGCACCTAAGCGGAATATAACTATTATGAGCAATGTAAATAAAATCTTTTTTCGAAGTGCGAGGTCTTTCCACGCGTTTCTAAAGACTTGAAACATTACAGTACCTCAGCCTTTCCGCCGGCATTCTCGATCTTAGCCTTTGCAGACTCAGAGAACTTAGCGGCCTTGACTGTGAAGTTCTTTGTAACTTCGCCGTTGCCGAGAATCTTTACGCCGTCTAATACCTTGGTTACGAGACCTGCTTCGATCAGAGCTTCTGTATCGATAACAGCGCCATTCTCAAAGCGAGCTTCGAGATCGGCTACATTTACAACAGTGTATTCTGTAGCAAAGATATTGTTAAAGCCTCTCTTAGGCATACGTCTTGCAAGTGATGTCTGACCACCTTCAAATCCGGGTCTTACACCGCCGCCTGAACGAGCCCACTGGCCCTTGTGGCCCTTGCCGGCTGTCTTACCGTGACCGGAACCGTGTCCGCGTCCGATACGCTTAACTTCCTTTGTTGCACCTGCTGCAGGGTATAATTCGTGTAGCTTCAATTGTTACACCTCCTATTTGTTAATGTGCTTGTTTAACTTTTGTAAGGTGTAAGGAATTATTCCTCAGTAACCTCAACTAAATAAGAAATTTCTTTTATCTTGCCTCTTGTTGCCGCATTGTCGGGCTGAACTGTCTCTGCGCCGATCTTGCGGAGTCCGAGAGAGGCTGCTGTTGCGATGTGGCTGTCCTTGCGGCCAACCAGCGATTTAACCAGCTTGATTTTTAAAGCCATTTCGGTTTCCGTCCTTTCTGCAAAGTAAAAGCTTAACCTAAGATCTCTTTTACAGTCTTGCCTCTGAGCTCAGCTACCTGCTGTGCATCTCTCAGCGCTGTAAGACCTGCCATTGTAGCTCTTACTACGTTGCAGGGGTTGTTGGAACGAAGCGACTTAGTACGGATGTTCTTGATACCTGCCATTTCTACGACAGCACGAACGGGGCCGCCTGCGATAACGCCGGTACCTTCGGGGGCGGGCTTCATAAGAACTGCGCCTGCGCCGAATTTTCCTACTATTTCATGAGGGATCGTTGTGCCCTTTAACGAGATCTTAACGAGGTTCTTCTTAGCGTCCTCAAGGCCCTTGCGGATAGCGTCGGGAACTTCGTTTGACTTACCCATACCGAAGCCTACGACACCGTTGCCGTCACCAACAACAACCAGTGCGGAAAACTTCATTATGCGTCCGCCCTTAACGGTCTTGGATACACGGTTCAGAGCAACAACCTTTTCGGAAAGCTCATAATTGCTTGCATCTAAAAGTGCCAAATTCTTGTCCTCCTGTTTTTATTACGGGTCTTAGGTGACCCTGCCTGAACTGATTAGAAGTTGAGTCCGCCTTCACGAGCGCCGTCTGCGAGTGCAGCTACTCTTCCGTGGTAAACATAACCGGAACGGTCGAATACTACATCGCTGATACCTGCTGCCTTTGCCTTCTCGGCAAGTGCAAGACCAACCTTCTTAGCTGCTTCTGCGTTGCCGCCGAAGCCTTCAAAGCTCTTCTCCATTGTAGATGCACTGCAAAGGGTTTTACCTGCTTCATCATCAATGATCTGAGCGTAAATGTGCTTAGCAGAACGGAAAACGCTGAGACGGGGGCAAGCTGCAGTACCGCTGATCTTAGCACGGATACGCTTGCGACGCTTGATTCTGCTCTTCTTGCTGTCTATTACTTTTACCATTTATTTTTCACCCCTTGCGGTTTATTTCTTACCCTTACCTGCTTTACCTTCCTTGCGGCGGATCACTTCATCGGTATACTTGATACCCTTGCCCTTATAAGGCTCGGGAGGACGCTTGCTTCTTACTTCGGCAGCAAACTGACCAACCTTCTGCTTGTCAATACCTGTGATGATGATCTTGTTAGGTGCGGGAGACTCTATCTTGATGTCCTCTGTATCGGATACGACAACCTGGTGTGAATATCCGAGGTTCATTATAAGATCCTTACCCTGCTTCTGAACACGGTAGCCGACACCGTTAACATCCAGTTCCTTCTTGAAGCCGTTTGTAACGCCTTCGATCATGTTGTGGATAAGTGTTCTTGTCAGTCCGTGAAGTGCACGGTTTTCCTTCTCATCGTCGGGACGGCTTACTGTTACGAATCCGCCGTCAACTGCGATAGCCATGGAGGGCTTGAACTCCTTTGTGAGCGTGCCCTTGGGTCCCTTTACTGTAACTGTGGAACCGTCTACTTTTACTTCGACGCCGGCAGGAACAGCTATAGGAGCTTTACCTATTCTTGACATATCTGTTCCTCCTTAATTACCAAACGAAAGCGAGCACTTCGCCGCCAACGTTGTTCTTGCGTGCTTCTCTGTCTGTCATGATACCCTTAGAGGTAGACACGATAGCAATTCCTAAGCCCTTCATAACCTTGGGCATATCCTTGCTGTTTGAGTAAATTCTAAGTCCGGGCTTGCTTACACGGCGTAAACCTGTAATGACCTGCGACTTGTTCTCAGTATACTTTAAGGTGATTCTGATAACGCCCTGCTTGTCGTCATCTATCACTTTGAAATTCTTAATGTAACCCTCATCAACGAGTATCTGTGCGATCTGCTTCTTCATATTTGAAGCGGGCACGTCAACTGTCGGATGCTTTGCAGAGTTAGCATTACGAATTCTTGTCAGCATATCTGCGATAGTATCGGTGATCTGCATTACTTACTTCCTCCTTGAAAATTTGTTCTTAAATTACCAGCTGGATTTCTTTACGCCGGGGATCTGTCCTTTATAAGCAAGCTCTCTGAAGCAGATTCTGCAGATACCGAACTTACGCATATAAGCGTGAGGTCTTCCGCATATCTTGCATCTGTTGTAAGAACGTGTAGAAAACTTTGCAGGACGCTGCTGTTTAGCAATCATTGACTTCTTTGCCATAGTTGATAGTTTCCTTTCTTTGTCTTACTTAGCGAACGGAGCGCCCATAAGTGAGAGCAGCTCTCTTGCTTCTTCATCGGTCTTAGCGGTGGTTACGAAGTTGATGTCCATACCACGAACCTTGTCGATCTTGTCGTATTCGATCTCAGGGAATATCAGCTGTTCCTTGATACCGGTCGAGTAGTTGCCTCTGCCGTCGAACGAGTTGGGATTGATACCTCTGAAGTCACGAACACGGGGGAGAGCTACGTTGAAGAATCTGTCGAGGAACTCGTACATTCTTTCATCTCTCAGTGTTACCTTAACACCGATAACCATGCCTTCTCTCAGCTTGAAGTTAGCAACTGACTTCTTAGCACGGCAGATAACGGGCTTCTGACCTGTGATCTGCATAAGGTCGCTCATGATAGCGTCTACTACCTTAGCGTTTTCCTTAGCTTCGCCGCAACCAACGTTGATGATGATCTTGTCGAGCTTCGGTACCTGCATCATGCTTTTGTAGCCGAACTTCTTGAAAAGAGCAGGAGCAACTGTTTCTCTGTAATATGCTTTCATTCTTGTCATATCGTTTATTTCTCCTTTAGCGACAGCAGCCGGAAGTTACTTTATCCGACCTTTCTGCCGTAATTCGGGGCGTCTGATTAAAGCTCAGCGCCGCAGTGCTTGCAAACTCTTACCTTCTTGTCGCCCTCAACCTTGTGTCCTACTCTTGTAGGCTTGCTGCACTTGGGGCATACGGGCATTACCTTGCACGCATAGATAGGAGCCTCAGCCTTTACAAGACCGCCCTGCTCGCCCTGTCTTCTGGGCTTAACGTGCTTTGTTACGAGGTTTCTGCCCTCAACGATAACCTTCTTTTCCTTGGGAGATACTTCAAGTACCTTGCCCTGCTTGCCCTTGTCTTTGCCGGACATGATCTGAACGTTATCGCCAGTCTTGATGTGTAATGTGTTCATTTACGACCTCCGGATTATAATACTTCGGGAGCAAGTGAAAGGATCTTAAGATAGTCCTTTTCACGCAGCTCTCTGGCTACGGGCCCAAAAATACGAGTACCTCTGGGGTTCTTGTCTTCCTTTATAATTACGGCTGCGTTCTCATCGAAACGGATATATGTTCCGTCATCGCGTCTGAGGCCTGTTGCTGAACGAACGATAACTGCCTTAACAACATCGCCCTTCTTAACAGTGCCGCCGGGGCTTGCTTTCTTAACGGAAGCAACTACTACATCGCCGATGTTAGCGTACTTTCTGCGTGTACCGCCGAGTACTCTGATGCACATAAGCTCTTTAGCGCCCGTGTTATCCGCAACCTTCATGCGTGTCTGCATCTGAATCATGGATTTATTCTCCTTCCGATAAATTTAAAGTAATAAATTACTTAGCCTTTTCGATGATGTTTACTAAACGCCATCTCTTATCCTTGGAAAGGGGTCTGGTCTCCATAATCTCAACCTTGTCGCCGATTCCGCAGGAGTTGTTCTCGTCATGCGCCTTAAGCTTGATCGTACGCTTGATGATTTTCTTGTAGAGGGGGTGGCGGACATTGTCCTTGATTGCTACAACTATGGTCTTGTCCATCTTGTCGCTAACAACCATACCTACTCTGGTCTTTCTTAAATTTCTTTCGCTCAAAGTAAAGTCCTCCTCTCTCTTACTTGTTGTCAGCTGCCAGCTCACGCTCACGCTGAACTGTCTTGACAATTGCTATTTCCTTCTTAACAGCGCCGATTCTTGTAGGATTATCGAGCTTGTTAACGGCGAGCTGGAAACGGAGGTTGAATAATTCCTGCTTAAGCTCAACGAGCTTCTTGTCGAGCTCGATTTCCGATAACTCTCTGATTTCTTTAACCTTCATTACTGCTCACCTCCTGTTTCCTTAGTAATGAACTTGCACTTGATGGGAAGCTTGTGCATAGCAAGACGCATAGCCTCTCTTGCAGTCTCTTCGGGAACGCCTGCGATCTCGAACATTACACGGCCGGGCTTAACAACGGCTACCCAGTACTCAGGTGAACCTTTACCTGAACCCATTCGGGTCTCGGCAGGCTTCTCTGTGATGGGCTTGTCGGGGAATATCTTTATCCAAACCTGACCGCCACGCTTGATGTAACGTGTCATAGCGATACGGGCAGCCTCGATCTGATTGGATGTGATCCAAGCGGGCTCAAGTGCCTGTAAGCCGTACTCGCCGTGGCTGACTACATTGCCGCGTGTTGCTTTACCGGTCATACGACCTCTCTGTACTCTTCTGTACTTTACTCTCTTCGGAAGCAGCATTATTCGTTACCTCCCTCTTTTTTCTCAACTCTGGGTCTGCGTGATCTGTTGTCGTTGTTTCTGCGACGGGGCTTTTCTGCTGTTCTCTGTGCGGGAATCTCGCCCTTGAGAACTTCGCCCTTGTAGATCCAAACCTTAACACCGATAACGCCGTAAGTTGTGTTAGCTCTTGCAACACCGTAGTCGATGTCTGCTCTTAATGTCTGTAAGGGGATAGTGCCTTCGTGGTAGCTCTCGCTTCTTGCGATTTCAGCACCGCCGAGACGGCCGCTTACCATTGTCTTTATACCCTTTGCACCGGACTTCATTGTTCTGCCGATGCAGCTCTTCATAGCTCTTCTGAAAGATACACGCTGCTCTAACTGCATTGCGATGTTCTCAGCTACGAGCTTTGCATTCATATCGGGGTTCTTAACCTCTACGATATTTAAGTTTACATCCTTGCCGCCTGCGATCTTGGAGATCTCTGCACGGAGCTTCTCGATCTCTGCGCCCTTAGCGCCGATGAGCATACCGGGCTTAGCTGTAAGAATGTGAATCTTTACCTTGCCGTCTGCTGAACGCTCAATCTCTACCTGAGCAATACCTGCTGCTCTTGAAAGCTGCTGGTCGGACTTTTCGCCGTTTGCTCTTGTGAGCATTCTCTTGTTCATGATATAGTCACGGATTTTGTAGTCTTCAACGAGTGTATCGCCAAAAGTTGCCTTTCCGGCAAACCAACGGGAATCCCAATCTTTGATAACTCCGACTCTGAGACCGTGCGGATTAACTTTCTGTCCCATTGTACTCCTCCTTATTCAGCTTCTTTTACAACCAGAACGATGTTGGAAGTTCTCTTGAGAATACGATGCGCTCTTCCGTGATCCTTAGGTCTGATTCTCTTTAAAGTAACGCCGGCGCCGACATGGCAGCTTGAAACATAGCACTTGGATACATCCATGTTGTGATTGTTCTCTGCGTTAGCCATTGCTGACTTGAGGAGCTTCTGTAAAGGCTCGCTCGCTGATTTGGGTGTGTGCTTGAGGATCGCCATAGCCATATCGCAGGGCTTGTTTCTGATAAGATCAAGAACAACGCCAACCTTGCGGGGAGATATGCGAACCTGTCTGAGTTCTGCTCTTGCCTCCATTGATTACTCCTCCTTACTTAGTAGTCTTGCTTCCTGCATGACCCTTATAGGTTCTTGTAGGAGCGAATTCGCCCAGCTTGTGGCCTACCATATCTTCGGTCACATATACGGGAACATGCTTTCTGCCGTCGTGTACTGCAAATGTATGTCCGACGAAATCAGGGAATATTGTGCTTGAACGGCTCCAGGTCTTGAGAACCTTCTTCTCACCTGCTTCGTTCATAGCGAGCACTCTCTTCATGAGCGCTTCCTGCACATAAGGTCCCTTCTTGATACTTCTGCTCATTGTATAATTTCCTTTCAAGTGGATTGCAAGTTAATATGCGGCGGACTTTTACTGCTCAGCGCAAACGCCGCACTTATTAACAACGACTTGTAGTAGTTATTACTTGCTGTTTCTTCTCTTAACGATGAACTTGTCTGTGCTCTTGCCGATCTTTCTGGTCTTATAACCGAGAGCGGGCTTGCCCCAGGGGGTAACAGGTCCGGGACGGCCAACGGGTGACTTACCTTCACCACCGCCGTGGGGGTGGTCGTTAGGGTTCATTACAGAACCTCTTACTGTAGGTCTTACGCCCATGTGACGAACACGTCCTGCTTTACCGTAGTTTACATTCTCGTGGTCGAGGTTAGATACAACACCGATAGTAGCCATGCACTTATCGGAAACATTTCTCAGCTCGCCGCTGGGGAGTCTGAGCAGTGCGTATCCGTTTTCCTTAGCCATGAGCTGAGCCATGTTGCCTGCTGAACGAACAAGCTGTCCGCCCTTGCCGGGATAAAGCTCAATGTTGTGAATAACGGTACCTACGGGGATGTCAGCCAGTGCAAGTGCGTTGCCGGGCTTGATATCAGCGTCTGAGCCGCTTCTTACCTTATCGCCTACATTCAGGCCGTCGGGAGCGATGATGTATCTCTTCTCGCCGTCTTCATACTGAACCAGTGCGATAAATGCCGAACGGTTGGGATCGTACTCAAGAGTCATAACCTCAGCGTCCATACCGAGCTTGTTTCTCTTAAAGTCGATTACACGATATTTTCTTCTCTGTGCGCCGCCCTTGTGTCTTACGGTGATTCTGCCGTAGCTGTTACGGCCGGAGTGCTTCTTGAGTGACTCAAGCAGGCTTCTCTCGGGCTCAACCTTTGACAGAACGCTGTAATCGGTAACAGTCATGCCTCTGCGACCGGGGGTGACAGGTTTATAAGTCTTAATAGCCATTTATATCACTCCTTTATATCATTCCGTCGAAGAACTCGATCGTCTTGGAGCCTTCTGCGAGAGTTACAACTGCCTTTTTCCAAGCAGGTGTGTAACCTTCGTTTCTGCCCATTCTCTTCATTACGCCACGGCAGTTAACGGTGTTAACCTTAGCTACCTTTACGCCGGGGAAGAGAGCCTCGACAGCCTTAGCTATCTCGATCTTGTTGGAGTCCTTAGCAACCTTGAAAGTGTACTTGCCCTGAGTAGCGAGCATCTCCATGCTCTTCTCTGTGATGATGGGCTTTAATATGATGTCATAAGCGAGCTTTGCCATTATGCGTACACCTCCTCGATAGTAGCAACGGCATCCTTAACAACGATGAACTTGTTGTATTTTAAGATGTCGTATACGTTAAGAGTGTTAGCCTGAGTTGTCTTAACGCCGGGGATGTTAGCGGCGCTCTTGATAACCTTTTCATCAACGCTGTTGAGCACGATGAGTGCCTTGTCTGCGCTGAGAGCCTTTAACATATTAACGATTGTCTTTGTCTTGAATTCGTCAGCCTTGATAGAATCAACGACTATCATGCTGTTCTCCTGCACCTTTGCGGAAAGTGCAGACTTTAATGCAAGTCTCTTTACCTTTTTATTTAAAGAGTATGTGTAGCTTCTGGGCTTGGGGCCTAAAGCAACACCGCCGTGTGTCCACTGGGGAGCTCTGGTAGAACCCTGTCTTGCATGACCTGTGCCCTTCTGACGCCAAGGCTTTCTTCCGCCGCCGCTTACTTCAGTTCTTGTAAGTGTAGACTGAGTACCCTGACGCTGATTTGCCAGGTAGTTTACCACTGCTGCGTGCATAACAACCGTGTTCGGTTCGATACCGAAGATGTTGTCATTAAGCTCAAGGTCGGACACAACAGCTCCTGTCATATCATAAACTGATACTTTTGCCATGATGATCCTCCTCCTTACGCTTTCTTAACCGCATCGGTAATGCACACAACTCCGCCCTTAGGACCGGGAATAGCACCCTTGATTGCGATAAGATTGTTTTCTGCATCGATCTTAACGATAACGAGATTCTGAACAGTTACGTTCTCAGCACCCATGTGACCTGCCATGCCCTTGCCCTTGAATATTCTCGAAGGCGATGAGCAAGCGCCCATAGAACCTGCCTGTCTAACTACAGGACCTGTACCGTGAGTCTCTTTGAGTCTGTGCTGATTGTGACGCTTGATAGCGCCCTGGAAGCCCTTACCCTTGCTAACGCCGCTTACATCGATAACATCGCCTGCTGCAAATACATCAGCCTTAAGAACGTCACCGACATTTACGTTGCTTATGTCGTCAAATCTGAACTCCTTGAGAGTCTTCTTGAAGGGGAGGTCATTCTTCTTGAAGTGACCTGTCATAGGCTTGTTTACATGCTTGGGAGATACATCTCCGAAACCAAGCTGTACTGCTGAATAGCCGTCATTTTCAGCTGTCTTGAGCTGTGTTACAACGCAAGGACCTGCTTCGATAACGGTAACAGGAACTACTTTTCCTGCTTCGTCGAAAATCTGTGTCATACCGATTTTCTTTCCGATTAAACCTTTAGTCATGGTTTAAATCCTCCTGTTTAGGTTATTGGTCGGTTTCCCGACATGACCACCGACACCGATATTTTTCAGGGTTTCCGGTGCCGAAGGTTATTGGTTGACTTGTCGCCAACATAACTCGCTATGGATTACGCTTCCATAGTCATTTCCACACCAGCGGGAAGCTCTAAGTTCTGTAAAGCTTCAACCGTCTTGTTGGTGGGACGGATAACGTCGATAAGACGCTTGTGAGTTCTCAGCTCGAACTGCTCACGGCTGTCCTTGTACTTGTGTACAGCTCTCAGGATCGTTATAACTTCCTTGTTTGTGGGAAGCGGAATAGGTCCTGCAACTCTTGAGCCTGTACGCTTAGCCGTCTCTACGATCTTTGCAGCAGCTGCATCTACTGTTGCGTGCTCGTAGCCCTTGAGCTTGATTCTCACTTTTTCCTTAACTGCCATTTTGTTTCTCCCTTTCTGAATATTTGCGGGGGAAAGATACGACTTACGGCTGTTTTAAAACATACCGTGCCGGGTGTTTCGTATGTCTCCATATAAAACAGGATCTTTTCCCACGGGGGTATCAACCTTTTGCTGACCCTTCCCGCATAAACGGGAGAACGATCCGTCTTCTCTATAGAAACCTCGAAAACCGCATAGCCAAGCCGTTTTCGCCCATTCACTGGACATACTCCGTCTGAATTACCGGTAAAACCGCAACCTCAGACATCACAGCATATCATCGCAGTACGCATTCACGCGCAAGAATTATTATACAGCATTCCAATGCGGAATACAAGCTTTTTTTGCATTTTGCTGTGTAGAAATTTACAGCTATATACGCCGCTTTTTTATGCAATTTAACGAAAGGTATTTTTTGCATATCGGGCAGGATTATTCACAAAAATACCAAAGCTATAAAAAACAGCCGCCGGCACTATTGCACCGACAGCCGTTGTTGTTAAATTTAATGTATGCTCTCTATTAGCCGTTTCCGACTTCTATGACATAGATATCCACATACTGCAGGCCCCACGCACAAGCGTCGCCGTAGTGCTCTTCCGTACTGCCCATATATACGTCTACGGGGATAGAGCCGTCCATCATACCGTCGCCGGTATCTGCAGCAATGGCATAGCCGTAGCAGATGTTGTCATACTGTCCTACTATATACAGCTTGGAGCCGTAGGGGATGACATTGGGGTTTACTGCAACCGTACCTATCTCGGCAAGTCTGCCGCTTGCGGTATATGCGCCGTCAGGAGCTGTATACGCCGTAGCCTTGCCCGATACGATATATTCGTAATCGACAGGTCTGCCGTTTTTAAGAACGATAGATGTGTCGTCTATCTTGCAGTAAGGAGTTACAATTGCCGCACCCTCTGCGATAACCTCATCGACCTTCTTGGTCACTACCTTTGTCTCCTTCTTGACATCGGTCTTGACTCCGTCAATGTAGGTTGTTATCGTTGTGGTGGTAGTCTTTCCGTTTACGCCCTTTGTGCGTACTTCACTCTCACCGATAGCAAGGATGTTGCTTGTAACGGTAGAAGTCTGATAAGGAATTATCTTTTCCTGTACTTCGGTCTTTATCTCGACTCTCGATACCTTGATTTCAGCAGGCTCGGTTATAACCGTACCAAGCTCCTCGCTCACCATATCGTGCTTGCCAAGCGTAATACCCGCTCTGTCAAGAAGCTCCGATACTTTGTTATTGAGGCACTTTACCGTGACCGTTTTTCCGTCTGCTGTGATCTTTACATCGTATGCTTTTGTGATAGTTATCGACTGACCTTCGCTTATGACTGTCTTTCCCGAGGGAGTGACCTTATCATATTCGCCGGGCTTTACTCCCGCCTGCTCAAGAAGCTCATCGACCGTTGCGTCTACGCTGTACGCAGTTGCTGTCTTTTTCCCTTCTGTGAGGATATCAACGCCGAATGCTCTGTCAATTTTAAGCGTCGCTGTGTCGGAATCCTCAAAACCGCTGAATTCGATCCTATCGTAAGCACCCAGATTAATATGGTTCTCTCTGAGTATCTCATAAGGATCTGCACTCACCGTATAAACAATACGCTTTTCGCCTTCGTCAATTATCTGTACATCATTTCTGAAATAAAGCAGACCTGTCATAAGGAATGCACCGAATATGCTGCCGAATATCAGCAGTATCTTAAGTGCTGCGTTCTTTGATATGCGTATTGTCAGTCCGGTGTTTCTGAATCTTGGAAACATATATCCGCCTTTCGTAGTCATATCTCTGTATGCAGTGCCCATACGGTTTCACGGCCTAAAAATCTTTCTATATCATTTTGTCACTATTCACCGTGAACGGCAATCTCTCCCTGAGACTACCCACTGTCGCTTTATTATCGGCTCTTTTCTGAGCTCTAAACAATTATAATTGCCGTTTTTAGAAATGTCAAATAGATTCAGAGCTACATTTTTGGTGAAAATGCACAACAAATTTTTGTTACCGTTTTGTAACCTTTTTGTTACCGTTTTGTAATTAGTTAATTTTGGGGCTATGTATGGATATTTTTGTAATTTCTTTTGTTAATCTGCCCAAATTTGAAGTTTTGAATTTTGTGGTGATTTTGCACAAATATTTTTATATATGTCACTATGTTTTTGACTTTATACGATATGAAAACAAAAACGGATTTCACAACATCTCTACGGCCTGCAAGCGTATTTGCAAAGAAATCCGCCCCTTTATATATTATAATAGTATACGGGTATCCAATCAAAACGCAAACCGATGCGCCCTTCAGCTCTGACAAGAGCAAAAGTGGGAATGTTAACAGTTTAAACTGTTCAGCAACCTGCTTCTGCAAGCGCACAGTGTCCCGTATGCTCGGCAACGATAGCGGCAAACGCCCGTTTCTGCAAAGCCTGCGGAGCAAATCTTACGGCTGAAAAAACAGAGCCGGCAAAGAATATCTGTCCCAATTGCTCGACAGAAAACGGCGTCGATGATATATTCTGCGCTAAATGCGGAACGAAGCTGAAGTAATAAAGACATAAATATAAGGGACTGTTGCAACACTCGCCGCAACAGTCCCTTATTTTATACATCTGACTTAACCGCAATCTTCCGTCTAAATCTGCGATAATCGGATTCAGTTTGTTTTATATCCGTTTATTGTCACTTCTGAAATAAGCGCGCCTGTATCATCGGTTATCGTAACACGATAATAGCAGGTCGTTCTGCCGTCACGCACGCACTCGGCTCTTGCAATCAGCTTACTTCCTCTTGACGCTTTAAGAAAAGATATATTGGCGCTGAGCGAAACAGTTCCGACCTTTTCATGATTTGCCGCTACAGCAAAAGCAAAGTCGGCAAGCGTGAATACAGCGCCGCCCATAACGGTATCGACAGCGTTGCGATGTCTTGACTCTATCGCCATACTGACAACAGCAGATTTATCGCCTATCTCATCAATATATGCTCCGTTTGTTACCGCAAAGCGGTCATTCTCAAAAAACTCACGCACTTTTTCAATATCTGCCGACATATCGTTATACCTCCGAAAATTCTATTTTTGCATACTGTGCGAAGGTCGCACTATCTATATTTGTCAGAGCGTCAAGCATACCGACATAAAGAGAGCCTGTCCCCTTTGCGCTCTGCGATGATATCTCAGCCACCGTTCCTATAACCGACGCCGCCGTGACCGCCGCAGCAAAGCTGTCGGTACAGCAAGCGCAGTACGCCGCCACAAGGCCCGAAGCAAGACAGCCTGTACCGGTTATTTTGCTCATCATGGGTATTCCGTTTGATACAAGCGCAAGTCTGTTGCCGCTTGCTATTACATCGGTACTGCCTGTTACCATTACCGTACAACTGAAACGCTTTGAAGCTTTTACGGCAAGCGTTATCTTATCCTCAAGAGTAGTTTCGGCGCTATCAACACCCTTTTCCGCTTTCATATTTATTGCACTTGTGGATAAAAGCGCAGATATCTCGGAGGCATTTGCTCTTATTGCGGCAAAACGGTATTGCCTGAGAAGCTGAACTGCGCTGCTAAGGCGATTTCCTGCCGAACCTGCACCAACGGGATCGAGAACGACAGGCTTGCCTTTTTCGGCGGCTTTCTGACCGGATATAAGCATGGCTCTCAGCCTGTCCTTGCTGAGAGTACCCATATTGAAAAGTACGGCGGAAGCCTTGTCCGTAATTTCTTCGGCGTCAAGAGGACTGTCCGCCATAACCGGTGAAGCGCCTGCCGCAAGCAGACCGTTCGCAACGGTGTTGGCGGTGACATAGTTTGTAATGCAATGAATAAGCGGAGCTTTCTCTCTGAGCGAGTCAACAAGTCCGGCACATTCGGTTATCATATCGTTGCTCCTTAATTTAATTTACATAAAAATTCCCGCAAGTGCGGTATAATACACCAGCGTCAGCGGCAGAGTAACCATAGACAATATGGTGCTGACAGCAAATATCTCAGCGCTGTAGCCTGCGTCCCTGTCATAAAGAAGTGAGAACATAGTACACATTGCTGCCGCAGGACAGGCGGTAGCAAGGATATTGACTCCTGCTATAGTGGTGTCTATCCTTAAAACAAGGCACACTACCGTGAGCAATGCAGGGAGCAGAATAAGCTTTACAAAGCAGGTGTAATACAGTCTCGGTTTTTTCAGCGCCGGTATAAGTTTTACCGTAGCTATGGTCGAGCCTGCTATCATCATTGCCAAAGGAGTATTTATTACTGCAAGGTGCTGTGCTGTTTCGAGTATTAAGCTTGGCAGAGTGAAGTTGCATAAGAAGAGGATAATGCCCAATACGGTGATTATGATACAAGGCGACAGCAGAGATTTAAGCATTTGCTTTATATTGGGCTTTCCGCCCTTCATCATAACTACGCCGTGAGTCCACGCACAAAGATTGAACATTGTGACATATGCGGTTAGGCAGAACACACCGTCTGCTCCGTACACTCCCTGAATAAGCGGGATTCCCATAAAGGCGCAGTTTGAATACAGACAGCTGAAACGCTCCACGACCTGACCGTCTTTATTCTTACTGCGGACTATCAGCGGAACAAGCACAAAAGCTATAACATAGCTTATTATCGCTATAAGGAACGATATCATCAGCGTATTCAGCGTATCCGGATCAAATGGTTTCTGATAAGATACGAGTATTACCATAGGCGTTGAAAAATTCAGCACTATGGTAGACAGTTTTTTAGTGCAGGATTCATCAAGCAGTGCGAGCTTGCGGCAGGCAAAGCCGACGCCTGCAAGCAAAGCCATAATGACAACCTGTTGGATAATTGCCCAGTTCATCCTTATTACCTCTTTTTCTCTTTGTTTCTTTTGTTCTTTTATGTTTTTATATAATTATACTACTTGCCGCCGCTAAAATCAATGTCAAAAAGCTGTAAAATACGAAAAAAAGAGAACCGCAGAGAATCTCTGCGGTAGAAGTGATTATTGCTAAGCCTTTTTCTCGTTATCTCCCATCCTCAGCATAAATTTAAGCGCTCCCGTCTTTGCAAGCGTGAACATCAGTATCGACGCAATAAGCGCACCGCCTACCGTGCTTATACCGAAGGGGATGACATAGGAGAACAGCGCCGCCTCTTTGCCCATTACAAATACCGCAATGGGATATGCCGCCATAGCTCCCAGTATGCCTGTGCCGATTATCTCGCCTAAAAATGCTATCGGGATACGATTTGCAAATGAAAGCTTAGGCAAGATGTATTTGAACGCAAGGCCGCAGCAGAGCGCACCTACCATACTTCCCGGGAAAGCAAGTAGCGTGCCTGTGCCTATCATTACTCTTATCAGCGATGTGATAAATGCCATTGCTACGGCATACCAGGGACCGAGAATCGTGCCTGCAATTACATTTACAAGGTGCTGTATAGGAAAGCACTTTGACGCTCCTATAGGAATATAGATTCCGCTGAGTGCTACCGCAAGCGCAATAAGAACTCCTGCTATCGCAAGCTTCTGTATGCTTATCTTTTTGTTCATTTCTTTTTACCTCTTTTTTGTTTATTATGTCGAAGACGCTCCCACACATATACATGGGAGCGTC
>CAMEKR010000017.1 GCA_945921515.1 uncultured Clostridia bacterium | reverse complement strand
ATACACATAAGTAAGTCTTGCATTTTTGCGGTGCGTGGGTTTATCGACAGTCTGACAGCACCGCAGGCTTATAATGCCTTCACGGTGCTGTATCATATTTTGTATGAAAAGGGAAATAGTTGTGGAAGCGTTAGCAGTTGTACTGTATATATTCGGCGGAATATTGGCTCTGCTTGCCGTGCTTGTCTTGGTTGCGGCAGTAAGGGCGGTCGTGATGAAAAAAGATTTTGCGGATGACAAGCCGTTTGATACTTATAAAGACGGCATAGATACCGATACTCATGCGGCTCATTTATCAGAGATAATAAAAGTTCCTACGGTAAGCATACGGGGAAATACCGATAAGACGCAGATATACAGGTTTCACGATCTGCTCGAAAAGCTGTACCCTAACATTCATCGTGTCTGCGAGCGTACCGATATAGACGGCGCTCTGCTTTTCAAATGGAAAGGAAAAGACAGCAGCAGAAATCCTATATGCCTTATGTCACATCAGGATGTTGTTCCTGCCGACGGAAAGTGGAAGTACGACGCCTTTTCGGGAGAAATTGCCGAGAAAAAGATATGGGGCAGAGGCACTGTTGATACAAAAGGCGCATTATGCGCTATTCTTGAAAGTATAGAGGAGCTTATAAAAGAAGGCTTTACACCTTTGTGCGATGTATATGTGGCAAGCTCGAACAATGAGGAGATAACAGGCGACGGAGCGGTAAAAACCGTTGAATACCTCTACGAAAAAGGCATACATTTCGATCTTGTCATGGACGAGGGCGGTTCTGTTATGGCGTATGAGGACTCGGCTAAGGGCAGAATGGTAGCTCATAACGCTATGATTGGCATACTCGAAAAGGGAAGAGCCAACATAAAGTTTACCGCTAAGAGCAGAGGCGGACACGCAAGCGTTCCGTTCAATAACAATCCGTTCTCAAGGCTGTCAAAGCTGATGTATATAATAGATCACAAAAACCCTTTCAAAAAGCGGATAACAAAGCCTGCAAGAGTACAGTACAAGGCTATGGCACCGTATATGCATCATTTCAGACACCGTTTTCTGTACGGTAATCTGTGGCTGTTTGCACCGATAGCGCCTTACATAATGCACAGGATAGGCGGTCCTGCAGGCGCGGTGGTAAAGACTACCTGCGTATTTACTATGGCTGAGGGAAGCAAGGGTGCGAATGTGATACCCGAAACGGCAAGCGTTACCGCAAACTGCAGGTTTATGGTGCACGAGCCTTTGCCGCAATCATATAAGAAGCTCGGCAAAATCTGCGATAAGCTCGGCATATCTATGGAAATGCTGACAGGCTTTGATATAGCGCCTATGGCAGATATGAACTGCTATGCGTATAAATATGTAAAAAAGCGTGTAAAAGAAACCTTCGGCAATATTCCTCAAATACCTTATGTAATGCTTGCAGGCACAGATTCACGCCATTATACCAAGATATGCGACTGCGTGCTGAGATTTGTTCCGCTTATGATGACTGGAAATCAGCTTAACAGCGCACACGCCGTAAACGAGAACATTAATGTTGAATCGCTTGAAAGAGCGATAGTATTCTATCACGATTTTATAAAGAATTACGGTATGGACGCCGTGTAAGATGAAGAGGGATTATACACGATGGAAGAATTATCGGTAAAATCCATAAATGAGTTATCAGCAAGTCAAAAAGCCGGCTTTTTCGCTCTTGTAAATGAGTACCTCCCCGGGAGCAGTCAGGAGAAGATGAAACGCTATTCTGAGCGTTTTACTAAAGGATTTGTTGCGATTATTAAAGATGACGAAGTTGCAGGCGTTGCATTCGGCTGGCTGAGAAGCGTAGAGAATCCCGATGACGATTCGTTTATGCTTGACGGCATAGCAGTAAGATACGATTATCAAAAGCAGGGATACGGAAAGCTGCTGCTTAGTGCTTTTGAAAAGGCGGCGGCAGACTACGGCGCACCGTCTGTATCTGTAGGCTCTGCATGCGGATATGTTGAACGCTTTTATATAGACTGCGGATATGTCCCTGTACAGTATAAGATATGGGAAAACGACGCTCCCGTCATAGAAAAAGTCTTTTCGGGCATTGAAGATTATTATGCTTATGAAAGAAAAAACGGCGAGGGATTTGTCGTTATGGAAAAACAGATTTCTGCTGAGTGAAATTTTTTCATTTTCCCTATTGACAAGTCGGAAAATATGGTGTATAATCATACGGTAAATTAAATTGTAAAACAAAAGCAGAGAAGCACTCTCACCCATTTGCGCCGTAAGGTTGCTCAATGCGGTAATTACAGAATTTCCGACGGGCAAGCCCTGTCTGTAATATTTGTACAGCGTGAGAGAATCTGCAAATGCAGTTTTTCACGCTTTTTGTTTTGCATTACAATTTGTTTTCAGAAAGGCGGTGCTTTACAATCAGCACAAAAGAACAACTCATCAACGAAGAGATAAACGAAAAAGAAGTTCGTGTAATCGGGGCTGACAACGAGCAGCTCGGTATTATGTCTTCGGCGCAGGCTCTTGATATGGCTATCGAGGCAAATCTTGACCTCGTGCTTATCGCTCCTCAGGCTACTCCTCCGGTTTGTCGCATTATGGATTACGGCAAGTTCCGTTTCGAGCAGTCCAAGAAGGAAAAGGAATCGAGAAAAAACCAGAAACAAGCTGAGCTTAAAGAGATACAGATGTCGCTTAACATTGACACCAACGACTTTAACACAAAGGCTAATCAGGCGATCAAGTTCCTTAAGAACGGCGATAAGGTTCGCATCAAGGTTCGTTACAGACGAGCAAGAGAGCTTTCACACGCAAATCTTGGTGAGGAGCTTATGCAGAGAGTTCTTGATACTGTTGCTGAGTACGGCACCTGTGAAAAGCCTGCAAAGCTTGAGGGTAAGAACTATATGGCAGTTGTAGCTCCCAAGACTGCGGCAGGCGGCAAGAAAGCAAAGAAGGACGCCGACAAAACGGCGGAAACTAAATAAGGAGGATTCCACTCATGGCAAAGAAGATCAAGATCAAAACCCACAGCGGTGCTAAAAAGCGTTTTAACCTCTCCAAGAACGGTAAGGTCAAGTACCAGAAGACAAATCGTCGTCACAGACTGACTCAGAAGGCTACAAAGAGAAAGCGTATCAACCGTGCAGCAGGATACTGCGACAAGACGAACGTTGCAGAAGTTAAGAAGCTCATACCTTACAAATAAAAACTAACTGCGACCGTTTCGGCGCAATATTCACTATAGGAGGAATTTAACGATGGCTCGTATTAAAGGTGCATTAGCAACTCGCAAGAGAAGAAATAAAACATTAAAGCTGGCAAAGGGCTACTGGGGCGGCAAGAGCAGACTCTTCAAGACCGCTAAGGAAGCTGTTTGGAAGTCAGGTCAGTATGCTTATATCAGCAGACGCTTAAAGAAGAGAGATTTCAGAAAGCTCTGGATTGCAAGAATCAACGCTGCCTGCAAGATGAACGGCACAAACTATTCTACCTTCATCAACGGCTTAAAGAAGGCTAATATCGGTCTTAACAGAAAGATGCTTTCAGAGATAGCTATAAACGATCCCGCAGCATTTACTGCACTTGTTGAAAAGGCAAAGGCTGCTCTTTAATGAAAAGAAACACGCCCATATAAATGGGCGTGTGATTTTTTATCCTTGCGGCTGAAAATCAATACATATCCTTGCCGTGATGCTTATAATAGAACAGATAGCTTCCTATAGCACCTGCCACAACAAAAACAAAGGTTACGAAGAGTCTGTTTATCATATTTCCGGTAAGGTCTGAATACTGCAGGGAATACTGCGACAGATTGTCTATTATTCCGAAAATGTTTACCTGTACTCCCGCTTCCTGTTCTTTAAGGAAAATCTGGAACAGATAAGCGAAACCGTTTGACAATACCCAGCCGGCAAAAGTAAGTATAGCTGTAAAGATGCAATCTATCGTTTTCAGCTTGTGAGAGAACACGGTATACAATGAAACGACGGCAGCCGACATAACAATGCCGCCTATCCATCCGATAAGGTCGGACAGCATAATAAAAACCACAAATATCGAACAACCTAAGATAAGTCCGATAAGACCGCCTAATATACCTTTCACGGTAGCTTTAGTTTCATTCTTGCCTGAGGTGCTGCGCGCTTTCGGGGCGGTTTTTGCGGATTTTTTGGTAATAATAGCGTAGTCTTCAAGCTCAAGTACCTTTGAAATCTCTATAGGAGTGGTGCTTCGCATCTCGCTTTTAACATAGGCAGTGAGTTTTTCCAAAAAGGCGATAAGTATCGTCAGATTTTCCTGCATAAGATTATATCCCTTGCAGTAAATAAAGACGCATCCGTCTCTGTTTTCAACGCCGAGCAGAGTCTTCTTGGGAAAGCGCTCAGCCATAGTATATATTCTGCCTAAATTGCGGTCGGTCAGTACCGCACCGCAGACTATGTCGAATCTGTGCTTTTTGTCATTGTCGAATACAGCTACAGGTACGCCGTTCTTGACTCCGCTGAGGATTGCGGTTTCGGCGTCGTAGCTAAGACCTGTTTCTTTTTCGATCAGACTGAGTTCTGAAAAAATCATAAAAGTTATCCTTTCTTCATCCGTCAAAGGATAAAAGAATTTTAGCATACAAGCAGGCAAAAGTCAAGATACCGAATATTAAGGAGAAATATGGAAATTACATCTAAACAAAACACATATATAAAAGAATATCGCAAGCTGGTCGAACAGCGAAAATACCGAAGGCAATCCGGCTTTTTCGCCTGTGAGGGAGCAAAGCTTGCGGCGGAGGCAATAAACAGCGGCTGTGAAACGGGCGAGCTTGCTTTTGTTACGGCAAATGCCGCACAAAAGTATCCCGATGTAATAAATCTGCTCAGCGAAAAGTGCCGAATAGTAACCATAAGCGAGGAAGTGGCTGACAGCATTTCCGACACAAAATCGCCTCAGGGAATTTTTATTACGGTAAGACATCTTGACAAAATTCTGAATTTAAGTACAATAGATAATAGCAGACAGTTTATAATATTGGAAAATTTGCAAGATATGGGTAATATTGGAACGATTATTCGCTCCTGCGACGCTTTTTCTATAGACGGAGTAATAATAGTAGGCGAATGTGCCGACGTGTTCGCTCCGAAAACGGTAAGGAGCGCAATGGGCTCGCTTTTCAGGCTCCCTATCTATTTTTCCGATACCGAGCAGGCAATAACTCTGCTTCACGAAGGAGGATTTACCGTATACTCCGCCGAGCTGTCAGACAGGTCAGTAAGACTCGGAGAAGAGCAGTTTCCCGAAAAGACTGCCGTTGTCATAGGAAACGAGGGCAACGGCGTTACCGATACGGTAAAACGGCTTAGCGACAAATCGCTGTTTATTCCTATAGACAGTGCAGAGAGTCTGAACGCATCTGTTGCTGCTTCCGTAATAGCGTGGGAACTGCACCGCAGCAGAGTTTAAGAATAGTATATATAACTACTGTATCATTTTTAATTAGTTTTCGGCTGAATATCAGCCGCATCTATATGTGAAAGGAAGACAACACTTTGTCCCATCTGGTAATAGTTGAGTCGCCGGCAAAGGCGAAAACAATCGAAAAATATCTCGGCAAGGACTACTCTGTGGTAGCGTCTGTAGGTCATATCCGTGATCTGCCGAAATCCAAGCTCGGAGTAGATGTAGAACACGGTTTTGAGCCGCAATATGAAAATAAGAAAGATAAGTCTGTTCTTATAAGAGAGCTTAAAAAAGACGCAAAAGCGTCCGATATAGTTTATCTCGCAACCGACCCCGATCGTGAGGGAGAGGCTATTTCGTGGCATCTTGCTCATGTACTCGGCATAAGTCCCGACGCTCCCGTCAGAGTTACCTTCAGCGAGATAACAAAAAGCGGTATAGCGGCAGGTATGAGCCACCCGAGAACGCTCGATATGGATCTTATCAACGCACAGCAGGCAAGAAGAATACTCGACAGAATAGTAGGCTATAAGTTAAGCCCGTTCTTATGGAAAAAGGTAAGACGAGGACTTTCAGCAGGCAGAGTGCAGTCGGTTGCGGTAAGACTGATAGTTGACAGAGAGCAGGAGATTGAGAACTTTGAGGCACAGGAATACTGGAGCATAGACGCAAAGTTCCTCTCATCTTCAAGCCGCAGAACATTCCCTGCAAAGCTGACCGAAGTCAAGGGCGAAAAGTTCAAGGCGCTCAGCAAGGAAGAAACGGATAAAGTTCTCGCAATGCTTGACAACGGCGAGTTTGTAATAACCAATATAAAGAACAGCACCAGAAAGAAAACACCTGCTCCGCCGTTTACGACATCGACCTTACAGCAGGAGGCTTCAAGAAAGCTGTCGTTTAACGCACGCCGTACAATGAAGGCGGCGCAGGAACTTTACGAAGGCGTTGAGATACCCGAAATGGGCGCTGTAGGTATCATAACCTATATGAGAACCGACAGCCTGCGTATCTCCGATGAAGCAAAGGCAGCAGCGGCACAGCTTATCGAGAGCACTTACGGTAAGGAGTACCTGCCTGCAAAGCCGAGAGTATACAAGTCCAAGAATAACTCGCAGGACGCACACGAGGCCATCCGTCCTACGATAATAACGCTTACTCCCGACAAGGTAAAATCTGCGCTTACAAGCGACCAGTACAAGTTATACAAGCTTATCTGGGAGCGCTTTATGGCAAGCCAGATGGAGAATGCCCTGCTTGACACAAAGTCTGTAGACATCACCTGCGGCGAGTGCCTGTTCAAGGCAAACGGCTATACCGTGAAGTTTGACGGTTTTACAAAGCTCTACGAAGAGAGCAAGGATAACGATGAAGAAGAAGGCGGCGCATTGCCTGCTCTTGAAGTAGGAGAGAAGCTGAAGGTTAAAGAGCTGACAGGCAACCAGCATTTTACTCAGCCGCCTCCGAGATATACAGAAGCAAGTCTTATAAAGGCGCTGGAGGAAAACGGCATCGGAAGACCGTCAACTTATGCTCCCACTATAGCGACAATACTTGACAGACACTATGTTGAGCGTGAAGCAAAACAGCTTAAGCCCACCTCTCTCGGTACGGTTATAACCGATTTGATGAAAGGCCATTTTGAGCGAATAGTTGACGCAAAGTTCACAGCGCAGATGGAGAGCGACCTTGACCGTATAGAAGCAGGAAAAGCCGATTGGGTAGATGTACTCGGCAAGTTCTATACCGGATTTGAAAAGATGCTGACAAAGGCAGAAAAGGATATGGAAGGAAAAAGGGTTAAGATACCCGACGAGCCTACCGATATCATCTGCGAAAAGTGCGGCAAGCCTATGGTGATAAAGATAGGACCTTACGGCAAGTTTCTCGGCTGTTCGGGCTTCCCCGAGTGCAAGAATACCAAGCGTATCGTAAACGAAACAGGCGGCACCTGTCCACGTTGCGGCGGAAAGATGCTCGCCAAGAAATCAAAGAAAGGCAAGCCGTTCTTCGGCTGTGAGAATTATAAAGAATGCAATTTTATGACCTGGGATACGCCTATTGCAGATAAGTGTCCCAAGTGCAATTCTACGCTGTTCAAGAAGGTCGGCAAGCAGGGACAGGTATATTGCGCCAAGGAAGGCTGCGATTATGTCCGTCCTGCCGAAGAAGAAAAAAAGAGCGACTGACAGGAGCAGATATAAATTGGAAAAGACAACAGTTACCGTTATAGGCGCAGGACTTGCGGGAACAGAAGCTGCATGGGCGCTTGCAAACAGAGGCTACAGCGTAAGACTATGCGAAATGAAGCCGGAGAAATATTCTCCTGCCCATAAGTACAGCGGTTTCGCCGAGCTTGTCTGCAGTAATTCGCTGAAGAGCGCAGATACGGCGAGCGCTTGCGGTATGCTGAAAGAAGAAATGCGCTATATGGGCTCTGTCACTATGAAGGCGGCTGAGCTTACAAAGGTCAGCGCAGGCGGTGCGCTTGCGGTGAACCGTGAGGAGTTCTCCGACGCCGTTACGGATATGATAAGCTCACATCCGAATATAGAGGTGATAAACGGCGAGGTTACTCAGTTCCCCGAAAAGAACACGGTCATTGCTACAGGACCGCTGACAAGCGATGATTTTGCCGAGGAGATACAAAAGCGCTGTGGTAAACCTCTCAGTTTCTATGATGCGGCGGCTCCGATAGTTACGGCGGAGAGTATTGATATGAGCCTTGCGTTTTTTGCAACACGCTATGACAAGGGCGAGGCGGATTATATTAACTGCCCTATGACAAGGGAAGAATATGAGGCGTTTTACAATGAGCTTGTTAACGCAGAGAGCGTACCTCTCAAGAGCTTTGAGAATCTGAAGGTGTATGAGGGGTGTATGCCTGTTGAAGTGCTTGCAAAGCGTGGCATTGAGAGCGTCCGCTATGGCTGTATGAAGCCTGTAGGACTTACCGATCCGAGAACGGGCAGACGGCCGTATGCCGTTGTACAGCTGAGAAAAGAGAACAACGAGGGTACGCTGTATAACCTTGTCGGATTCCAGACGAATCTCAAGTTCGGCGAGCAAAAGCGTGTGTTCTCAATGATAACCGGTCTACAGAATGCCGATTTTGTGAGATACGGAGTAATGCACAGAAACACCTTCTTAAGCTCTCCGGGACTGCTTGATGACGGATTTATGCTTATCGGAAGCGACAATATTTATTTTGCAGGACAGATGACGGGCGTAGAGGGCTATGTTGAAAGTGCGGCGTCGGGTATCGTTGCAGGCATAAATCTTGCAAGAGCGCTTGCAGGCAAGCCAAAGCTATCCCTTCCCGAAACCTGTATGACGGCGGCACTTGCAAAGCATATAAGTACGGAAAACAAGGACTTTCAGCCTATGGGGGCGAATATGGGCATACTGCCGCCGCTTGCCGACAGGATAAAGGATAAAAAACTGCGTTATCGTACCATAGCAGACAGAGGTCTTTCCGACCTGAGAGCTGCGCTTGCTTCTCAGGCAGAATTATAAACGGTGATTATTTATTAAGCAGAAAGGAAAAATTGTATGAGAATAGCTATAGACGCATTCGGCGGCGACAATGCTCCCGACGAAGTTGTAAAGGGTGCTGTTGCGGCAGTAAAAGAGTTCGGCGTTGATATAGTGCTGACAGGAGATGAGAAGAAGCTTGAAGAATGCTTCCAAAGACTCGAACTGTCAAAGGACAAGATAGAGTTTGAACACGCCGACGGTATCATTGAGATCGAAGACAACCCGAAGATGATACTTAAGGAGAAAAAGGACTGCTCTATGGGTGTTGCGCTTCAGATGGTAGCCGACGGCAGAGCAGACGCCATGATAAGCGCAGGAAGCACAGCGGCGCTTGTTATGGGCGGAACACTTATAGTAAAGCGTATCAAGGGCGTAAAGCGTCCTTCGCTGACTCCCATTATGCCCGGTCTTAACAATATGTACATTCTGCTTGACGGCGGAGCAAATGTTGACTGCCGTCCCGATATGTTAAGGCAGTTTGCTGTTATGGGCAGTGTTTATATGAACAAGATAATGGGTATCGAAAACCCTAAGGTTGGTCTTCTCAATGTCGGTGCAGAAGAGGAAAAGGGCAGAGAGCTTGAGCAGGAGACTTACGAGCTGCTCAAAAACAGCACGCTCAACTTTACGGGAAATGTCGAAGCGAGAAATGCCGCACTCGGCGAGGTTGACGTTGTGGTGACCGACGGTTTTACCGGCAATATCTATCTCAAAACGGTTGAGGGTATGGGCAAGTTTATGAAAGCCTCGCTCAAAAAGATATTCTTCCGCAATATCGGTACAAAAATCGGCGCTATGTTCACTATGAAGGGCATTAAAGAGATAAGCAAGCAGATGGATTACAGAGAAACGGGTGGCTCGCCTCTTCTCGGTACGGCAAAGCCTGTGCTTAAGGCACACGGCAGCAGTGACGCACTTGCTTTCAAGAATGCGGTAAGACAGGCAAAGGATTTCGTTGAGAGAAACGTTATCGCAGAGATGGAAAAGGTGCTGTCGGAAAATACGGAAGGTTGATTTTTGGCTTGCGGGAGGGGCTTCCCTCCCGTGAGAATTATTGAAAGGAAAAGAAATGACAGAGCTTGAACAGAAAATAGGCTACAAGTTCAATAATAAGGAATTGCTTAAGGAAGCTCTCACACATTCGTCATACACAAACGGCAGACATATACACAATAACGAGAGACTTGAATTCTTAGGCGACAGCGTACTCAGTATAGTAGTGTCTGAGTACCTTTTTGAGAATCTTAAGAATCTTCCCGAGGGCAGACTGACCAAAATAAGAGCAAGCGTAGTGTGCGAGAATGCCCTCTATCCTTTTGCAAGGAAAATAGATTTAGGTAAGTATATTTTCCTGGGAAAAGGAGAAGAGCATACAGGCGGAAGAGACCGCCACTCGATACTTGCCGACGCATTTGAAGCGCTTATTGCCGCAATATATCTTGACGGCGGTATAGAAGCGGCAAAGGCGTTTATCCTGCCGTTTATACCACCGCTTGATAAGCTCAGTACCGGCAAATTCCTGCTCGGCGACTATAAGACGGTTCTTCAGGAGATAATTCAGCAGAATCCCGAAGAGAGCGTGACCTATGAGATAAGCGACGAGTCGGGACAGGCACATAACAAGCAGTTTACCGCAAATGTACTGCTGAACGGTCAGATAATCGGTACCGGCACGGGAAAGAGCAAGAAAGAAGCGGAGCAGAACGCCGCAAAAGAGGCAATAAGCCTTATGGGATATGAAACAAACTAACATTTCGGTATTTATACCGCACTACGGATGCAGGCATATATGCAGTTTCTGCAATCAGAAGACGATAAGCGGTCACAGCGAGCCTGTCACAGAAGAGGAGCTTGAAGACCTGCTTGCTTCACAGGTCGATAATCTGAGAAAAAAGGGCACAAAAGCCCAGATAGCTTTTTTCGGCGGCAGCTTTACCGCAATTGATAAGGACTATATGATTCGCCTGCTTGCTATAGCAAAGCGCTTTGTTGACGAGTACCCCGACTGCTATGACGGGATACGCTGTTCTACCCGTCCGGACTGCATAGACGAGCAGACGCTCGACATACTGAAAAGCTACGGTATGACCGCCATTGAGCTTGGTGCTCAGAGTATGAACGATGAGGTGCTGTCTGCAAACCGCAGGGGACATACCGCAGAGGATGTAAGACGGGCTTCACGCCTTATAAAGCAGTACGGCTTTGAACTGGGACTTCAGATGATGACGGGACTGTACAAGGATACTCCGCAGTATTGCATAGATACCGCACGGGAGTTCATAGAGCTCGGCTGCGCTACGGTAAGAATATATCCTACTGTTATACTGAAAAACACGGAGCTTTGCAGACTGCAGAGCGAAGGACTTTATGACAGCTTTACTTTTGAGCAAACAACACAGCTTTGTGCGAAGCTTCTTAAAATGTTTGGTGATGCCGGTATTGCAGTCATCCGCATGGGACTTCACGCAAGCAGGGATGTTGAGGAAAATATGACGGGTGGAGTTTACCACCCGGCGCTGAGAGAAATAGCCGAGAGCATATTGTATCTTGAAAAAATGAACGATATGTTCGTTGACGGCGGAAAATATATCATTTATACCGATAAGCGCAACATAAGCAAAATAATCGGACAGGGCGGAAAAAACCGCACAGAGCTTGCCCGACGGGGCATTTCCTTCAGTATAAAAGAAGAGAAAGGCACGGATATCCGTGCAGAGAGGATCGGTTGATGTTTTTTAAATCTATGGAAATATACGGGTTTAAATCGTTTCCCGATAAGACCATACTTAATTTTGACAAGAGAATGACCGCCGTAGTCGGAAGCAACGGCAACGGTAAAAGTAACATAAGCGACGCACTGCGCTGGGTAATGGGAGAGCAGGGCGCTAAAAGTCTGCGTGGAGATAAGATGGAGGATGTAATCTTTCACGGTACAGTTCGCAGAAAGCCTATGGGTTTTGCAAGCGTTACGCTTACTATAGACAACCACGACAGAACTTTAAGAGTAGACAGCGACGAGGTGGTAATCTCCCGAAAACTGTACAGAAGCGGTGAATCGGAATACAGGATAAACGGCGCAAAGACTCTGCTCAAAAACATAAACGATATGTTTATGGGAACGGGACTTGGCCGTGACGGCTACAGCGTAATCGGTCAGGGCAAGGTGTCCGAGATAGTTGAGTCGGGCGGAAGCAAGCGCAGAGAAGTGTTTGAAGAGGCGGCAGGCGTATCAAGATTCCTTGCTCAGAAAAAGGACGCCGAGAATAAGCTGAAGCACACCGAGGATAACCTTCTGCGTATCCGTGATATAGCCTCCGAGCTTGAAGCAAGACTCCCTGTACTTGAAAAGCAGGCGGCAAAAGCCAAAAAGGCAAAAGAGCTTCTTGCAAGAGAAGAAGAGCTTGATATAACGGTAAGTATGTTTGAGCTTTCCGCACTTGAAAAGGTAATAAGCGAGGCAGAGGATAAACTGCTTTTAAGCCGTGCCGAGTGTGAGAATCTCGACAGAGATATAGCAAAGCTTGAAAACGAAGAAGAACAGAATAACAATCGCCGTATGGAGCTTCGTGCCGAGCTTGAAAAGCTGAAGGCAGGCAGTGACGCCGCAAAAGACAGGATAAGCGATATAAAGGCAGAGATAGCGGTTCTTCGCAACGATATCTCTCATGCTGAGGAGCTAATTGCCGAGGCGGAAAAGCAGATAGAAGACGGAAAAAGCGGCAAAGCTCGTCTTGACGAGGACAAAAAAGCACTCCAAATCGAAATAAAGGCTAAGCAGGAAGAAATAGCTTCGCTTGAAGCCGACAGTAAAAAGCTGACGGAAGAACTGACAGGAATAGATAAGCAGGGCGAAACGCTCTCTGATGAATACAGACAGCTTGACGAAAAGCAGGGACAGCTGTATCTTAAACGCACACAGCTTCAGCTTTCTGTTCAGCAGATAGAGTCCACTTCAGAACAGCTTGAAAAGCGTAGAGAAGAGCTAAAAATCACTGCGGAAAATGCGGCGGCTGAAGCTAAGCAGCAGCGAATAAGACTTACCGATACCGAAGAAGAGCTTG
Organism: uncultured Clostridia bacterium; assembly: GCA_945921515.1. Lineage (GTDB taxonomy): Bacteria > Bacillota > Clostridia > Oscillospirales > Ruminococcaceae > Ruminiclostridium_E. Next base: position 11,835 of record CAMEKR010000017.1, on the reverse strand, counting down.
AAGCGGCAATTGACGAAAAATCCGAAGCCGAAAACAAGCTAAGCGGCTACAAAAAGCTGTTTGCAACGAAGAACGATAAGCTCAGCACCGCCGGTCAGACTCTCGACGCTCTGCGTAAAGAATATGAAACCAAGTCATCACGCCGTCAGGTGCTTGATGAGATAGACAAGAATATGGCAGGCTTCCAGTCGAGCGTAAAGTCGGTAATTATGGCTGACAGACAGGGAAGACTCAGCGGTATCAGAGGAACGGTCGCAGATATCATAAGCGTTGATAAGCGTTATACCGTTGCGATAGAGATTGCGCTGGGTGGCATTATGCAGAATATTGTCACCGATAACGAAGAAGCGGCAAAGCGCAGTATGCGTTATCTTAAAGAAAACAATCTCGGACGGGCAACATTCCTTCCGCTTACAAGCGTAAAGGGCAAAACTCTTGAGATAGACGGACTATCCGGCGAAAACGGCTTTGAAGGCATGGCGTGCGAGCTTGTCGAGTATGACGCAATGTACGACGGTATCGTAAAGTCGATACTCGGAAAGACGGCTGTTGTTGAAGATATTGATACTGCTTCGTTTATAGCAAAGAAGTACGGATACCGCTTCAAGATAGTAACGCTTGACGGACAGGTAATAAACGCAGGCGGCTCTTTTACCGGAGGCAGCGTCAGAAACGATGCAGGTATCATTGCAAGAAAGCAGGAGCTTGCATTGCTTTCAGAGCAGATAGAAAAGCTCGATGAAAAGATATCGGCAGAAAGCGAACAGCTGAAGCCTTTACAGGCTGAAGTCGCAAAGATGGCGGCAGAGATGGAAGGCTTTGCGGATACTGTTGCACAGTGCGAACCTAAGATAGCTCGTCTTGAGGCACAGCGTGACGGTATAAAGCAGCTGCTTACTCAGCTTACCGCACAGCGTGACAATGCCGAAGAACAGCTTGACGCACAGGAAAAAGCCGAGAATGACGGCAGGAAACTGCTTGCCGATACAAAAGCTCAGCTTGAAAGCGTTATTATAGAAATAGAAAAGAACGAGCAGGCATTATCCGAGCAGAGAAGCGGACTTGATGCGGCTGAGGACAGCAGAAAAGCTATTGCCGATAAGATACAGAGCAACAATATGGATATTCTTGCTCTCAGCAAGGATATAACAAATCTTAATACAAGGATAGAGAGTATAGAATCGTCGCTCACAGCGCTGAGCGACGGCGGAGCCGAACAGCTTGAGAAGATAGCCGAGCTGAAAAATGGCATTGAGCTTAAGAATGAGGCGATAGCCGAGAAGATAAGGCTGACCGAAGAAACGGCAAAATCGGCAGGCGAAAACGAGAAGGCTATAGCCGACAATGTTTCGCTTACAAATGCCGCAGAAAAGCGCATATCCGAGATAAACAAGTCTATCCGTGAGCTTACCGAAGCAAAAGAAAAGTTCAGCGCCGACCTTGCAAGGCAGGAGGAGCGCAGAAGCTCGGCAGAAAGCCAGACCGAAAAGATAATCAGCGGTCTGTGGGATAAATATGAGATAACCCGAAGCGAAGCAAAGGAAAAGGCACAGCCCGTAGAAGATATATATACTCTCAAAAACGAGCTTGCCGAGATAAAGCGCGGTATAGCCGCACTCGGAAGCATCAACTACAGCTCTATCGAAGAGCTTGAAGAGGTATCCGAGCGTTACGGCGTGCTTTCGGGACAGCTTAAGGATGTCGAGGTTTCAAAAGCCGAGCTTGAAAACCTGATTGCAGATTTAATAAAGGATATCAAGCAGAGATTCACCGAGAGCTTTGAAGCGATAAACGGACATTTCGGAACGCTGTTCTCGGAGATATTCGGCGGCGGCGAGGCAAGGCTTCAGCTGTCCGACCCCGAAGATGTGCTTAATTCCGATGTTGAGATATATGCGGCGCCTCCGGGCAAGGTAATAAAGAGCCTGTCGTTGCTTTCGGGTGGCGAAAAGTCGATGGTAGCGCTTACGATCTACCTTGCTATACTTCTGCACAGACCTACTCCGTTCTGTATGCTTGACGAGGTCGATGCCGCACTTGACGAGGCGAATGTTCAGAAGTATGCTACATATCTGAAAAGATTCTCAAGCAATACTCAGCTTATGGTAATCACGCACAGAAGGGGAACAATAGAGCTGTGTGATGTGCTTTACGGCGTGTATATGCAGGAAAAGGGCGTATCGGGACTGCTCAGGCAGGAATTCAGCGAAGAGCTGATGAACGAGGTCGAGGGCTGATAATAAAAGAAATATATATGATGTTACGGAGAAGGAAATGAAAAAACTCAGATGTATTGCGGCAATAGCGGCAGTTTTGCTTGTCCTGTCCGGCATTATCATCAAATTGTCGGGTATTGACAGAACTGTTGATATAAAGCCGGGATTACCACTGGATACCGTTATCACGGGAGAACAGGCACAGCAGGACTTAAAATATGTGTATGATACCGTTACCGCAAATCATCCGGCATTTCTGACAGACGGCAATGCCGAGCGGAAATTCAGCGGAGCATATTTGGCTATGCTCGGCGAGCTGAGCAAGAAAGAAAGCGTAACGGTGTGCGAGCTGTGGGAAATGACCGCAAGACTGTGCTGTACCCTTGACGATGCACATACCATAATGACAACATTGGAAGACAGGTATGTAAGCGGTGCAGATAAGCTTTTAGAAGCGGCGAATAACGGCACGCTTGTGTCTATAGACGGGATAGCGGCTGATGAAATGCTGGCACATTTCAAGCAGGTGTTCCCGTATGAGCCGCAGGTGGAGTTTTATGCGGATTATATGTTCTTATCGGCAATACAGATGGACAGCTGGCTTACTCTTCTCGGTGCAAATACCGCTGACGGTATTGATGCGGTTATCGGCGAAAACGGCGAGATAGTGCACTTTGATATGGCTGATGAGCCGGATGAGTCGGATTCATACGAGCTTTGCAGTTATGAAATCGATAAAGAAAACTCACTCGGTATATTCGTGCTCAATAAGTGCTCGGTAACGGATGAGTATACTTCCTGCCTTGCCGAGTTTTTTGATAAGGTAAGAGAGAACGGTATTGAAAATATCGCAGTCGATTTAAGGAATAACGGCGGCGGCACGACGCAGGTAATCAATGAATTTATGCGGTACATAGATGTCACCGATTATAAGCTGTTCGGCGGCGTTGATATAAGAACCGAAGCCGGTATTGTAAGCTACAGAGATGAACTTACGCCGAATGTGCGTGTTGAAAATCCGTTTGGCGGAAATGTATATGTGCTTACTTCAAATTATACCTTCAGCTCGGCAATGGACTTTGCCGTTGTTATACAGGATAACGGTATAGGTAAAGTAATTGGCGATATACCGGGAAATATGCCTACAGCCTACGGTGACAAGCTGACCTTCCAGTGTCCGCAGTCACGGCTTCTTGTGTCGGTATCGTATAAGAAGTTCCACAGAGTTGACACTAAGAAGGATGAGCTTCCGCTTATACCCGATGTACCGGTTGACGCCGCAAGCGCAGAAGAGAAGCTTTATGAGATAATTTCCGAAAAATAAGATTTACATAAACAAACTGACAGGAGAACAAAAATGGGATTTTTTGAGAAACTGAAAAACGGTCTTAAAAACACAAAGGACGCTCTTGCAAGCAAGATAACCGGAGTCATAAACTCGTTTACAAAGATTGACGAGGACTTCTTTGAAGAGCTTGAAGAGACGCTTATACTGTCCGATATCGGTGCGGTTACCAGCGCAAATATCTGCGAGAGCCTGAGAAAAGAAGTCAAGGCTACCGGCACTACCGATCCTGCAGAGGTAAAAGGACTGCTTAAGAAGATAATTGCAGAAATACTAATGGGAGATAACTCGCTGAATCTGGATACAAAGCCTACTGTTATCCTTGTTATAGGCGTAAACGGCGCAGGAAAGACAACGACTATTGGCAAGCTTGCATATAACCTTAAAAACAGCGGTAAAAAGGTGGTTGTTGCGGCGGCTGATACCTTCCGTGCGGCAGCTATCGAACAGCTTCAGGTATGGACAGACAGAGCAGGCGTTGATATTATAAAGCACGAAGAGGGAAGCGATCCTGCCGCTGTTGTCTTTGACGCAATCAAAGCAGGTATGGCAAGAAACGCCGATGTAATTATCTGCGATACCGCAGGTAGACTTCATAATAAGAAGAATCTTATGGATGAGCTTAAAAAGATTGCAAGAATAGTAAACACCAATGCTCCCGACAGCCGTGTTGAAACTCTGCTCGTGCTTGACGCTACAACGGGACAGAATGCGGTGAATCAGGCAAGGCTCTTTAAAGAAACAGCCGATATTACGGGAATAGTTCTTACTAAGCTTGACGGAACGGCAAAAGGTGGTATAATTATACCTATAAAAGAGGAGCTTGGCATACCGGTAAAGCTGGTAGGCGTAGGAGAGAAGATAGACGACCTTCAGCCGTTTGTTCCTGCGGACTATGTAGAAGCTCTGTTTGAATAATCATCGAAAGGATATTTATGAAACTTATAATCGCCTCTAATAATGCAGGCAAGATAAAAGAATTTAAAGCGATGCTTTCTCCGCTGGGATATGAGCCGATATCAATGAAAGAAGCAGGCATTGATATTGATATTACCGAAGACGGCGACACCTTCAGCGAGAACGCTCATATAAAAGCAAAAGCAATATATGATATTGCACATATGCCGGTACTTGCGGATGACAGCGGACTGTCAATAGAGTTTTTAGGCGGTGCGCCCGGTATATATTCGGCAAGATACGCAGGAGAAAACGCTACAAACGAAGACAGGATAAATAAGGTTCTCGATGAACTGAAAGGCGTTGATAAGCCGCTGAGAAGCGCAAAGTTTGTCTGTGCGCTGTACTTTATCCGTGACGATGAGTACGAGCTGTGCGTAAGCGGAGAGTGCGAGGGCTTTATCGGAGAAGAACCGATTGGCGAGAACGGCTTCGGCTACGATCCTATTTTTATGGTAGACGATGATACAAGTATGGCTTGCCTTGACGATGATGAAAAGAACAAGATAAGCCATCGTGCCCGTGCTCTTGAAAAGCTGGTTGAGGAGCTTAGTAAAGAACAATGACGCCTGAGAATATCATCCCTGTTATCCTTTGGGTATATCTCGGCGTAATCAGCATAGTCGGGTTTATTCTCCCTGCCGTCGATAAAATCAAGGCACAGCAGGGAAAGTGGCGCATAAGCGAAAAATCGCTTTTTATCGTTTCGATTATCGGCGGCTCGGTCGCAATGTACATATCGATGCGCCTTTTTCATCACAAGACAAAGCATAAGAGATTTATGATAGGAATACCGTTGATAATAGTATTACAGCTTGCGGCGGTATTTGCTGTATGGTATTTCCTATTACAAAAGTAAATGAAACGGAGACAATAAATGGAGCTGACAAGTAAACAAAGAGCAAAACTTAAAGGTATAGCCAGTACTTATGATACTATTTTTCAGATAGGCAAGAACGCAGTATCCGACGAGCTTATAAAACAGCTTTCCGATGCGCTTGAGGCAAGAGAGCTGATAAAGATAAGAGTGCTTGAAAACTGCGGATACAGTTCAAAGGAGCTTGCCGGAGAAATAGGCGAAAGAACAGGCAGTATAGTAGTGCAGGTAATTGGCACAAAGATAGTCCTTTACAGACAAAATAAAGACGCAAAGAAAAGGAAGATAAGCTTAGATGATTAAGATAGGCGTATTCGGCGGTGCATTCAACCCTATTCATAACGGTCATGTCAATATGGTTAAAGAGGCATTCACCGATTTAAAACTGCAGAAAATGCTGATAATACCTACCTGCATTTCTCCTCACAAGAGCAGTGCCGGTCTTATTTCATACGAAGACAGGGCAAATATGTGCGAGCTTGCTTTTGCCGATATGATAGAAAGCGGCAAATTCGAGATATGCGATATAGAAAAGCGTATGGGCGGTACAAGCTACACGATAAATACTATCCGAGAGCTGAAAAGGCAGTACCCCTCGGACGCTGTATTCTATCTCATAATCGGCGGAGATATGCTGTTCTATTTTGATAAGTGGTACAGATATGAAGCACTCCTCGGAGAATGTAAGGTTGTAGCGGCGGCAAGGCAAACGAGCGAGTACAGCGATATGTGCGAGTATGCCGCCGAGATGGGCAGAATAAAGGTGCTTAACCTGAATGTAACGGAAATCAGCTCCACCGAGATTCGAGATAAACTGAAAAAAGGCGAGAGCATAAGCGGACTAGTACCAAGCGGCGTAGAGGACTATATAAAGGAACACGGACTTTATGTGTGACAGATACGAAAAAGAAGAACAGCTTTTTTCAAAGAAGTATGATGAATATATACAGCTTCTTAAATCAACGCTGTCAAAAAAGCGCTTTATTCACAGCATTAACGTTGCGTCAATGTGCCTGTCGCTTGCAAAAAAACACGGCGCAGACGCTGAAAAGGCATATCTTGCAGGACTTCTTCACGATATCAAAAAAGAGGAGACGCCTAACGCTATGAAGTCGCAGGCTATACTCAGCAAAATGGATATCAGCGATGAGGAGCTGTACACGCCTGCGTTGTGGCACGGACCTGCGGCGGCATATCATATTTCAAAGAATCTCGGCATAAAAGATGAAGAGATACTGAATGCCGTTCGTTATCATACGGCAGGCAGGGCGAATATGAGCGACATTGAAAAGATAGTGTATTTAGGCGATCTTACAAGCGCAGACAGAAGCTATAAGGATGTCGAAAAATACCGTGAAATGAGCTTTGAAAATCTTGACAATGCTATGTTCTTTGCGTTAAAATATTCCATAGGCGAAACGCTGGAGAAGTGCGGGTTTATACCGCCGTGTACCATTGCCGGTTATAATTTCTACGCTATGATTTACAGAACAAAAAAAGATGAAAGTGAAAGGAAAAATTCAAAGAATGACTGATATTGAGATACTGAAAGAAGGAATAAAGGCTCTTGATTCAAAAAAGGCCGATGATATAAAGATACTGAAGGTAAGAGATCTTACGATACTGGCTAATTACTTCGTAATTGCAGGCGGTTCAAGCTCTACTCAGGTAAAGGCTCTTGCGGATGAAGTTGATTTCAAGCTTGGTGAAAAGGGACTACAACCTAAATCTATAGAGGGCAAATCCAGCGGCAACTGGATAGTGCTTGATTATATCGATGTTGTTTTCCATGTGTTCTATAAGGATACAAGAGATTTTTACGACCTTGAAAGGCTCTGGCAGGATGCTGAAGAGATAGATGTTTCGCAGTTTCTTGACTGATTTATAAATATTTGTAATTATTTTTTCAGATTTTTCAAAAAATCATATTGACAACATTCTTCGGATGTAGTATAATACTAACATACATCTTTGTAAAATTTGTATGAGTAATACCTGTGCCATTTGGCAAAGGGAGGGATATAGATGGCAGAAGTACGTTTAGGCAAGAATGAATCTTTAGATACAGCTCTCAAGCGTTTCAAGAGATCATGTGCCAGAGACGGCGTCCTCGCAGAGGTTCGTAAAAGAGAACACTACGAAAAACCTTCGGTAAAGCGTAAGAAGAAATCCGAGGCTGCTCGTAAACGCAAGTTTAAGTAATTGATTACTTACGATCATAAAAGGCGGATAAAGCGGACTATGAGCAGTCGCTGTTCCGCCTTTTAATTTTTTATAAAGGATACGGTATGGTTTTTAAACCGCAGTTATGGATCAATTCTGTCCTCGATATAGACGAGGATTTTATCAAAGAACACGATATAAAGGCGCTGGTGCTGGATCTTGACAATACTCTTTCAATGCACGGAAATCCCGCCGCAGAAAGCGGTGTGCCCGAGTGGCTCCTGTATATGAAGAGCATAGGCATCCCGATGCGTATCGTGTCGAATAATACAAAAAAGCGAGTAGCGCCCCTCGCAAAAAAGCTCGGTCTTCCCTTTACGGCAAACGGCTGTAAGCCGCTTACATTCGGTATCTCAAAAGCAATAAAAGCAATGGGCGTACCGAAGCATAATGTTGCGGTGGTAGGCGACCAGATATTCACCGATATAATCGCAGGCAATCTCAAAGGCGCTGTTTCGGTGCTTGTAGAGCCGTTTCATATGGAAGATGCGTGGACCTTCAAGCTTAAAAGAAAGGCGGAGAGCCTGTTTTTCCACAGAGATTACTCAAAGCTAAGTGTTAAGGAGAAAAAGTAATGGCAGTAAAATTCGGACCTGGAGGAAATTCGCTCAGCTTCGGCAAAAGAAAATTTCCAGACGATCTTCCCTCATATCTTTCCTCTATGGAGCTTGATTGTTATGAGATAGAATGCGGAAGAGGAGTTCGCATAGCGGCGGCAACCTATGAAAAACTGCCGGGCATTGCAGAAGAAAACGGTATAACGGTTACGCTTCACGCTCCTTATTTTATCTCCCTGTCAAGTGTTGAAGAAGAAAAGAGAGAAAAAAGCGTTGAATATATTATGGAGGCAATGCGTGCTGCAGATAAGCTCGGTGCAAAAAAGGTTGTCGTACATTCGGGTTCGTGCGCTAAGATGACAAGAGCGGAGGCGCTCTACCTTGCAAAGCAGACGCTCACCAAAACGGTCAGCGCAATGAAGTCAGAGGGCATTAAGGCTATCCTTTGCCCCGAAACAATGGGTAAAATAAATCAGCTGGGCACGCTTGAAGAAGTGCTTGAGCTGTGTACTTTAGACGATGAGATGCTGCCCTGCGTTGACTTCGGACACCTCAATGCAAGAACGCTCGGCGGTATTAAATCAGCAGAAGACTATGCCGCAATGCTTGACGCTATAGAGAATAAGCTCGGACATGACAGACTGTCGGAAATGCACGTGCATTTTTCTAAGATAGAATACACCGCAGGCGGAGAAAAAAGACATCTGACTTTTGATGACAGCATATATGGCCCTCAGTATGAGCCGCTGTGCGAGCTGTTTGCTTCAAGAGGATTGAACTGCACCGTGATATGCGAATCGGACGGAACTCAGGCGGAGGACGCAAGCCTTATGAAAAAGGCGTATCTCGGCTATCTTTAATAAGGACGGAAAGAAAATGAAAATACTTGTAATGAACGGACCTAATCTTAATCTTCTCGGTGAGCGTGAGCCGTCGGTATACGGCGATAATTCGCTTTCTGCTATCAATAACAGGCTGAAAGAATGTGCAGAGAAAAACGGAGCAGAGATCGATTTCTTTCAATCAAATCACGAGGGCGCACTTATCGACGCTCTTCACGACGCAAGAAAAAAGTACAACTGCGTTATTTTTAACGCAGGTGCATATACTCATTACAGCTATGCTATAAGAGACGCTATAGCGGCAATAAAGATACCGGTCATTGAAGTACATATGTCCAATGTACACGCAAGAGAGGAGTTCAGACATACATCTGTCATCTCTCCCGTATGCAAGGGCACTATAGCGGGTTTCGGTGAAAAAAGCTACATGATGGCGCTCTTCTATGCGCTTAATATGGACTGAAATTAATTTTCTGTTTATAAAAATAGGTTAGAATTTTAATTGTTAAGGGAAATCGGGCATAATCGCTCCGGAGGGGAAATATGGTTAAGAATGCAGGCAATATAGCTTTACTTGCTGACAAGCTCGCTGATGAAAAGCACGCAGCTCTTATCACATCCGATATCAGCCGCCGCTATTTCAGCGGTTTTTCATCATCGGCAGGACTAATTCTTATAACGAAAGAAGCAAGCTATCTGCTTATTGATTTCCGCTATTTTGATAAGGCAAAGCAGCGTGTCACGGACTGCGAGGTGCTGTTACTCGAAAACGAAAGAAAACAGCTTGTCGACCTTCTTGTAAATCACGGTATTTCAACTGTCAGCATTGAGAGCAGGGAGATGACTGTTGCCCAGCTTAATAAGTACAAGGAGAATTATCCTTTCATCAACTTCGACAGCACAAGCGGTCTTTCCGATGAAATCGGAAAGATGAGAATAATCAAGACTCCCGAAGAGATAGAAAAGATAATAAAGGCACAAAGAATAGCTGAGAAGGCTTTTTCAAGGCTTCTTCGAGACCTTAAGCCCGGACTTACCGAAAAGCACATTGCGGCGCTTCTTGAATATTATATGTCGGAATACGGTTCGGACGGAAAATCGTTTGATACCATTGCGGCGTCGGGTATAAACTCAGCATCGCCGCACGCTGTTCCTACTGATAAAAAGCTCGAAGTCGGCGATTTTCTGACGCTTGATTTCGGAGCGACATACGACGGTTATCATTCTGATATGACAAGAACTGTTGCTATAGGAAAAGTCACAGACGATATGAAAAGAATGTACGACGCCGTACTTTTTGCCCACATAGACGCACTCAAAGCGATCAGAGCCGATATAAGCGGCAAGGTAGCCGACAGCGTAGCAAGAAGCACTCTTGACGCATGGGGTTACGGGAAATATTTCGGACACAGTCTCGGACACGGCGTAGGACTTGAAATACACGAGCCGCCGATGGCGTCTCCTTCTTCAACAAATATGTTAAAGGAAGGAATGGTGCTGACAGACGAGCCCGGTGCGTATATTTCGGGAAAATACGGAGTAAGAATAGAAGACATGGTCGTAGTAACGAAGGACGGCTGTACCGATCTTGCTAATACTACGAAAGATTTGATTATTATAAACTAAGTACGGAGGGATATTAATGATCACGGGTTTGTTTTTTGCAATATCCGGTTATCTGATGGGAAGTATACTGTTTGCCAATATTATATCCAAGCTGTTTCATAAGGATATAATTTCAAAAAGCCCCGATAAGAATTACGGAACGGCAAACGCATTCCGCTACGGCGGTGTAGTATGCGGTGCGCTCACGCTCATCTGCGACATGGCAAAGGGCTTTTTGCCCGTATTCATATATATGCACACGGAAAATCCCTCAGAGGTTATGTTGCCTATAGTACTGGTAGCTCCTGTTATCGGTCATATACTGCCGATTTTTTCAAAGTTCAAGGGTGGAAAGGCTATTGCTGTAACCTTTGGTTCTCTTGCGGGAATGTGGCCTAACTGGACTACGGTGCTTACGCTTTGCTTCTTCTTTGTCCTTTTCATGACGCTTATAAAGATAACTCCTCATTGCTATTGTACGATAATAACCTATTGCTGTACAACTTTAGTATCTTTCTTTGTGGATTCGGTAAAGGCGGTATCGGTAGGTATGCTGATGATAACCATCGCCTGCTCAATAAAGATGCTCAGCGTTCCCGAAGAGCGTGAAAAGTTTGATGTGCACTGGCTTGGCAAGCGGTAATACATAAGAGATTATCAAGGTGAATTTATGAATATACAGATATTCGGCAAGTCAAAATGCTTCGATACTAAAAAAGCAGAACGCTTTTTTAAGGAAAGAGGTATTAAATATCAGTCTGTTGACATATTATCAAAAGGGATGTCAAAAGGTGAGTTCAACAGCGTTGCGGCTGCTGTAGGCGGCTGGGAAAATCTCGTAGACACTTCGTCAAAGGCGTATCAGAACAGCACTATGCAGTATATTGCCTATGACGACGATAAAATAGAAAAGCTGCTTGAGACTCCCGCAATGTTCAAGACTCCGATAGTGCGAAACGGCAAAAAGGCAACAATCGGCTATCAGCCTGACATCTGGAAAACCTGGGAATGACCGTATATAAAGGCTTTGCTGTGCTTCTTTTTTTAATAACAAAATTTTTTGAAAAAACTATAAAAAACGCTTGACAAAAATATAAAAAGCGTGTATAATATAATAGTCGCTTGAAGAGAGCCAATAGTTCGGCAAACGGAGATTCCGGAAGCTTAGCTCAGCTGGGAGAGCATCTGCCTTACAAGCAGAGGGTCATAGGTT
>CAMEKR010000016.1 GCA_945921515.1 uncultured Clostridia bacterium | reverse complement strand
TTCCCTTCTCTGTATGCGTCCATAATGCTTCTGAAAACTTCTCCGTTTGAAGGAGGTGTCCAGGTTATTGCATTTGCGCCGGCGCTGATAGTTTCGAGTATCGTCTCTTTGGTTGGACCGCCTGTTGCTATGATTGGAATATCGGGATGCTTACTTCTTATTTCTCTTACGACGGAAGCTGTTTTTGAAGCGGCGGAAACATTAAATATTTTGGCACCGGCTTCTATCCTACTATCAATATCCTCATGTTCTGAAATAACCGTTACTACAACAGGAATATCAATTGTATCACATACCTGTCTCACAACATCGTTGGAGGTAGGAGCGTTTACTACAACTCCTATTGCACCCTGAAATTCAGCGTGCATCGAAAGGTTTACGACTCTTTTCCCTTGAGTAAGCCCTCCTCCGACTCCGGTAAAGACCGGTATATCGGCGGCACTCATTATTGCCTGCGTAATAACGGGTTGGGGTGTAAAAGGATAGACTGCAATGATGGCGTCAGCGTTAACATTCCTGATAATGCAGATATCTGTAGTAAATACTATCGACTTTATCAGTTTGCCCATAACCTTTATTCCGCTGGCTTGCTGGATTTCTTCGGGAACTTTAAGCATAAAGCTCCTGAGAGGTCCACTGACCTCAGGTATTGCAAAGTTCGTATCTGTCATCATTATCTCCTTTCACACTAATTATACATATTCGCCGTTTATTCCTCTCACCTTTACAAGTCCGGAGCTTACGGTAAACATGCCGTTTTCGTCTTCGCAAATAAGACATCCGTCAGGAGCTATTGCCTTTGCGAACGCAGTTTGCTCCGAATTATTTCTAATAAGCCTGACCGTCTTACCGAGAGTCACGCATCTGCTTGAATATTCCGTAATAACAACCGAAAAATCTGTATTTATAAGCTTATCAAGCTCAGCCACTATATATTCAGCTGCAAGCATTTTATCGGTTTTCTTTCCTGTAAGAGTATACAGCGAAGCGGCATTCTCAAGTCCGCTTGCCTCAAAAAAATCTACCCCTTGATTGACATTAAGCCCTATACCGCAGATAACATTATTGTAATATGCTCCGTTTGAGGAACATTTCAGCGAACTCTCGCATAGAATACCACATACCTTGTGTTCATCACAAATGATGTCATTAGTCCATTTTATACCTGCTGTTATTCCGCATAACCGTTCAATAATGCGACAGACGGCAACTGCGCAAATCACAGTTAGATTCTGTGCACAGCAAGGGTGCTTGAGCAAAACGGAAACAGGAAGCATATCACGGGTAGCGAGCCATCTGTTTCCTATTCTACCCTTCCCGTCAGATTGTAGGTCAGCTATTACCACCGTTCTGTCGGCAAGCTCATCTGCGTGTTCTTTAATATAAGTATTTGTTGAAGGTAATGTATCAAAAGTCAAAAGCGGAAACCCGCATATCTCACTGCTTATCGGCATGGTAATCAAGCGCAACTATATTCATTGTTATCTTCTTATTGTCATCAACCGTTATGATTCCGTATGACGGCGGTCTCTTGTCTCTGGGAGAATCTATGCTGCCCGGATTCATAACATATATTCCATCGATAAGCTCGGTACGGTAAAGATGGGTATGACCGTAAAGAGCAATTTTACATCCGTTCTGCTTTGCAATGGCAATGAGAGTATCCAGTCCCTGATGAACCTTATGCTCATGACCGTGTACACAAAGTATCTTTATTCCCTTTGCATTAGCTATCCTTATCGTCTTGTTGTCGGCAAAATCACAATTTCCTTTTACAAAAAGGAAACTCTTTCCGGGGTGAAGATTGCGGACATCGTTGAATTCGTGCTCGCCGTCGCCAAGATGAATGAATGCGTCGGCATCCAGATTGTTCTCAACTACGGATTTGAGCTTGTGAAATTCCTTGTGTGAATCGGATACAACAACAATTTTCATATAATTTATCCTTTCAGCCGGGCAAGTGAATAATATTACTCCTGCCCATTTTTACTGATTTATTTTAATATTATAACACATAAACGAAAAAAAGAAAAGATTCAAAGTAAAATTTTTTCAAAAAATATACAAAAATGTGTGCTTAATAAGACACACATCATATATACAGCTGACTTAAGAATAAATTTTCAAGCGAAATAATATGATTTAGGAGGCAGATATGAACAATATCGAATCTATGCTCGAAGCAGTAAGCAAAAAGCTCGGAATCACGCCGCAGAAGCTGAAAGAAGCAATAAATAAGGGCGACCTTTCAATTGCTCTTTCAAATATGTCCGAAAAAGACGCCAAAAAGCTTAACAGTATTCTTTCAGATCCCGATACACTTAAAAAAGTGATGAACTCCAAGCAGGCAAAGGAACTAAAAAAGAATATGCAGAAATAACTATCACGGAGGACGGTATGAGCGATATTAACGATATTTTCAAAGCTTTGCTGTCCGATGATGACGGGAACAGCGAAAATAAGGACGAAGAAAATAACGCCGCTGATGAGTCCGGTGATGATATTTTTGGCGGTATAAACATAGATATGATATTAAAGATCGGTGAGATAATGTCCAAACTGAATGAACAGGACAAGAACACCGAGCTTTTACTGGCGCTAAAACCGCATCTGAGAGATGAAAACAGAACAAAAATGGATACGGCTGTAAAGTTATTCCGATTGATATCCTTGCTTCCGTATCTAAAAGAAAGCGGATTATTTGAGAATCTATTTTGAAAAGGAGTTCTTATTATGGAGTGGAACAATGTAAAAATGTCACGGGTTGAGTTTGAACGATTGCTGAAAGAATACACTTCAGCGGCACTGAGAACAGCCGAGAAAGCCAAGGTTATAGATGAGAACGAGCAAATAAACACCGAGATAACCATAGCTTCTCACGAAAGCAAACCCGAATTACCGAATACTGTCTATATATCGGAAGGTAACAGCACAACAGATAATACAGACAAAAAAGAAAAAATCGATACAGAAAACTCTGAATCAGAAGTTGTCATAAATGCAGAAATAAAGCAAGAGGATACTCCGGTAGCAGAACCTGTTGAAGAAGAATCGGAATATGAAACAGAAGAACATACAGAGCCTGAAGAAGAAAACAAAGAAATCGATAAGCAACAAACAGAACAAAGTGACAACAGCCATGAACAAGCTTGTGAAGAAGAATGTGCCGAAGAAGAAAATTGCAGCGACGAAACTGAAAAATGCTCAGAATCAGTCGATGATATTCTTGACAGCTTCAAAAGTATGTTTATTAGCGAAGAAGAAGCTGAAAAGAAAGCCGAAGAAATGAGCGAAAACAAAAATGTCAGACAATCTTCGCCTAACTTTAATTCGGCTATACATAACCACAATAATAGTGTAAAATCCTGCGGATGTGCGCGTTGCCGCAGTAATAACAGTACAACGCATATGCAGGAGAAAGGCGGACACGATCCCGGTTGAAACAAAGTGTATGGCAATAACAGCGATATAATAAGCAGAATATTCGCAGATGATGATCTGCTGAAAATAGCAGCTCTGGCGTTCATCTTGTGGCGTGATAAGGCAGACTACAAACTGCTGCTCGTTCTGGCATATGTATTCTTATTTAAATAACACTTGCATTTTCCCGTCATTCAGGCTATAATAAAGCTGAAAAAGCAAAATTGCTTAGGAGGATTATTATGGCTAAATGGCTGGAAAATGCAATTTTTTATGAGATATATCCGCAATCATTCAACGATACTAACGGCGACGGAATAGGCGACTTTCAGGGAATAATCGAAAAGCTCGACTATATAAAAGAAACAGGCTTTAATGCAATATGGATGAATCCTTGTTTTGATTCGCCTTTTGGTGACGCAGGATATGATGTAAGAGATTACAAGAAAACCGCTGCAAGATACGGCACAAACGACGATATAAAAAGACTGTTTGATGAATGTCATAAACGTAATATGCACATTCTTCTTGACCTTGTACCGGGACATACATCGGTAGAACACGAATGGTTCAAAAAATCTATGCTCCCCGAAATAAACGAGTACACCGACAGATATATATGGACCAGTAATATATGGGAACAGCCCGAAGGTCTTAACTGTATAAGAGGAATATCCGACCGTGACGGAAGCGCCGGTGTCAACTTCTTCTCCTCTCAGCCTGCGCTGAACTACGGCTACGCACAGCCAAAATTTGCTTATCAGCAAAAGCCAACTGATCCTGGTCCAATGTCTACAAGAGCTGCTATAAAAGATGTTATGAAATTTTGGCTTGATATGGGATGCGACGGATTCAGAGTAGATATGGCAAGCTCGCTTGTAAAATGCGATCCCGAGTATAAAGAAACCATTAAACTGTGGCAGGATATTACAGGCTATCTTAAGAGCGAATATCCCGAAGCCGCAATGGTATCTGAGTGGGGCGAACCGCAGTACTCGCTTGCAGGCGGCTTTGATATGGATTTTCTGCTTCATTTCGGTCCCGAAGGATATAACTCTATGTTCAGATGCGCTGAGCCTTTCTTCTCAAAAAGAGGCAAAGGAACGCCCAAAATTTTTGCAGAGCAATATATGGCAAACTATGAAAAAGCAAAGGCAGGCGGCGGACTCATCTGTATCCCTTCGGGAAATCACGATATGGATAGACTTGCCAGGGGCAGAGACATGGATGAACTTAAATGCTGTTTTGCCTTTCTGCTGACAATGCCGGGTGCGCCGTTTGTATACTATGGCGATGAGATAGGAATGAATTATGTTGAAGGGCTGACTTCGGTTGAGGGCGGTTATAACCGTACAGGCTCACGCACACCGATGCAATGGGACAGCACCGCAAACGACGGCTTCTCCTCTGCCGACAAAACACAGCTTTATATCAAGCAGGACGATTCACCCGACAGACCTACCGTTGAGAAACAGAAGCTTGATGCTGACTCGCTTTACAATGAGATAATAAAGCTGATAAAGCTCAGAAACGAGAATACCGCTCTTCACAACTTATCTGATTTCGAGTTTGTGAGCTATGACGGGTATCCGCTTGTATACAGAAGAAAATCCTCCGAGCAGGAATTGCTAATATGCATTAACCCTTGCGGTGATGAGAAATCTTTCACAGCAGACACCAATCTTGGAGAAATAGTATATTCACTCGGCGAAAACGCTTCGGTAAGCGGTAACACGGTAAATATCCCCGCAAGCGGTGCGGTATTTGTATCGATAAAGAACAAGTAAAGTATACAGTAAACCGGCTGTTCCGATTTCACGGACAGCCGGTTGTTTGTGTTATTCAGCCATTTTCAATAATAGCTTTAAGTCTTTGCGCCTGATCTTTTTTCAGCTTAGTACTCTTGATTACCTTCTGCCTTGAGAATTCTTCTCTTTCTTTTTCTTCAAGTGAATTTGTTATAAACTGAAGCTGAGACTCATATTTAGGAATAATAATATTCTTTAACGCATTGGCACGCTTCTGTGTTTTCTTGATAGCAATCGCAAGTCTGTATATACTGTTTTCGATTTCGGCAAGAACAGCGGTCAGGCGCTTTGTTTCATTAAAACACAAGAAAGCTATATCAAGGTACGAGTTTGTCATTGCAATGTCATACTGCGGTATAACGGGTTTGTCCTCAAGTACAACGGTAGGGAGTTCGACACCCATAACACTCCTGAATGATATTTCAATACCATTTTCTTCGGGCACAAACTGAGTAAGCGTAGATACAGAACCTAATGTTATATTTGCTCTTTGCAAGGCGGAATACGCTTTCTCGTAAGTCTGTTCGATATTGCCTCGTATCAGCTTTGACTTGTCGGTCAACGCAACCATTTCCCTTATAAGAACATTGCGCTTTCTATCCATAAGTTCAAATCCCTGCTTTGCTTGCTGAAGCGATCTTTTTGTTTTTATCAGATTGCCTTTTGTGGGGAAAACCTGCTCAGCCATACTCCCACCTGCCTTTCATTGTAGGATCTATTTAAATCTTACGGCATTTTCGGGATGATAATGCTCCTTTATAAGTTGCTCACTCACACGGTCAAGCTCAGACTCAGGAAGCAGTGAAAGCAAATCCCAAGCAAGATCAAGCGTTTCATCCATAGACCTGTTTTCGTCAAATCCTTGATTAAGGAAATACTTCTCAAACATATTGCCGAACTTCATAATAGCTTTATCCGAAGCGGACAGCTCGTCCTCGCCAATTACCGATGCAAGCGCTCTTGCGTCCTGTACTCTCGCATAGCAGGCAAACAGCTGATTTGAAACATCAGCATGATCGGCTCTTGTATACTCTGCACCAATACCGTCTTTCATAAGTCTTGAAAGAGAAAGTAGTACAGAGAGTCCGGGATAAATACCCGTCTGGTCAAGATTTCTGTCAAATACTATCTGACCTTCGGTAATATAAGCAGTAAGGTCAGGAATAGGATGTGTAATATCATCATTCGGCATTGTAAGTATCGGTATTTGAGTTACAGAACCCATGCTTCCCTCAACTACACCTGCCCTTTCATACATAGAAGCAAGGTCTGAATAGAGATATCCCGGGTAACCCTTTCTGCCCGGTATCTCTCCTTTAGATGAAGAAAACTCACGCAGAGCCTCACAATATGAAGTAAGGTCTGTCATTATAACAAGGATGTGCATATTCTTCTCAAAAGCAAGGTATTCAGCTACGGTAAGCGCACATCTCGGAGTAAGAATACGCTCTATGATAGGATCGTTTGAAAGGTTAAGGAACATACATACACGCTGTATTACGCCTGTCTCTTCAAACGAGCGCCTGAAATATTCGGCGACATCGTTCTGAACGCCCATAGCCGCAAACACAACAGCGAAGTCCTTGCCCTCGCTGTCGGCAATCTTAGCCTGCTTTACAATCTGTACCGCAAGCTTATTGTGAGAGAGTCCCGAGCCTGAGAAGATAGGCAGTTTCTGTCCTCTGATAAGCGTCATAAGAGCGTCTATCGAAGATATACCTGTGTGTATATAGTTTCTCGGATAAGAACGGGCAACAGGATTCAGCGCTCTTCCGTTAATATCACCGTATTTCTCGGCAAAAACATCACCAAGTCCGTCAATGGCTTTGCCTGCACCGTTGAATGTTCTGCCGAGCATTTCGGTAGACAAAGGTATCTCAAGAGGCTTTCCGGTAAAGCTGATTTTAGTATTAGTAAGCGAAATGCCGTTTGTACCTTCAAAAACCTGTAAAACCACCTTGTCGCCCTGCATCTCAACTACACGGCCAAGACGCTTAGTGCCGTCGGCAAGCTTTATCTCTGCTATCTCATCGTAAGAAACACCTTTAGCACCCTCAAGGCAGACAAGCGGTCCGTTTATTTCACTCAGTCCTGCATATTGAATCATAACAAAATCTCCTGTAGGGTTTATTCTTTGATAAACCTTTTATTTATCATGTCAAAATATTCTTCAAACATCTCAGGTTTATCATTTGGTATATCATACTTCATTTTAATCAGTTTATCGAAGAAACCATAAGAAATAATCTCCGATATAGGCGTACCGCCGTTTATTGCATTGAGCGAATTATGATAAAGAAGTAATATCGCCTTCATCATCAGCTTCTGCTTTTCAAGCGGAACAAATGTATCATCTTTATGGAAAGCGTTTTGCTGTAAAAAGCCGACTCTTATTACTCTTGCTATCTCAATAATAAGCTTTTGATCATCGGGCAGTACATCTGCGCCGATAAGCTTTACTATTTCCATAAGGTTGCTCTCTTCAACGAGCAAGGTCGATATTTCCTGTCTGTAACGGCAGAACTCTTCGCCGACATTCTCGTTATAATATTCTGCAAGGTCGTCGCTGTACTCTGAATAGCTCATGCTCCAGTTAATTGCCGGATAGTGTCTTGCGTAAGCGAGATTCTTGTCCAAAGCCCAAAAGCAGCGTACAAAGCGCTTGGTGTTCTGTGTTACAGGCTCTGAGAAATCCGAACCTTGCGGAGATACTGCACCGATAATAGTTACGCTGCCCTCTCTGTTGTTCATAGTTTCAACATAACCTGCACGCTCATAGAATTCTGATAATCTGGAAGGAAGATATGCCGGGAAGCCTTCTTCAGCGGGCATTTCTTCAAGTCTGCCCGAAATCTCACGGAGTGCCTCTGCCCAGCGTGATGTCGAATCTGCCATAATAGCAATATGATAACCCATATCACGATAATACTCGGCAAGTGTGATACCGGTATATATGGACGCCTCACGGGCGGCAACAGGCATATTTGATGTGTTTGCAATTAATACCGTTCTGTCGGTAAGCGGTCTACCCGATTTGGGATCGATAAGCTCGGAGAATTCCTCAAGGACTTGAGTCATCTCGTTTCCTCTCTCACCACAGCCGATGTATACGATGATATCTGCGTCGCACCATTTTGCAAGCTGGTGCTGAGTCATAGTCTTTCCCGTGCCGAATCCGCCCGGTATTGCCGCAGTACCGCCTTTTGCAAGCGGTAGAATTGTATCGACAATACGCTGACCTGTAATAAGAGGCTTTGAAATCGGAAGACGCTTCTTTATCGGTCTTGGTGTCCTTATCGGCCATTTCTGCGTAAGAGTAAGATCTGTGAGGGTTTCTTCATCTACTCTTATCTTAAGTACAACATCGTTTACCTTGTACTTTCCGTTCGGAGCAACATATTCAACCGTACCCGACATATCGGGCGGAACCATACATCTGTGAGTTATAAGAGGCGTTTCGGGACATTCGGCATAAATATCTCCGCCGCTAAGCTTATCGCCTGTTTTTACGGTAAGCGTTACATCAAATTCACGCTCCTCGTCAAGTGCAGCTATAGCGCTTCCTTCGGTTACAAATACGCCGCTTATATTGGTCATCGCCTTTAAAGGACGCTGTATACCGTCATATATATTTGATATAATACCCGGTCCCAGCGTAGCGCACATAGGTGTTCCCGTAGGCTCTACGGGATCGCCTACCATAAGGCCTGCCGTTCCCTCGTAGACCTGAATGGTAGTCATTTCATCGGTGACACCGATAACCTCACCGATAAGTTTTGTTTTTCCTACCATAACCATCTCACGCATTGAGAATGATTTTGTATCTTTGACCTTTACTACAGGTCCGTTTATTGCATAAATTGAGTCCATACCGGCACCTCCGCTTACAGCGACAGCTCGCTGTGGCTTGCAATAAAAGCATTTCTCTGCTGTTCTAATGCAAGGTCAAGCGTGTAGTCGAGATATACATTTTCCGACGGATAATATACCGATAAACCGCCAATTTCTATGTTACGGTCAACAGCCGAGCTGATACCGTACTCATTTGCAATAGACTCCGCAAGCAGTTTATCATTCCTGCTTACATTGATAACGCAGTCTTTTTCGAAGGGCATTTCTTTGTTTGCTTTTTCGGTAAGCTTGCGAACAAAAGCTTCATATTCGCCGCCGTTCACAAAGCTTTCCAGTTTCTTTTTTATATTTTCAAAAAGGCTTTCTACAAGTTCACATCTGTGACTTAATACCGACTTATGTGAAGCAAAATCGCTCTTTGACAGTTCTTTTGCATACTTTGTATGTGATTTCTGTCTGTCTTCGGCAATCTCGCTCTCTTCACTTCGTCTGTACTGCTCCCGAGCCTGTTGTAAAAGCTCGTCAGCCTGCTGCTGTGCCTTGCTGATTATTTCATCCGCTTTTTTCTGAGCATCGTTCAGAATCGAATTGCCCAGCTTTTCTATCCTGTCTTTTACTTTCGGCATACAGCTGCTCCCTTCTGATTAATTATAATTTAAGTCCTATTGCATCACGGACATAGCCGTCTATAGACTTGCTGATATCAGATGTACCGTGACGATCGGGAATCTCCACGATCAAAGGTTTTGTACTGTTCAGCTTCATATCATATACTTCTTGTTTACACATTTCGATTAGCTTCTCTGTCATCAGAACGACAGCGATATCTTTGTCAGCCTTTGCCTTTTCAAGAGCGTCGGAGACCTCCTGAGGCTTACTGACAACTATACCTTCAATTCCTGCAAGCCTCATACCCATCTGCGTATCCGTGTTATCGCTGATAAGGAAAAATTTCATTATTCTTACCCTCTGATAATCACCGTTGCTTTTATGAGAACAGAATAAGTATGGATATCAGCAGGCCATAGATAGCAACACCTTCACCGAGTGCAACGAAGATAAGCGCCTTAGTAAAGTTCTTATCGTTCTCTGCTGTTGCTCCGATAGCTGCAGGAGCAGCACCGCCTACGGCAATACCCGTGCCTATTGTCGCAAGACCTGTAGAAAGAGCCGCACCGATATATTTAAGTCCGTCACCGATGCCAAGAGCCGTCTGAGCAGCTTCTGCAGCACCTTCAGCCGATGCAAATGCAAACAAAGGAACAAAAATGCTCATCATTATCATAACGCCGATAAAGGAACCTGCGTTAATAAGAATAGCTCTTCTTGTCTTGATCGGCTTACCGTCTTTTCTTCTCTTAATCATCACAAAGAACGGAATCATGATAAGTGCCAGTGCAATTAAAGGCAGTAAAAATAATAAAATTGTCTTTTCCATTGTTATCTCCTCCTGAAATCAGTTCAGATTAGCCTTAAGCGGCTCAAACTTCTTACCGTCGCTTATATAGAAGCGTCCGAATATCTCATAGAACTCAAGTCTTAATACCTGAATTCCTACTAAAAATCCCTCCATGCCTATTACAAAAGCATTTCCGAGAATCTGTACAATTACCGTACCTACGCCTCCGTCACCGGCAAGAACGCCTACAACCAGCATCATTCCTGCATGGCTAAGTATAAAACCGCCGACACGAAGGAAGGACATTGTATTGGTAAGGTACGAAAGGCAGGTTTCAAACAGTTCAATAACGCCTTCTATAATAAAGTTACCGACAGATTTCTTTTCTTTTTTACGAACAGAAACGTTGTCTTCACTCTTGCCGTGTTTTGTAAGTTCAGACGGCATCTTCATCTTTTCAAAGCCAAGACCGGCAAATACTTCATCCGCAGCAGCCTTACTCTTCTTAGGAACAAAGTAAACACCGTAAACACTGTCGTCGTCCTCAGTAACAGGGATGTATACGAAACTGTTGTTATCTAAGTTCATTAGATTTTCATAAGCTTCATGAGCCAATTTGCCGTAGACAGCTCTGATAAACTTCATATCGCTGAGCTTATCAAGGTCGAGTCTTGCTTTTCTGAGTGAATTTTCATCAAGTTTGTCCGATGACTTAATAGCGGCATCGGCAACTGTCTTGTGACGAATGTTAACGACATTACGCTTAATTGAGTTTGCGAGCGCATGTGAAAGCGGCTCTTTAAACATCATAATTGCAAGCGGAAGAATTATAAGGCAAAGTATATACGGCATCGTGAACATTTCGATTCCAAGTGCAAGCTGAAGTGCCGCCGCAACTACAACCGAAACATAAAGCACCATTCCTGTAATTCCGTTAGCTCCGAATATAGCAGAAGAATAATCTTTCCGTTTGAATGACAGCACTATATTCATGCTCATCGATATAACTATCATAATAACGCCGATAGCAAGCGCCGCAATAAGCAGATATGTCGATATCTGGAATATACTTTCCGGTTTTCCAAGAACAGAATAAAGCGGTTCAATGTGGAAAAACGGGGTAATTATCGTTTCGTTACCAAATACCGAACCGTACAGACATCCGAATATCGCCGAGCTGATTCCTATTCGTTCCATGATAGGTCCGAGCTTAGCCTTTTTCCATTTTGTAAGGATGAAACCGAACAGTGAAATCACAAGACCTTGACCTAAATCACCAAACATTATGCCGAATATAATCATATATGTTATTGCAACATAAGGAGTCGGATCTATTCCGGTGTAAGACGGCAGACCGTACATATTTACAAACATCTCGAAAGGGCGGAACAGCCAGTTGTTTCTAAGCTTGGTCGGCGGCTTCATTCTGTCATCAAGGAAGTATTTCTTCTCCTCGACAACGATATCGGAAACCGATGAAAGATGCTCTTTGAACTTCTCTACCTCTCTTGTGGGAACAAATCCCGCCATATAGAATTTATTATTTATAACCGAAACCTGGCTTCTAAGTTCATAGCTGTTACTTAAAAACTCAAGTTTACTGCGTACTTTGATAAACTCATCCTGAATACGCATCTTTATTTCATTAAGCTGCTCGCTTTCAGTCTTAAGACTGCTATCAAACTCTTTCAGACATCTGTTGAGCTCAGCGGTTGCAACTTCTCCGTCGCCTCTGACAAAATCGGGAAGATGAACACGCTCAAAATCAAGGCTTGTAAAGATATCGTCAACCTGTACGCTTTCTTCAAACGAAGAAAAATACACGCCCCACACATATCCGTCTTTCTCCTCAAGAGGAACAAAGATAAAGCTCTTATCACTGTAAAATTCAAGCTTTGTATAGCTTTCCGAAGGCATTTTTCCAAAACGAACCTTCACATGCTTACAACCGAAGAGATCCTTGAAATCAACATTGATATCGGACAGATTATCGACCTGCCTTAATACCTGACGGTATTCGGCTATTGATCTGTCAAGCCCCTCTTTTCGCTCAAGAATAGGGAGAACCTCACGCTCTATATCAGAGAAGAACATATCAAAGTCGTGAATGGCCTCCATCTGTACATCGTCATAAGGTACATCTTTAGCCTCTATACCAAGACCGGAGGCAATAACCGACGCTCGCTTTATAAGTCCGCCGTAGATATCTTTATCCTTAAGGGTTTTTATCTGTGCGGAACCGTAGGTCATTGCATAAAACGACGGTTCGATATGAAAGCACTTTGTTTCACAACATCGCACCAGCGTCTTATTTACTTTTTTTAATGGTCCGCTGACCGATATCAGTGACATCTTTTCAACTGCCATTATACCATTCCTTTCGCTGTATATTTGCTCTATAATATCAGCATTTTTTCAATTTCAGAGGGTTCAAGCGAATATCTGACTCCTTCGATAACGGTAGTCAGATTTCTGTTTTCTATCATCATCAGCTCTACAAGCGAATACATTACTACAGATGCGCATTTCGACAAAGCAAGCCTTCCTTCGTAAAACCGCTTATTTGATGTATAGACCGCAGTTTCTATATCAATATCCTCAATATCTGCCACATCCTTGAAATAAGGGAGTTTCAGCAACTGCGGAAGTATCCGTTCATTATCACCTATAGACAGCACCTGCTCCATAAGGCTTCTGTCAAATCTGCTGTAAATTGGCAATGTATAACGCAAAACCTCCTGCGTATCCATTTTGAACAAACCTTTAAGACGATAACATATTTTTATATTGTACATATCGCATCTTCGCTTTATGCACTTTTCTGCTTCTTCTCTGTCGCTGCCCGACATATCCTTTTTGATGTAATCAAGCAGTGTGGAATAAAGATATTTCGTCAGTTCATGGTCAATCGTAATAATTGGAGGAAAAACCTTTGTTCCTTCGGAAATAGGAGCCAGCACACCATAATAAGGAGTATCCTCAAGCACTGTCAGTATCTCGCCATATGTCCTTGCCTTTGAAAGCGCAAGAATATCATACGAGCAGATATCGGTAAGATATCCGGGAAAACCCGGTATAAACAGCTGATATACACCTGCGCCGATGTACATAGCCGCATTGATTATCTGGTTAACTTCTTCCTGCAAAAGAAAGAAGTCATTAAATCTGTTCTTTATTCCGGGACAGAATTTACTTAACTCATCATATACTCTGAACATCCGATTACGAAGGAGCCGTTCTGCCTGTCCTCTCCTAACGGTGATGTCAACACCCGAAAAATCTTTATCAAAATCTTCGTAGCTTTTAAGCTGTGTAACGATCTCACCGACATTTGCTTTAGAAATCAAAGTCTTATACTCATCAAGACCCAGAAGGTTGCCGTACTTTGCTCTTGCCTTGGCTATTACCGCAGCCAAACCTGCCGACATCATATCACCTCCGAATTCTTTTATAGCTCGGCATTATACAGCCGATACAATATTACTGAATATCTCGTCAGCCCATCTGCCGCCATTTTCTGAAAACTCATCGTCAAGGCGCTTTTTCTGAGCATTGCACTCATCGTTAGTAGCATAATAATGCTCTTCTCCGCTGATTTTAAGCTCACTATGGTATTTATCAATGGCGTTGCGCCTGTCCTCTTCGTATTTTATGCGTTCCTGTTCACGAACAGCTGTAGCTTCGGACAGTATGGTGTCAGCTTTTGCTTCAGCCTCAGTCACTATCTTCTCAGCGTGCTTTTCGTATGCGATAATCTCGCTGATAATATCCATATAAGCACCACCTTTCAATATTGCTAAACAAAATCTAAAATCAAATTTAAGTTTACTACATTTCAGCTGAAAAAACAAGCAAAATAATAAACAAAAAACATATGAAAAATTTGTTTGATTATATTCTTGACAACCTTAATGCTTACTATTTATCAATTCATTTCCTAACATTTATTTCACCGATTATGAATATTATCAAAAATCGGCGCACCGAAAGACTTGCGGATAACGCAAAAACACCGCAGGTATGACCCACGGTGTCACAAAATCAGTTCTTAAGGCTCTGTAAAGGTGCCGGTATGCGACCACCTCTTGAAATAAACTTAGAAGATGAGAATTTGCTGAGCTTCATTACAGGACCGCTTCCGAAAAGGCCGCCGAACTCGAGCGTATCTCCTTCTTTCATACCGATTGCCGGGATAACACGGACAGCAGTCGTTTTTGAGTTTACCATACCGATAGCGGCTTCGTCTGCGATAATTGCCGAAATCGTGTCAGCGGAAGTATCGCCGGGGACAGCTATCATATCAAGACCGACAGAGCATACAGCTGTCATAGCTTCAAGTTTCTCTATAGACAGCGAACCGCAGTTTACTGCGTCTATCATGCCTGCATCCTCAGATACGGGAATAAATGCGCCCGAAAGACCGCCTACGCTTGAGGACGCCATTACGCCGCCCTTCTTTACCGCATCGTTCAGCATCGCAAGTGCGGCAGTAGTACCATGCGCACCGCAGCTTTCAAGTCCTATTTCTTCAAGTATATGCGCTACACTGTCTCCAACCGCAGGAGTAGGTGCAAGAGAAAGGTCAACTATACCAAATGGTACTCCGAGCATCTTACTCGCTTCAGTACCAACCAGCTGACCCATACGGGTAATCTTGAATGCTGTTTTCTTTATTTCTTCTGCAATTTCACTAACATTGGCATCAGGCATCTTTGACAGTGCAGAACGTACTACACCGGGACCGCTTACGCCGACATTAAGAACGCAATCAGCCTCACCGACTCCGTGGAAAGCTCCCGCCATAAAAGGATTATCTTCAACGGCATTGCAGAAAACAACAATCTTGGCAGCACCAAAGCAATGATTATCAGCTGTAGCCTCTGCCGACTGCTTAATAATCTTTCCCATAATCGCAACAGCGTCCATATTGATGCCTGCTCTTGTGGAGCCGACATTTACCGAAGAACATACGTTTGAAGTCTCGGCAAGCGCCTCGGGGATGGAATTAATCAGTTCAAGATCTCCTGCCGCAAAGCCCTTCTGTACAAGTGCAGAATAACCGCCTATGTAGTTTACCCCTGTGCCCTCTGCCACTCTCTGCAGAGTCTTTGCAAACTTCACCGGACTACCCTTAGCAGCTGCCGCAAGCATAGAGATAGGTGTAACAGAAAGACGCTTGTTGATAATCGGAATACCGTAACGCTTCTCAATTATTTCACCGGTCTCGACATGATGCTCAGCAACGCGCATCATCTTCTCGTATACTTTTTCGCACGATTTGTTTATATCGCTGTCGATACAGTCAAGAAGCGAGATACCCATAGTTATAGTACGGATATCAAGGTTTTCCTCCTGTATCATCTTGATAGTTTCAAGAATATCTTTTGAATTGAACATTTAGCTTCTCCTGTATCTGTATATTATATATTGTGCATCGAATTAAAGATATCTTCGTGCATAACATGAATCTGAAGTCCCATATCGCTTCCTGCAGCTTTAAGCTTGTCAGCAAGAACATTATAGTCAACAGAACAAGATGAAATGTCTATAAGCATAGTCATAGCAAAAAGATCCTGCATAATTGTCTGCGTAACATCCATTACATTTGCATTGCACTCAGCACAGATGCTGCTGACTTTTGCAAGAATTCCTACTGTATCTTTACCAATTACTGCTACTACAGCTCTCATAATAGTTAACCTCTCTTTTCAGGGTGAATTTATATCTCTTGATATTATACACTACTTAGCTAAAAAAGTCAAAACATTTTTATGAAACAATCGGAAAATTGTGGTTTACAGCTGTAATATGTCATAATTTTTAAAAAGCACTTGTAATCGGTCGTAAAAAATGATAGAATATAAATAACTATATAAAAAGATTAATTTCATTTTTCGGAGATAAGACATTGAACGACAGACTTGGTTATTTAAGGGATAAATCGAATAAGCTATCACTGTCCCCCGGAGTCTATCTCATGAAGGACAAAACGGGCAAAATAATTTATGTAGGTAAAGCAAAAGCGCTGAAAAACCGTGTAACTACCTATTTTCATGCACTTGAAAGCCATAATGCCAAAACACGCAAGCTGGTTGACAACATATATGATTTTGATTTCATCGTTACTTCATGTGAGCTTGACGCACTTGTTCTTGAATGCAGCCTGATAAAGCAGTATGACCCAAAGTACAACATATTGCTGAAAGACGACAAGGGTTACAATTATATAAAGATAACAAAAGAACCTTATCCAAGGATATCCTATGCGCTTAACTGCAAAGATGAGAAAGCGGAATATCTGGGACCGTTCACAAGCGGATTTACCGCAAAACAGGCGGTAGAAGAAGCAAACCGTATATTTATGCTGCCCTCTTGCCACAAGGTTTTTCCAAGGGATTTCAGAAAAGAACGTCCGTGTCTTAATTATCATATTAAAAGATGCATCGGCGTTTGTACAGGTAAAATAAAGCAAGAAGAATACAACGAAATGATTCGCTCTGCAATCGAGTATATGCAAAATGGCAGTAAAGCAAGCGTAGAACAGCTGACCGAGCAGATGTACGAAGCGTCGGAAAATCTCGAATTTGAAAAAGCGGCAAAGCTTCGTGACCGAATTAATGCTATTGAAAAAATGAAGGACAGCCAGGAAATATTCTCCGATAAGACCTTTGATTTTGATGTAATAGCTTTAGCACAGAATGTCGAACTTGCAAGCGTTGCCGTTATATGCTACAGAGGCGGAAGAATAACCGATAAAGTCAACTATTTCATCGGTGACGAGTATGAATCGGGACAGATGCTGTCCGACTTTATGATAGGATTTTACTCTGAACGCCCAGAGCGTTTACCGAAGATGATATATCTTGACAAACAGCCTGATGACTCGGCTGTTCTTGAAGAATATTTTGCATCTCTGTGTGGACATAAGGTCACACTTACCGTTGCACAAAGAGGCGAAGGTCTATCACGCGTACTTCTTGCAAAAAAGAACGCTTCCGAATACCTTTCCATGAAGGTAGGAAGAACCGTAAAAGAGATAAATGCTCTTGAAGACCTCGCCAAACTGCTAGGGCTTTCCAAAATACCTACAATTATTGAAAGCTACGATATTTCAAATCTCGGAGAAGACAGCAGAGTCGGTGGAATGGTTGTATACCGTAACGGAAGACCTTATAAAGCAGGATATAGAAAATTTACCATAAAAAATGTTGTCGGTCAGAACGACTATGCTTGTATGCAGGAGGTAATAAGAAGGCGGCTTCAGCGTTATCTTGACGGTGATGAAAGCTTTGCTCCCCTGCCCGATCTGATACTTCTTGACGGAGGCAAAGGCCATGTAAGCGCTGTTCATAAAGTGCTTGATGATATGAACATTTCTATTGTGCTTTACGGCCTTGTAAAAGACGAAAAGCACCGCACAAGAGCGATAGCGGCAGAAGGTGAAGAGATACAGATTAATGCCAACAAAAAGCTATTTTCATTATTGACAAATATACAGGACGAAGTTCACAGATTCTCTTTGTCATTCCAGCAGCAAACCCACAAAAAGAAAACATATGAGCTGGAGCTGACAAAAATCAAAGGTATAGGAGAAACAAAGGCGCTTGCTCTGATAAAGCACTTCAAAACAAAACAGGCTTTAAAAGAAGCCACAGCAGATGAAATAGCGGCTGTAGCAAAGATAAAATCCGATAAAGCAAATGAAGTTCAGTTGTTTATACGTGATAATATAAATTAACAAGAGGAAGGAATCATAATGCGAGTAATTACAGGAATCGCAAGAGGCAGAAAACTGGTTGCTCCGGAAGGACTGGATGTTCGTCCTACAAAAGACGGAGTTAAAGAAGCAATTTTCAGTGCAATACAATTTGAGACAGAAGGAAGCATAGTTCTTGATTTATTTGCTGGGTCGGGTCAACTCGGAATTGAGGCTGTTAGCAGAGGCGCAAAAAAGGCTTTTCTTGTTGACAGCAGTCAGAATTCCATCAGATTCATAAAGCAGAATGTAGCGCATGTCGGTTTTGAAGACAGATGCGAAATCATCAATATGCCGAACACTGCTTTTCTGAGAACTGTTAATGAAAAGTTTGATATTGCCCTTCTCGACCCGCCGTATGAAAAAGGTCTGATTCAGCGATCATTACCTGCACTTACCGAAAAAATGAACGACAGCGGAGTCATAGTTTGCGAGCATGAACCCGGATGTCGGCTTCCCGAAGAGGTAAACGGCTTTACAATCACAAAGTCAAAAAAATACGGTAAGAGCTGTCTTACTTTTTACAGAAAACCGCAAAACGAAGAAAACGAGGAGTAGAATATGAAGCTTGCTATATATCCGGGCAGCTTTGACCCGGTAACATTCGGCCATCTTGAGATAATTTCAAGAGCCGCTAAATTATTTGATAAGGTAATTGTGCTGGTTTCGGTTAATCCGCTGAAGCCATCAAGCTTTACAATTGAAGAAAGAAAGCAGTTTTTAAGAGAAACTATTGTGGCAGAAGGAATATCCAATGTCGAAGTCGACAGTAATGAAGGCCTTCTTATCGATTATTTCAATGAGCGCAATGCCGATGTGATAGTAAAAGGCCTGCGTGCCATTTCCGACTTTGAATATGAGTTTCAGATGGCACAGGCAAACAGAAAACTATGTTATAAAGCCGAGACAATATTTCTGACATCAAAGAGTGAATACACCTACCTGTCATCCAGTATGGTAAAGCAGATAGCTATGTTCGGAGGAGATATCAGCGATTTTGTTCCCGAGTGTATTCTTGACAGGATAAACGAACGCCTCAGGCGTTATTAATCAAAACGAAAGGATGTATGAAAATGAGTATTGATGAAATTCTTGAAGCAATGGATGAGGAGCTTGACAGATCCAAGCATATGCCTCTTACAGGTGGAAAATCTCTTATTGATCCCGATCAGTTCAGAGACCTTGTAAAACAGATAAGACTTAATCTCCCGGGAGAGATAAAGCAGGCGCAGGCACTTGTGAACGACCGCAGAGTCATAATAAACGATGCGAAAGCAGAAGCCGAGTCTATTATCAGAAAAGCCGAAGAAAAAGCTAAGGCTATGGTATCCGAGGAAGTCATCACAAAACAGGCTCAGCAGAGAGCCCACGAATTACTTACCGGTGCGCAGACAAAATCAAAAGAAATCCGTAATGCTACAAATGACTATGTTGAAAGTATGCTCAGCCGTGTCGATGAGCTTCTTACCGCAAATCTGTCAGATGTAAGAAAAACCCGTGCGGCATTAAAAAATACAAAATAAACAGAGGAAGATATTGAGCTACAAAACAATAAGAGCAAGGGCTGAAGCCTCGTTTATCGAAAAAAAATCCGAGTTTATCGGATATATTTCACCTGCCTCGACCGAAGAAGAGGCTGTCGGTTTCATAAACGAGATTCGGGCAATGCACCGTAAGGCTACCCACAACTGCTATGCAT
Organism: uncultured Clostridia bacterium; assembly: GCA_945921515.1. Lineage (GTDB taxonomy): Bacteria > Bacillota > Clostridia > Oscillospirales > Ruminococcaceae > Ruminiclostridium_E. Next base: position 5,349 of record CAMEKR010000016.1, on the reverse strand, counting down.
ATATACTAAGAAACAACAATACCGCACGGCACAGCGATGACGGAGAACCGGGCGGTACTGCAGGTATGCCTATTTTTGATGTTCTTTCAAAAAACGGGATTACAGATGCCGTGTGTGTAGTAACACGATATTTCGGCGGAATACTGCTCGGCACGGGCGGTCTTGTTCACGCATATTCAAAAGGTGCTTCACTTGCGCTTTCAACTGCAGAAACTGTCACTATGGAAATAGCTGACAGTTTAAAAATATCCTGTGAATACAATATGTACGGGATAGTAAGCTCTACACTGTCACAATACGGCGCTTTTATAAGGAATACCGAATACACCGACAGCGTTTGCGTCTACGCCGATATAAAATCTGAAACGACCGATTTTATTATCGAAAAGCTTATTGACAGTTGCAACGGCAAAGTCAGAACTGAGTTACTTGCACACGGATATATGGAATTCTGAAAATTTTTCCTCTCAAAAAAGGACTTTTCGTTTTTTTTAAAGTATATAATTACAGAAAGGTCGATATATGAGACCCGATGTCAAATCACATATTGAAAGGGTGAGTTTAACGGATACTTTGCCGCGCACAGTTACAGAAGAGATAGAACAGGCTACTCTGTCAGAATACGCCTGCAAGAGCACAGACAGCAAAGGAAGAAAAGTATATGAGGTTCCATGCGATATCAGGACTGACTTTCAGCGTGACCGTGACAGGATAATCCACTGCAACTCTTTCAGAAGACTCAAGCATAAAACGCAGGTATTCCTTATACCTAAATCCGACCACTACAGGACAAGACTCACACACACTCTTGAAGTATCCCAGATAGCAAGAACTATAGCCCGTGCGTTGAGGCTTAACGAAGATTTAACAGAAGCGATAGCGCTCGGACATGATTTAGGGCATACGCCTTTCGGACACGATGGCGAAAGAACTCTCGATCAGCTTTTCCCCGGACATTTCAAGCATTACGAACAGAGCAAAAGAGTCGTTGAGGTAGTAGAGAAAAACGGCGAAGGGCTTAATCTTACCGAAGAAGTCATTGACGGTATTCTCTGCCATACAAATGCAACAGCAAAAACACTCGAAGGGCAAGTAGTCAAATTCAGCGATAAAATAGCTTACATAAACCACGATATTGAAGACGCAATTAGAGGCGGCGTATTGCGGCAGGAGGATCTGCCCGAAGAGCCAATAAGGATTCTTGGTATAACCAAGAGTCAGCGAATAACCACGCTTATTAAATCTGTCATTGCTAACAGCAAAGACACAATACAGTACGACGAAGTAACAAGAAAGGCTCATGACGAGCTGAGAAAGTTTATGTTCGACAATGTATATTTTGCTCCGCGCACTAATTCCGAAAAAGGAAAAGCTTGTTATATAGTAGAGTTTCTCTATAAATACTTTACCGCTTCTCCCGAAAAAATGCCCGATTTGTATATCGGATTTGCACGGCAGTATGGCACAGAACGGGCAGTATGCGACTTTATCAGCGGTATGACGGATGATTTTGCGGTAGATTACTTTAAAGAACTGTGCATACCTAAGAGCTGGTCTTATTAAGAGGAAGTAAATCTATGCGTTTATCCGAAGACTTTCTTCAAAGAGTTAAAGAAAGCAATGATATATATGACATAATGTCGTCTTATGTGCCGCTGAAAAAAACCGGCAGTGATTATGTGTGCAACTGTCCTTTCCACTCTGAGAAAACTCCTTCTTGTCATATCTATATGTCGACTCAGAGCTTTTACTGTTTCGGATGCGGCGCAGCAGGCGATGTAATAAACTTTATTCGTCTTTACGAACATCTTGACTACATAGAAAGCGTAAAATTCCTCGCTCAGCGTGCAGGGATACCAATGCCGGAGGACGGCGGTGACGACGCTGCAAAAAAGCGTTCAAGAGTGCTCGAGATGAACCGAGAGGCAGGAAGATTTTATCACAAACTACTCTATTCCCCCGCCGGTAAGGAAGGTCTTGATTATTTTTACGGCAGAGGGCTTTCTGACCACACAATAAAGCTGTACGGTCTCGGTTACGCTCCCGACAGCTGGGATTCTCTGAAAAAGCATATGAATGCCTTAGGGTATGGCGATGAAGAGATGACCGAAGCATCTTTGCTGAATAAATCTACAAAAAAAGAAAGTTATTACGATTTTTTCAGGCACAGAGTTATGTTTCCTTTTTTTGATATAAGAGGAAATATTGTAGGTTTTTCAGGCCGTATAGTTACAAATGACGATGACAGGAAGTACCTTAATACAAGAGAATCTATCGTATATAATAAGAGTACATTTCTCTACAGTCTGAACTACGCTAAAAACTCAGACGAAAAATCAATGATAATCTGTGAAGGCAATCTTGATGTAATAGCAATGAATCAGGCAGGCTTCAAGAATGCTGTCGCAACCTGCGGAACAGCTATGACCGACTCCCACGCAAGGACTATCGCAAACCTCGGATTCAAAAAGGCTATTCTTGCGTACGACAGCGACTCTGCCGGTCAGAAAGCAACAGCAAGGGCAATGAATGTGCTTGACAAGGTAGGCATAACCACAAAAATACTATCAATAAAGAATGCCAAAGACCCCGATGAGTTCATCAAAAAGTTTGGAAAAGAAGCTTTTGAGCTTCTTTTATCCAAAAGCGAATCCGGAATAGATTACGAACTGAATAAACTGCGTATGAGCGTTGATATAACAACTCCGGAAGGCAAATCGGAATATCTGAAGAAAGCTGTAGAGTTTATAGCAAATATAAGCAATTCAATAGACCGAGCGGTCTATATTTCCACTATTGCACAGCAATGTGATATCAGCAGAGCAAATGTCGATTCTGCAGTCGATCATATAATACGCCATCGTTACAAGGAAAAGCAGAAAGACCAGCGGCAAAGTATAATCAGCGGTCCGAGAAAAAGAGATAAAATCAATCCGCAGTCAAACCGTTATCCGCTTGAAGTCCGTGCAGAGCGAGGAATAATAGCCTTTCTTCTCCACTCCCCCGACTATCTGAATCGGATTAATGAAAAGCTTGATTCCGATGATTTTGTAACTGATTTCAACAGGAGGATATTCATAGATCTTACTGCTATGATATCCTGCGGACTATCGAATGACATAACGGTACTTGCCGAAAGATATACAGCGGAAGAGACTTCCGAAATATACAAAATCATTCACGAAAACAACGATTTACCGTACAGTACTGAAAGATTGAACGACTATATAGCTGTTCTTGTTGCACACAGGAACAAAAAGAACGAAAAAAGCGTAACTGCTATGTCGGAAGATGAACTCAGAAAATTTGCTGACAGCATTAAGAATAAAAAAACATAATATGTTTGAAAGGAATAATGAAAATGGCAGACAACAAAATAAACGAGCTTATCAATCACGGTAAGCAAAGCGGAAAACTCACAACAAAGGAAATAACCGATGTTCTTGAAGAGCTTGATTTTGACGCAGATGAAATCAACAGGCTCTATGACGATTTTGAAAACTGCAATATAGAAATCGTCGATGACTTTTCTGCTGACGAGGATCTTGACAGTGCACTTGACTTTTCTGATACCGATGATTTTGAGTCATCGCTGTCATCAGATGGCATTGCTATTGACGATCCCGTAAAAATATACTTAAAAGAAATAGGAAGAGTTCCTCTTCTGACAGCTGAAGAAGAGATTGAGCTTGCTACCCGTATGGCTCAGGGTGATAAATATGCCAGAAAGCGTCTCAGCGAAGCTAACCTCAGACTTGTTGTAAGTATCGCAAAGAGATATGTAGGCAGAGGTATGCAGTTCCTCGATCTTATACAAGAGGGAAACCTCGGTCTTATCAAGGCTGTTGAAAAGTTTGACTACACAAAAGGTTATAAGTTCTCTACCTATGCCACATGGTGGATAAGACAGGCTATAACCAGGTCTATCGCCGACCAGGCAAGAACGATAAGAATCCCCGTTCATATGGTTGAAACTATAACAAAGGTTAAAAAAGTATCCAGCCAGCTTTTACATGAAAACGGACATGAGCCTACTCCCAAGGAAATAGCAGACAGACTCGGAATTTCCGTTGAAAGAGTGAGAGAGATACTCCGCATTTCTCAGGATCCCGTTTCACTTGAGACGCCTATAGGTGAAGAAGAAGACAGCCATTTAGGAGATTTTATCCCCGATGAAGATGCACCTGCACCGGCTGAGGCGGCATCAAGAACACTTCTTAAAGAGCAGCTCAGCGAGATACTCGGAACACTTACCGACCGTGAAGAAAAGGTTCTGAGACTCCGATTCGGTCTTGAAGACGGCAGACCGAGAACACTTGAAGAAGTAGGAAAAGAGTTCAATGTAACCCGTGAAAGAATAAGACAGATAGAAGCAAAAGCACTCAGAAAACTGAGACACCCCTCAAGAAGCAAAAAGCTCAAGGACTTCCTTGATTAATTTGACGAGCCGCCGAAACTGCGGAATATACATATTTAGCAAATAACTCTTGACAAGGTTTAAGCGTTATGATATAATATAATGCGTTAAGTTTGGAGATTATTTCCGAAAAGGAGAAAAATATGACTTATAAAGAGAGCTTTATAAAATTCATGGTTGACAGCGGCGTGCTTACATTCGGCGAGTTCACTCTCAAGAGCGGAAGAAAAGCTCCATACTTTATCAACACAGGCAATTATAAGACAGGCGCACAGCTTGCAAAGCTCGGCGAGTTCTATGCCGAGTGCATTCACGATAACGATATTGAAGCTGATGTTCTGTTCGGACCTGCATACAAGGGCATTCCCCTTTCAGTCAGCGCCTGCGTTGCTCTTTTCAACAAGTTCGGCATTGATGCAAGCTACTGCTTTGACAGAAAAGAGATCAAAGATCATGGCGAAGGCGGCATGTTCGTCGGAAAACAGTTGGGCGACGGCGATAAGGTTGTTATAATAGAAGATGTTATGACCTCAGGCAAGGCTCTTAGAGAAGTTCTTCCAAAACTTAAGGGTGCGGCTGATGTCAACATTACTGCAATGGTTATAACAGTTGACCGTATGGAAAAAGCACTTGACAGCGATATGAGCGCAGTTCAGTCAGCTTATAAGGATTTCGGTGTTAAGGTTTACTCCATAGTAAACATAAACGATATCATTTCAGCTATAGAAAACGGCGTTATAGAAGGCAGACAGTATCTTGATGCAATGAAAGAATACCGTAGCACATACGGCGTTGAATATTAATTGAATACACTTCCCTCTTTTGAGGGATAGCATCGAGGTGTGGCTCAGTTTGGTAGAGCGCTGCGTTCGGGACGCAGAGGCCGTGGGTTCGAATCCCGTCACCTCGACCAAATAAGGACTACAGTTTTG
>CAMEKR010000015.1 GCA_945921515.1 uncultured Clostridia bacterium | reverse complement strand
CCCGTAGAATCCCTCAGCACGAGGCTGTGAGGAAGCGTATAAAGGCTGTGATCCGGAGTGGTTGCCTTCATATTCTCGATAAGCTTTTCTATAACAAGCTTTCCCTGAGCATAACACGGCTGTTCAACCGTAGATAGATGAGGAACAAACATATGGGAATACTGAATATTGTCAAATCCCATAAATATAAGATCCTTGCCTATTCTGTAGCCTTTTGAAAGCGCATAGTTCATAGCGCCTATGGCGATTATATCCGAAATAGAGAAGATTGCGGTAGGTGGGCTCGGAAGATTCATAAGATATTCACAGCCACGCATACCCTGCTCTGTCTCATATCCGCCGAAATAAACATAATCTTCATTATAAGGAATACCATTGTCCTTAAGTGCAAGCTTATATCCTATTTCACGGTCGATACTTGACTGACTTCTCTGAAGAGTTGTAATAAGACCTATCTTCTTGTGACCTTTGCGGATGAGATAGTTGACAGCGTCTCTGCCCGCTTTAACATTATCTATTGTAACGGTGAGAACATTACAGTTGTCCAATCTCTCAAGGCACATTGCAATATTATGCTTCTCTCCGAGCGAGTTGATAGTAGCGGCGTCAAGCTTAGGACCAAGCAGAACCGCACCGTCTACCGCCCTTGAGAACAGCATTCCAAGCAGATGCATCTCGTGGTTGGGATCATCGTGAGTCGTTGCAATAAGAACATCATATCCTTGAGAAAATGCCGCAACTTCCATGCCTCTAATAACATCGGAATAAAAGCTCTGCTCAGTTGAAGCAATTATAGCAAGAATTCTTCTTGTCTCGCTCTTTCTGAGGTCTCTGCCGAGAAAGCTCGGGCTATAGCCGAGTGCTTGAACAGCGCTGTTTACTGCCTGAATAGCTTCATCTGACACATTGGACTTTTTGTTAAGCACTCTTGAAACCGTTGCAACAGAAACATTAGCAGCCTTTGCAACATCTTTTATAGTAACGCTCATTTTCAACTCTCCCTAATGTATAATATCACAAGTCTATTATACCTTATCGTGTAACCGTTTTCAATGTTACATTTAGCCAAATTTTTCGATTCAAATTTAGAGATTTTTACAAACCTTCAAAATTTACTTTATATTTGATAAGTCCACCGCTGAAAAAAGCATCTTATTGTTTCCTAAAAAACTTGTTAATTTTATAGGTTTAAGCTTAAATCTGAATGTATCTTCGGTTACATTTATAACTTTAGCTAATTTCAACACATAAGACAAATTGAAATGTGTATTTTTGTGCAAAAAGTAACTTTACAAACAGTCGAATTTAAGTTAAACTATATAATGTAGTATAGCATAAAGTTATTAGCTAATATAAACGGCAGGAGATTAGTTTTATGAAAAAGAAATCCGTTACCATGAGTGACATAGCAAAGACTATGGATATAAGCACTGTTACCGTTTCAAAGGCACTCGGTGACAAAGACGGTGTCAGCGAAGAACTGCGTGAGAAGATTAAGCAGAAAGCCAATGAGATGGGTTATCGCTTCAGCTACACTTCAAAATCTTCAAGAGAGGGTTTTACCTTCAATATCAGTATAGTTGTAGCAAAACACTTCATAAACGACGCCAGTGCGTTCTATTGGGTAATGTATCGTCATATAGTAGAACTGCTTCAAAAGCAGAATTACTACGGTATCCTTGATGTTATTTCAGAAGGCGATCAAGCAAAGCGTTCGATGCCTAATTCAGTTACCGACAAAAAGGTTGATGGTGTAATTGTACTCGGACAGTTTGACGACGAATATGTAAACGAGCTGCTTGAGCTTGATATTCCTGTTGTATTCCTCGACTTTTACAGTAGTGACAATCGCACTGATACAATTCTGTCCGACAGCTTCTTCGGCTCGTATATGCTTACGAATTATCTTATCAATGCCGGTCACCGTAATATAGGATTCTTAGGCACAATAACTTCTACATCAAGCATACAGGACAGATATCTCGGTTACTACAAGGCACTGCTCGAAAAAGGTATACCGCTTCGCAGTGAATGGGTAATTGACGACAGAGGCCCCGATGGCACAAGCTTCCCTCATTTTGACCTCCCTGCTCAAAAGCCTACAGCATTTGTATGTAATTGCGACGAGGCTGCTTATGCTCTTTTAAACCAGCTCAGAAGCGAAGGTTATGTTGTACCCGATGACATTTCAATAGTAGGCTATGACAATCACATCTACTCTACTATATCAAATCCCCGTATTACTACTATTGATGTTGACAGCAAGAGAATGTCATATGAGGCAGTTGAAACAATAATCAGAAAAATCCGTGACAAGAACTTCTCAAGAGGCAGAACACTCGTTACAGGCAAGCTGATTATCCGTGACAGCGTAAAGATCATCAAGTAAATATGAAGATAATTGACACCCATGCACACTATGACGATGCGTGGTTTGACGACAATCGTTACGAACTTTTAGACAGCATTCTTGCTCAGAATGTGCTTGCAATAATAAATATGAGCGTTGATATTCCTACCTGTGACTTTTCTATTGAGCTATCAAAACGGTATGACAATGTATTTGCCGCAGTAGGAATACACCCGGAAAATATTGTCGGAACGCCCGATTCATATATAGATACTCTCCGCAAATATGGGGAACAGCCAAAGGTAGTGGCAATAGGCGAAATAGGGCTTGATTATCATTACGAAAACTATGACGCGCAAAAACAGAAGGAAATATTTGAGCAGCAGATAATGCTCGCAAATGAGCTGTCTTTGCCTGTCGTAATACATTCAAGAGATGCGACAGAAGATACACTGAATATACTTCGCCGTACAACTCCGGAAAAAGGCGTAGTTCACTGCTTCTCCGGTAGTCCGGAAACCGCCTTAGAACTTCTCGGTCTCGGTCTTTATATCAGCTTTACGGGAGTTCTGACATTCAAGAACGCAAAGAAAGCTGTTCGCTCATGCGAAGCAATACCCATTGACAGAATCATGCTTGAAACCGATTGTCCGTATATGGCTCCATCTCCGTTTAGAGGCAGTCGCTGTGACAGCTCAATGACTATCAAAACTGCTGAAAAGCTGGCTGAGATAAAAGGTCTTTCTGTTGATGAAACAGTAAGCATTTGTAATGAAAATGCTATCCGCTTCTTTAATCTTGGCGTAAATAATTAAGCGTAAAATAATATAGAACGCTTTTACGGAAACAATAATCCCCATATCATAAGCTACTTTAAATCAAGAAAGGTGAACACAAATGGACTCTGATGCCCGAAAACCAGGCAAAGCTGTAAAAATCCTGCTGAGCCCGCTGATATTACTTAATAAGGGACTTGATAAGCTGCTTTCTAAAGCACTCGGCGAAAGCTATTATGATAAAGATGATACTACTCAGGACAATATAATGTCTATGGTTGACGCAGGAAACGAATACGGCAATCTTGAAGATGAATCTGCACAGCTTATTAACAATGTATTTGAGTTCGGCGATCTTGTTGCATCGGATGTAATGACGCACAGAAAAAATATCGTCGGCGTAGAAATTAATTCTTCTCTTGACGATATAGTATATATTGCTCTTGAGAAAGGCTTTTCCCGTATACCCGTATTCAAGGATAGCATAGACGCTATCGTCGGAATAATCATAGTAAAAGACCTTCTCTGCCTTGTCGGCAATGATAATAAAGATAACCTAAAAATAGACGACTTTCTTCGTGAGGCTGTATACGTTCCCGAGTCATGCAGCTGCTCAGACGCATTCAAATTTCTTACCAATCTGAAATCAGGAATGGGCGTAGTAATTGACGAATACGGCGGAACCGCAGGAATAATAACACTTGAGGATATCATTGAATCGATAATGGGCAATATTGAAGACGAATACGACGAGGAAAGAGAACTTATTATCAAGCGTTCGGGCGGTGCGTATGAAATTGACGGCGAAGCTGATCCCGAAGAGGTTCTTGAACTGTTCGGCTATGAGCTTGAGGATAATCACGAATATGACACCATTGCAGGTTTTGTTACCGACCTGCTCGGATATATCCCCGAAGAAGAAGGCGAGCATCCTAAAGTAAGGTATAAGGATATTATTTTCAAAGTTATAGAAGTTCACGATAACTGTATTTCAAAACTGATAGTCCGTCCGTGCAAAGAAGACGAGCTTAAGCTTGAACCGAAGGAAACAACACATTTCGGGCAATAAATAACAGCTCCCACGAAGATGGGAGCTGTTAGACTGTCGATAAACCCACGCACCGCAAAAATGCAATACTTGATTAGGTTTTTGCGTTAATTCTTTCGAATAATTTGCAACATAGTTTTGTGGAGCCGAAAACGGCTCCACAAAAGCATTTTTGCTTACTTCGTCAAAAGCCTCCTACCGTACCTTTGTACGCCGACGGAGGCTTTTTCCTCGTCTGCGTGTGTTTCTCGAAGCCTGACAGCTTGTCGAAAAATACTTTTTCGACAAGCTGTCAGCTCCCACGATGATGGGAGCTGTATCTGTTTTTTCAATAATTATTTAACCGAGAATTTATAAATTGTTGTAAATTCATACTTCTCCCCTGCCTTATAAACGCAGGTGGGTTTGAACTGAGGCTTGTTAGGAGAATCAGGACAGAACTGGCTTTCAAGGCAGAAGCCCTGATATTTGAACATTTCCTTACCGCCTTTTCCTGTTTCATTTCCAAGACCGCCGCTTATATAGAACTGAATTGCAGGCATATCGGTGAAAGTGGTCATAACTCTGCCTGTGATATCCGAATAAACCTCTGCCGCTTTTCTCATCTCTTTTGTTTCGCCCAACACATAGTTGTGGTCATATCCGCCGGGGAGTCTGCCATTGTCCATATCCTCGCCTATTCTCTTAGGCGAAGTGAAATCAAACGGAGTACCCTTTACATCGGCTATCTCACCTGTAGGGATGAGCAAAGGACTTACAGGGGTATATTTATCAGCAAAAATCTGTGCAATGTGATTCTTAATGTCACCTGCGTCTGTACCGTTCAGGTTAAAATACGAATGATTCGTAAAATTCATCACAGTATCTTTATCGCTAACAGCATTATAATTTATCTCGATAGAATCCGAAGTAAGCGTGTACTTTACATCAAGAGTAAGCGTACCGGGAAAGCCTTCTTCGCCGTCTACGCTTGTGTATGAGAATACAACATAAGGATTTGTATCCTCACCGTAATCCTTAACACTCCATACCTTCTTGTTAAAACCTACATTTCCGCCGTGAAGCGTATTTCCGTTATCATTCTTTGCAAGCGTGTATTCCTTGCCGCCGAGCGTAAACTTAGCACCGCCGATTCTGTTTGCATATCTTCCTACAAGAGCGCCCTGACTGCTTCCGCCTGCTAAATATCCCTCAAGGTTATCATAACCTAAAAGAATATCACCTGCGTTACCGTTTCTGTCGGGCACCTCAAGCTTTACGATAGAGCCGGCGTAGTTTGTAATCTCAGCGCTGATATTACCGTTTTTTAGGGTGAATAAGAAGCAATCCTTGCCGTCATGGTTTCCCCATATTTTCTTTTCAATACTCATTTTATTTACCGTCCGAAATATATTTGGCGTATAACCACCGTTTTCATTTTACCACACGGCTTTCAAAATGTAAATATGTTTCTCGCAAATAAAGGATTTTACGGTCTTTTTCTTGACACGAAATACTGTTTTACAGCTTTTGCTATTTGTATTATCAATGTAGGTGAAAAGCCGAGTAACACCGAAAGCACAAAATAAGATATCGACATATCAGATGCACCAAAAAGAACATTGATCACGGGAATAAACACGGCACAGCTTAAAAAAGCGATTCCGGCGCCAAATGCGAGCAGCATGAACTTATTGCTGAGTATTCCGAGCTTTGTAATGGGCTTATCACCACGACAATTAAATCCGTGGAAGAGTCTTGCAATGCAAAGTGAAGTGAAAGCCATAGCGCAGGCAAGCCCGGATGAAACCGAAAGTCCGATAAGATATGCGGCTGTCACAACTATCGAAATAAGCACTCCGCCCGATAATACGCCGAGTGACATTTTCTTATCCAGAAACGACGCTTTACTGTTACGAGGTTTATCACGAAGAAGGGACTTATCTGCTTTTTCCATACTTATCGCAATAGCCGGCAGCGAATCGGTCAGCAGATTTATAAATAACAGCTGTACAGCAGTAAACGGCGCAGGCATTCCAAGCAGTGCAGTAATCAGTACAGTAATTATAGCGGCAAGGTTTCCCGACAGTAAGAATTTTATAGCATTCTTGATATTGGCATAAATTGCCCTGCCGTTTGCGACAGACTTAATTATTGTTGCGAAATTATCATCCATCAGTATCATAGAAGCGGCGTCTTTTGATACCTGCGTGCCTGTTATGCCCATAGCCACTCCTATATCAGCCTTTTTCAAAGCAGGCGCATCGTTTACACCGTCTCCGGTCATAGCAACTATCCTGCCCTTTTTCTGCCACCTGTCTACTATTCTTATCTTGTTATCGGGAGATACTCTTGCATAAACCGATACTTTATCAATTATTCCGTCAAGCTCTTCATCGGACATTTTATCGAGCTGCATACCTTCAAGGCAAATATCGCCATCGTGCATTATACCTATCTCTTTTGCAATAGCTGAGGCGGTAACCTTATGATCTCCTGTTATCATAACAGGTTTTATACCTGCCGATATACATTCTTCCACCGCAGTTTTGCTCTCAGCTCTCGGCGGATCTGTCATTGCACACATTCCTATAAAAACAAGTCCGCTTTCCTCGGTGTCTTCTTGCTCCCCGATAGGCTTATACGCAAATCCGAGCACTCGCATACCCTGACGAGAAAAAGCTTCATTTGCCGCTGTTATTTTGTTTTTATCGTCATCTGTAACAAGTCTTACAATCCCGTCTGAACATATTGATGAAATTCTCGTAAGAATGTTATCAACAGCACCTTTGGTAAACATTATCCGTTCGTTGTCGATAAGATTAACCGTACTCATAAGCTTTCTCTCGCTGTCAAACGGAATCTCGGCTGTTCTTGGACAACGCTCTCTCAGACTCGTATATTCTTCCTTGCCGATAAGTTCCGAAAGAGCTGTTTCGGTAGGATCTCCCAGAAAAGCGCCGTCGCTGTATACAGCGTCATTGCACAGCGCCATTGCCGTTTTTAACATATCGGCATCACTTAAAAATCCATTCTCAGCCGGAATTATATCTCCTTCCGAATACAATTGTCTGACTGTCATTTTATTCTGAGTAAGCGTTCCTGTCTTATCACTGCATATTACAGAAACACAGCCGAGTCCCTCCACAGCCTTTATATCCTTTATTACCGCATTCTGACGAGCCATCTTTCCTGTGCCTATAGCAAGCGCTATTGTCACTATTGAGCTCAGCGCTTCGGGTATTGCCGCAACCGCAAGCGCAACAGCAAACATCAAAGAATCAAGCACAGGCGTACCTCTGATTATATAAAGCATCATAACGATAAGGCTGAGCAAAGGTATTACTATGGAAAGCTGTTTTGAAAATTTGTCCAGGCTTAACTGTAAAGGCGTCTTTTTCCTTTTTGCACTGTCGATAAGTCCTGCAACCTTGCCAAGCTCGCTTTCCATAGCTATTGCGGTAACAATATAAGTTGCTCTTCCGGCAACAACAAGCGAGCCGGAATAAACCATATTTTTTCTGTCGGCAAGAGGGATATCTTCTCCGATAAGCTTTTCCGATGTCTTCTCTGCTCCGCCGCTTTCACCTGTAAGCGAGCTTTCGTTCACCATAAGCGAAGCGCAGGAAATAATCCTTCCGTCAGCAGGAACAATATCCCCCTGTTCAATAATCACTATATCACCAATAGTGATTTCACTTGCTTTGATAACATGGACGCTTTTATTGCGTATAACTTTTGCTGTCGGTGACGACATTGCCTGAAGAGCGGCAAGTGATTTCTCTGCTTTGAAATGCTGAACCGTTCCGAGAACAGCATTCATAGTAATAACACAGACTATTACAACAGCACTTTCCGTATTACCCGTAAGCACCGAAATCAAAGCCGAAATGATAAGTATTATTACAAGTAAATCAGCAAACTGCTCCAGGAAAACTCTGACAACGCCCTTCTTCTTTGCTTCCTTGATTTCATTGGCACCGTACTTTTCTTTTCTTTTTTTCGCCTCTTCCTCGGATAAACCGTCGGCAGTTGTACAAAGCCTCCTTGTTATCTCTTCCGCTTCCATCTGATAATAATTCATAACACATATCCTTTCTTCTTTGCGGAAAGGTAAAAAAACAGACCTTTGCCGCAAAATAATGCGACAAAAGTCTTGTCATAAGCTATAACTCAGTACGGCACGGATCCGTTATCGATCGTATTGACGACGCCGCACGGGGATAATCCCCCGACTACTCCCTTTTATCTTGTGGATATTTTATCACAGCCCTGCTTCTAAGTCAATGGGATTTACACAAATTTTACATTTGATTTTTTGAAAATGTCGAATAGTATCATTAATTGTAAAGCTCGTTGATAAAACTGTCTGCCACCTCAAAATCTTTATCGGAAGCGTTTTTATCATTATATCGTATCTCTGAATACCTGTTTGCAAGCTGTAATGTATCGTTTTCACCGTGATATATTTTCCTCGATTTTTCCGCTTGCTGTTCAACCGTCATATTACCTAAATTGTCAGAGCTTCTTTCCGACAGCCACATAAGATAAAGTCTGTAGCCGAGTCTGAACTTCTTAGTTTTGTCCTTCTCTTTACGATACATTTTAAGGCAGTCTTTTTTTGTTGTCTTGGTTATTCTTTCCTGCCTGATATCAAGCTTTTCGTAACTGTCGGTGTAGTTGTCAGCTTCATATACATCGACCTCTTCCGCAGAAAACTTTCCGAAAAAGCGTGAGGCTATGCTTTTGAAAAATGATATTATTTTCTTCCTGAAAACAATAACAAGAATGACCGAAACTATTACCAGAATGTATATTAAAAAGTCCTTACCGCCACGCTCGGTAGAAAACAGATTACCTTCGGGTATCTGAGTATCTTCGCCGTTAATCGGATCGGTCTGCTGAAATCTTATATTGAAGATAAGAGCATCTATTATATTCAGCGTCATAGTTACAATCCATGTAAGGCCTGCCGCAATATAGTCTTTCAGAAAAAGTGCGGCAATAATAATAGCTCCGACAATTCCGATAAGCTTTGCATTATATAGCCGTAAACCTTTTGGCACAATAAGATTCGTGTTTCTGCGCTGATCGATCTGAGTTTGTATATTAGTCTGATTTACAAGAATAACGGTAATCAGACCCATTATAACAAGCAGTACTGCTATTTTTGTTTTCGACGCACCGAGATAGGCTCTGTCTGCCTCCATAACACAGCAGAATATATAACAAAGCACAGTTTCGACAAGATAAATTCCGAGCCAAGGGAAAGAATATATTTCATCAAAGTTATATTTTTTTATTCTCATTCCGAGATGATACCACAGCAAAACAGACGGTATAAGACCAAAGCACAATGTAAATGCATCAAATTCATTCTCGCCCATAACAGAATGTACAAGCGCAGAACCGAGTACTGTCAGAACAACAAGAGCTATCGCAACAACTCCTATTATCATATTGAACAAAAAAATAAGTTTAGGCTTGTGCTGTGCTTTTCTTGCGGATAACAGAAAATATCCAACAGGACAGATAACTATACAAGCAGAATAGTAAATCAGATATCTTAAGATATCGAATCCCTTGAATGCGCTGACATCAAATACAAACAGTAACGGCAGAGGTAGAAGAAGCATTGCCAGCACCGCAATGCATTTTAATACAAAATTCTTTTTCATTCCAGCTCCTCCGCATTAATCGTGTATGAAAACTTTCTTGTATGAATAAACTGATAATTATATACTTCCTGCGGTATCTCGCCCGTTGTATAGAAAACAGCCGTTATATCCGAAGCTTCGAGCTGTCTTGCAAACGATATCATATTATCATCAATATAAGGAGTCAGTATAAAGACATCGTTAAAACTACCGTAATTCACAGAATTGCAGAAATTTGAGAAATCATAATTGCATTCATTTTCAAGCTTTGCAAGGATACGAAGCACCGACTCTTTTTGTTCTTCTGTTTTTATTATATCGGAAGCAATGCCGTATGAAGAACCGCCGTTTGTAGCAAAAGCAAAGCTGCAGCCGTTATAAATGCTATCTTCCATAAGCTTAACCGTCAGCTTTATAAGAGCCTCGATATCCCTTATGTCAGCCGCAGTAACAGGCAAAACCCTTTTCCTTTGCATATTCATTAATATCAAAGTGTTTCTCGTGGTAGAAAACTCATTTCTTGCCGCCATCAGGTTGCCCGTGATAGCCGTGTACTTCCAGTTGATGCGGTTAAGCGGCTCTCTTCCGCTGTATTCTTTGGCTCCGGCAATAATAAACGGGTCTTCGTTGATAAACCGTCTTACAGATATATCACCTATAGGTTCATCAAATGAAAGCAGAGCGTCTTCAGAATCGGACGCGGTCGGCAACACGGTTATACTGATGCCGACCTTTACCGCTTGAGACACTTTCACAAGACCAAGCATATCAGTAGCGGTAATTATTGTATTGTCAAAAGAGAACACGCCTCTTTTAAGGCATTTTATCGTCCGTACTCTTGTGCATTTACTGCGTGGTTTAAGCGTAAATACGCCGGGAATGAAGGTGTTATCGCCGCCGCTTGTCTGCACTGCTGAGTCCTTTTTTAAAAAAGCCAGCCATCTTGAAGCAGATAGTTCGGTTTTTATCCAGGGCAAAGCGACAAAGCGTCGGTTCTCAACGACCTCTGTCAGCTCAAGCGTATCGCCTTCGCTTACCTCCGTCTTGTTTACCGACGCACTGTAATATATTCCTTTAAGTGCATATTTTCCGAATATCAGCACTTCAGCGGCAATAACCGCAATAATTATCAATATAATAGCCGCAAGTTCCATTGTTACAGCTGCTCCGTAGGAACAGGGAGTTCCTTTATCATATTTTCAACTACGGCAATCTTTGCGCTGTCGGCATCTCTCATCAACGTGCCCCTGCAAATAATCCTGTGCGCACAAACATAAGGAGCGACGGTTTTTACATCATCGGGGGTAACATATTCTCTTCCTCTGAGTGCTGCCCTTGCCTGTGACATATTTTTAAGTGCGATTAGTCCTCTCGTGCTGAGTCCAAGCTTGATATCGCTGTTGTTGCGGCTTGCGTTGCCGATGTCGGCAATGTAACCTCTTACCGCTTCGTTGACCTTTATATTCTCTACTCTGCCCATCATATCAAGAAGCTCGGCTTTATCCGTAACAGCGCCGAGTGACTCTACGGGATGAACAGCTCTCGAATTATCGAGGATCTCCATTTCGGACTCTCTGTCGCTGTAGCCTATGCTAAGCTTTATCATAAATCTGTCGAGCTGTGCTTCGGGAAGCGGATATGTTCCTGCTGTTTCAACGGGATTCTGCGTAGCCAATACAATAAACGGCTTGTCTATCGTAAAAAATTCGCCGTCTATTGTCACCTGCTTTTCCTCCATACACTGAAGGAGTGCAGACTGCGTTCTCGGAGTTGCTCTATTAATCTCGTCGGCAAGCAGGATATTTGCAAATATCGGTCCCGGACGGAAAACAAACTCCTGCTCTTTCATATTGAAAAAATGGATTCCCGTAATATCTGACGGCAGTAAGTCGGGCGTAAACTGAATGCGTGAAAAATCCGCAGCTATGCTTTTGGCAAGCGCTTTTGCAAGCACAGTTTTGCCCGTGCCTGGAACATCGTCAAGCAGTACATGACCGCCACAAAGAAGCGCCATAATAACAAGATCAATCTTGTCATCTTTGCCTTTTATTATTTTGCTGATATTGGTGCGGAGCTTTACCGCATACTCCTGGACAGTCATCATTTATTCCTTCCGATTATTCAAGCCATACTGCCGGCATAATATTTTTCATAATTTACAAGCTCATCAAGAAGCATCGGCAGCTTCTCTTCAATGTCCTCATCTTTGAACTGACAAGTACCTACGGCTCTGTGACCGCCTCCGCCGTATTTAAGCATAAGTGAGCCTACATCAACATTACTCGTGCGGTTGAGTATTGAATAGCCGACAGCTACAGAACAGCCCTTTCCGCCTTTTCCGTTTACTATCCATGCAGAGATATTCTGCTGAGGGTAAAGGCTGTATATCAAAAATCTGTTGCCTGTGTAAATAGGGTCTACTCCTCTGAGGTCTGTTATAATAACATCGCCTTCTATTCTGGTATGCTCGGCTACCATCTTTTTGAACAACTCGGTCTGCTCGTTATAAAGCTCTATTCTTTCACGGATATCAGGCATAGCCAGAATCTCTTCTGTAGTCATTGTGGCACAGCATACAAGAAGCTTTTCCATCAGCTGATAGTTACTTATTGTAAAGTTTCTGAATCTGCCAAGACCCGTTCTCGGATCCATCAGAAATCCTATAAGTATCCATCCTTCGGGATGAAGTATCTCCTCTGCGGTAAGATTTCCGCTGTCTACCTTATCAACTGCAAGCATAAGATCATCAAAGTTCGGGAAACGCTCTTTTCCGCCGTAATATTCATAGATTATCCTTGCGGCGCTGGGAGCTATCCTGCTCTCGCCCTTATACTGACCCTTTATCTTAAGTCTTTCTTCCTCGCTCGAATGATGATCGAACCATAGTCCGCATCCGGGAGCAAAAGGAACATTGGCAAGCACATCATTCTCGGTCACGGGAACAAGTCCGTCCTGTATATCCTTAGGATGAGCAAATGTCCAGCTGTCAATAACCTTTGCCTCAAGCAAAAGCGCTCCGCAGGCAAGTCCGTCAAAGTCAGATCTTGTAATAAGTCTCATATCATATTTCCTTTCCGAATGCAGTATATTTCTTCTGTCATAATTATAACAGAAAGAAAAGCAATTTACAACCTATAAATGAATTATTTTCAGAGAGTAACCTTAAGCCAGAGCTGTTTTACCTTTCCGGCATTACTTAGAATCAGTTCGTAGAGCTTATAGGTAAATTCATATACCTGTCTGCGCTCATCTTCTGAAATAACATCATTTGAAAATTCAGCCTTCTCGATTATCCTCATAACATCTTCAAGTCGGATTTCCATTCCGAGAGGCTGCAACAGATCGTCAGCGCGGATAGCAAACTCTTCGGGAAGCTCTGTTCCTTCCGGCTTTATGTCCGTAGCTTCAAACAGTTTCATTATAAACCCGTACATTTCCTTTACAGCGCCGACTGTATCAGCAGACTTTCTGAAACGCTTTCTACGCTTTTCATTTTTTTGTTTTACCGAGCTTACAAAAGCAAACAGAGACGCTAATATCAAAGCTGTCGCCGTCACGGCAAGCAGTACAATTATAAGAACCGTAATATCCGCCGATTCATCTGAGCCATCTGAACCGTTGCTTTCAACGCCGCTTTCAACCGTTGTGACAGGCTTTGTAGTTTCATCCGTCTCAGGCTTTGGCGTTGTTGTCTGAGTATCGGTGGTAGTAGTGGAAGTAGGTGTTGTGGAAGGAGGCGTTGTGGTCGTAACAGTAGTCTGCTGAGCATTGCCGCTCGAACCATTGTTTCCTCCGAAGCCGGTCGGATCAAACGGTATCCAACCGAAATCATTGTCATACACTTCTACCCACGCATGAAGCGAGTCGGCATTGATCGTTTTTTCATACATTCCCGAATCGCTGTTATAATCAAGCTCTCCTGTAGTAAATCCCGTGATATACCGTGCAGGTATGCCTTTTTCTCTTAGTGCAAGCGTCATTGCACTTGCATATAATGCGCAGTGGCCCTGTTTTGTTTCAAACAGGAAATTTCCGAGCATAGTGTTGTTTCCTGCTGAAGTGTTATCTGCGGTAAGAGAATACTCATAGTGCGTTCTCAGATACTCGCACATACCATAGGTGTAGACAAAGCTGTCTGTTACCTTTCCCGCATAATCTCCCTCAGCACTTTCGAAAAGCTCTATGAATCTGTCGATGTTTGCCTTTTCGCTTTCGGGAACTGTAAGATAAGTATCATATACATAGTTGTCGTATTCTTTCTTATCCTCAAAATATCTGCGGGCTTCCTGATAAGTATATCCCAAAGACTGTAAAATTTCTATTTTCTTGTTTTCGCTTGAATTATCCCTTACAAATCCGAATACAGCGGTACCCTTAGGAATAAGAACATTTGACTCAAAGCTTTGTATCCAGTTTTTTCTGTCTGCAACTCTGATTACGGTGTCGCCGTAAAATTTGAAATTGTCGTTACTCATATATGAATTGTTATCAGGCATAAACGGCTTGAAAACAATATTGGTGTTCTTGAGGTAATCTACACGCACGCTTGCGCTGTCATACAAAGCAGGAGCGTAATATTCATTATAATAGCCGAGATTAGTTATCTCGGTCATAACATCCGACACATCGGTGTATCCCGGGTAATGAAAATGACTGCGAAGATAATTCTCGTCATCGTAAGAAAGTTCTGATGTATCATAAGAATAAAGTCCGAACATACAAAGATACTGCGTGATCTGCGCTATCTGTTCGGGAGAAAAGCTGTCGCTTATGTCATAATCTCCGCTGTACAGCTCATTGGCGTTATTCTTTTTCTGAACGCTTACCCAGCTTCTGCCGGTAAAATCAACGCCAATATCACCGACAAGATACATACTGCTTTTTGATGAAGAGGTAACTTTAAGTACAGGGTCGCTTGACGACTGTGCAGGAGAATTAAGTTCTATGTTATTATTGATAAAGAAGTTATCGGAAGAAAAATATCCGTTGAACATTCCGCCGAGATTGCCTGAAAAAGCCATGTTGATATAATCACCGATATCGGTAAAGAATTTAACGGTATTATTGATTATTTCATCGGTGCTGATATACTGCATACCGGGGAACATATTCTGCACACCTAATGCCGAACCGAAAACTATCGCCGCAGCTAAAATTCCGCAAAGACAGTTTTTACCGTAGTGTGACAATTGATAGCCTGCAACCTTGATAGGATTCTTTTTTCTAAGGTTATTCTTAAATGCCTTTTCTTCATTTTTAATATCTGACTTTCCGTCCGCAACAGGTATCTGCGAATAAAAGCCGTTAGCCGATGATATTGCATATAGCCCGAAAAACGCTGTGATAATAAGCAAAAAATAAGGTGAATAGTCAGCGTCCTCAGAAATAAATGCCGGTATATACAAAATGCTCCATGTCATAAAAAGCGGGATCGATCTGAATTTTTTATAACTACACAGTACACATATAAGACATATTAAGCAAGATAACACCAGCATAGCCGTATTCATTCCGCTGGTAAAATCCTGCGTCCTTGTCAAAAACGCATGGGAGTTTATCGGCACATATTGCAAAGTAGAGAGCAGACGGCTTTCCAGCTGAATAAATACATAGTCTTTAAAAAGGTTCAGCGCTTCGTTTATCTGCTCATGCGCAAAAAAGTAAATAACACCCGCAACAGCCGCGAAAACAGGCAAAGCGTAACGCTTCTTAACGAAAATAAAGATCGGCAAAAACGCTGTGACAAAAAGCACTGCCTGTAATATTACAAAGCTGGGATCCATCGGTATGGAATACATATTCATAAAACAGGTCACAGTGCCTACAGCAAGCATATATGTCAGCAACAGCTTTACTGCGAATACAGGCAATGGATGTCCTGCCCTGCGGTATGTAGCTCCTATCAGCACCAAAGGCTGATGTGCGTCCTTAACCGCTTTATTCTTCTTTTTATTCTGTTTCAAAATCTATTCTCCGTTATATGCTGATACTGTCAGTTTCTCTTATAGAGCTCTGCGGCTGAATTTACTGACCTTACAAGGTCATCCTTATCTATCTTCCAAAGCTCAAAACCCGCAGTAACAGAAACAGCCTTTGCAAGCTCTTTTTGCTCATCAGATTCTATCGGGCCGCTTACCAGCAGAATTCTTACTTTTTTATTTCGGAAGAGAGAAATGCCGGTCATTCTTGCTATAAAATCTTTTCTGAGTTGCGAAGTGATAAAATAAACGGTAGAAGCATCCGCCGCGTTTCCCGTACAGCTTTCTACTATATCTTCGGGAAGGAAGGTTTCGGTCTGTCTCGGCATCATACTCATCATATTGAACAGCAGAAGCTCGTCGGCATCATTTTTCACCGTAAACTGTTCGCACTGCTTGTCCTGCGGTGAATACCACACATTGACACAGCTTTGCTGGAGGGAAACCAGCATCAAATTAAGCGCTATAAGCACTTCTATAATGCTGTCAGTTGCCTCAAGATTATCTTCTTCAAAGGGAAAATACTCGTTAAGGTCAGGGATAATAATCGAGCTGCCGCCAACGCTTCGTTCCATTTGTTTTACCATCAGAGCGTCGTGCTTTGCCGACATAGTCCAATGTATATTTTTTATAAGGTCTCCTGTTCTGTATTCTCTTATGCTGGCGAAAGCGTTTTTATCAAGAGAAAAACTGTTCTGTGAAAGCGTTTCGCTGTCGCCGTCGCCGGCATCGGTAATAGGATCGAACACAAGCTTTCTCGGAACTACTACATATTCTTCATACTTTCCGATTTTTTTAGTAGCTCTAAATAGTTTAAAAAGGTCATATATTTCGAATTTTTCCACGCCTGCTTTATATACTCCTCTGTACTTTATAGGAGAATTGAAGCTGACTGAAACAGAAGAGAACGGTGCAACGCTGACCATTATCTTCTGATACTCGAAGCTATCATTGTTCTTATACGGAAAAAATCCCACCAGAGCGGAAGGAGAAAGCGGTACAATAAATCTATTACTGATGGTTACGATTATATCGGTGTTCTCAAATTTTTCGGTTGAAAGCGTGCGATATGAAATTTTTACTTTAAGCAGAGCTTTAGAAATTCTCAGTAAAATAAATGAAATTACCGGGATAAGAAAAGCAATAAGAAACAACACAGATGTCAGCTTGCTCTTGTAAGCAAACATCATTACGGTTGATACAACAACGAACACCAAATAAAAGAATCTGTATCTTGCCATAAACAGCGATCCTTTCGGTTATTCGTTGCCTTTGAACGGCGGTCTGACAGCCTTCATTATTTCGCTGATAACAAAACCAACCTCTATACGCTTTACCTTTGCCTCTTGTGTAAGATGTATTCTGTGAGGAAGCACATACGGTACCATAGCGGCAACATCTTCGGGAGTCACAAAATTTCGTCCTTCCATAAACGCAATGCTCTGAGCGGCACGCATAAGAGCTATCGAAGCACGAGGACTTGCCCCCAGTGCCGAAAAAGGATGTTTCCTTGTGGCAGCCACTATATCAACGATATATTTATAAATAGCGGCGTCTATATGTGTCGCACTTACTTCAGCTATGCAGTTCTTGATATCCTCTGCGCTGCACACAGGCTCAACATTGCTGATAGGATCGCCGTTCTTTCTGTTATATAATATCATCGCTTCATCTTCGGCAGAGGGATAGCCTACCGACAGCTTAATGAGAAAACGGTCAAGCTGTGCCTCGGGAAGCGGATAAGTACCTACATATCCGAATTCATTCTCAGTAGCAATTACCATAAAAGGATCGGGAAGAACATGAGCAACACCGTCAACGGTAACCTTTTTTTCTTCCATTGCCTCAAGTAATGCAGACTGCGTCTTAGGAGAGGTTCTGTTTATCTCATCTGCAATAAATATATTGCTCATAACAAGACCGCTGCGATACTCAAAACGCTCGCTTTCCTTGTTGTACATGGTAAATCCCGTAATATCAGACGCCATTACATCGGGTGTAAACTGTACTCTTCTGCACGAAAGCGATGTAGCTTTGGCGAGAGTCATCGCAAGCGTTGTTTTTCCTGTTCCGGGAACATCTTCTATCAGGACATGACCACCCGATAAAAGTGCCACAATAAGCATTTTTACAACATTAGTCTTACCTATTATTACTTTTTCAACCTGGCTCAACAGCTTAGGTACCAATTCATAATTTCTGCTGCTATTGTTAGTATTATTTTCCATAAAAAATCCTTTGCTTAATTTATCGGAGATATCTCTGCAATAAAATGTTGTCTGTTCTGCGGTCAATGCGACCGATTGTTTTAATTATACCAAAAGCATGCATTAAAATCAATAGATTTTGCAATTTGTAACCAATTTGACATAATTTCAGCAACCGGCTTCGATACAGTTTCCAATGATTACATTTTCTCCCATTGAACATTTTGCGGCAATGTGATAATATATAAAACGAAAGGAATGATAACAATGCTGAAAAAAATACTGAGCCGTGAATCCTGTGCAAAATGCCGTGTCTGTTGCGGTTTTGACAGGGATGATGTATGGGAAATACCCGTAGTGACAGCACATACAGCAGAAATTATTAAGCAAAAGGTTGCTGACTGTCCTGAGCTTGAAGCTTATGAAGACGGATATAGATTTGTTATGCATTTTGATGATGAAGGAATGGCATATTGCCCTATGCTTACTGAAAACGGATGTTTACTCGGTGATGACAAGCCTTTTGACTGCAGAGTATGGCCGTTCAGAATCAACAGAATATCGGATGAACTGCTCGGTATTACAGTTTCTCCGGTATGCGATACCGTATCCGCTCTTTCCATATCAAAACTTACATCATTTATTAACGAAAAGGACGATGAAGGTTTTTCACTCACTGACAGAATGGTGAATTATGCTAAAGAACACCCATATATAATCAAGCCTTATGTTGAAGATTATCCTATAATCAAGTTGATTCGCTTGTAATCGCCGCCTTACTACAGAGTGATTTCACTTCAATAGCAACACAAATCAATAAAATATTCCAAAAAATTTCAAAAATGGTATTGTAATTTTGAAAATTATCGTGTATAATTTTACTAAAGTTATTGGCAATTAACGGAGGCTGGTGATGAAAAAAATGAAAGAGGTTATCATTGCTTCTTCTATTGTTCTTGGAGTTGCGGCTATATCCGTAGTCGGATATTTTTTGGTAAAGCACTTTGTTGATAAAAGTAAGCTTGACGGTGACGGAATGGTCAATGACCGCTGTCTTTCCTGTACATATCGTCTCGGTGGCGGAATGGAAGGCGAAAGCCTCAGCATTACTTTAAAAGAAAACGATAATGAAACAGCAACGCTTGAAGTAATAAGCAGTAACGGCCCCGGTGACGAAGAAATCACGGAGAATTACACGGTTTCTTTTGATTTTCTGGAGAAAATATACCAAATCTTTAAAAAACACGAAGTAGCAAAGTGGGGAGAGCTACCGAACAGTGAAATTCAAGCTCTCGACGCTCCGGTTGCCTCGGTATGTATAAAAACTGTCAACACTACCGTCAGCTTTGACAGTACTAAGGAATTTCCGAAAAATGCCGGCACTATAATATCCGAGATACGCTCTGTGCTTTATGAATGTATAGAGCAAGCTAAAAGTTCAGAACAGCCGAGCGTGGCTGAATAAATACATAAGGAGAAAAATATGGGATTATTTGACAACCTGAAGAATAACCTTAAAAACGAGGTTAACAAGGCAGTTCAGAATGCAACAAACAAGACAGAGAACATTGTGTTTTCCAAGCTCCCCGATACGCTTGAAGAGTTCAAAGCACTGCCGCAGGCGGCTATGTCTACTCCTTTTGACACAGCGGCTATGACTGTACTTGCACTTTGCTTTTATCCTAAGGATAAAGATCTGTCACTCACAATGCTGGACTTCCTGCGTGGTCCCAGACCGATGAGCGGAATAGATAAGTCTAACATCGCCGACCGCTTCCGCAGTAAAGACTATGTTCCTAGATCATATTTCAAGGGCGCAACACCGCAGAATGACTACACCCCTTCTGAACCGTATACGATTACCGTAAGCGAAAATCAGTACAGCTACGAAGTTGACGGTATGGCAAAGCTGTTTATCCCTTCGGGCGGTGCTGACAGCCCCAGACCTATACAGCTTCGCAAGGCCAAGGACGGCAAATGGTATCTGTGGGAACAGCTTCTTCTTGCTGATATCCGTCAGCCTGAAAGCAGTAATCCCTGGGCATAATTCAATAATTTTGTAGGAGGCTATAATTATGAGTTTAGTTGGAAGATGGAAAATCGTAGAAGCTATCCGCTTTAATGAAAATTTCGAGCATGAATGGGTTCCGGTTGAGACTATTCTTGCCGACGAAGACATTGATCCTCAGGATAAATCAATGTACTCCTCTTTTATGGACTTTACAGAAGACGGTAGAGTGCTTAATCTTGCTCCGCTTCCGGATGGTGTATCTCAGGAAGAAATCGACGAGGCTGTTAAGGCAGGACAGATAGAATTGTACGACGGTTATATGAAGCTCACAGAATACAACTGGAAGACCGAGAACGGCAAGTATTATCTTGACACCAACATCCAGGGAGAAGTTCTCGGAGAAGAGGTTTCTCCATGGATAGAGATTCCCGTTATCGATGGTAAAATCGAGATTATGACCTTCAGAATAGCAAAGGATGAATGATTTAGATCAACAGCTATATCCCGACAGAGATCCTGTCGGGATATTTTTTGAAAAAGCTTCACTTCATAACACGCTCAAAATCAAGAAAAACCGCATAATTATCGGTAATACTCGTATTGCATCACTCATCTGCGGGTACTTGCATTTTGTCGCATTTTGTGATATGATTATATAAAATATGTGCCATTGAATATGGTAAATAGATTAGCGCACAAAAAGTGCGGATAGGAAAAGAAATATGCCAAAAAGACAGGACATTAACAAAATAATGATAATAGGTTCAGGTCCTATTATCATCGGACAGGCTTGCGAGTTCGACTATTCGGGTACACAGGCCTGCAAAGCACTTAAGAAGTTGGGATATGAGATAGTTCTTGTTAACTCCAATCCTGCAACAATCATGACCGACCCCGATGTAGCAGACATAACCTACATTGAGCCGCTCAACCTTGCCAGACTCACACAGATAATCGAACAGGAACGCCCAGACGCTCTTCTGCCCAACCTCGGCGGACAGTCGGGACTAAACCTCTGCTCAGAGCTTGACAAAGCAGGCGTTCTCAAGAAGTACAATGTTCAGGTAATAGGCGTTCAGGTTGACGCTATAGAACGAGGAGAAGACCGCATTGAGTTCAAGAACGCTATGAAGGCACTCGGTATAGGTATGCCGAGAAGCGAGGTAGCTTATACCGTTGATGAAGCAGTCAGGATAGCAGACGAACTCAAGTACCCCGTAGTTCTTCGTCCCGCTTATACAATGGGCGGCGCAGGCGGCGGTATGGTATACAACATTGACGAACTCAGAACTGTATGTGCAAGAGGTCTCCAGGCATCTCTTGTAGGTCAGGTACTCGTTGAAGAATGCATCTTCGGATGGGAAGAGCTTGAACTTGAAGTAGTCCGTGACGCAGAAAACAACAAGATAACCATATGCTATATTGAAAATATTGATCCTATAGGAGTTCACACGGGCGACTCTTTCTGCTCTGCTCCTATGCTGACTATCCCCGAGGATGTTCAGAAAGAGCTGCAGGATATGTCCTACCGCATTATTGAATCTATAGAAGTAATCGGAGGATGTAACTGCCAGTTTGCCCGTGATCCCGAAACAGGCAGAATAGTTGTGATCGAGATCAATCCCAGAACTTCCCGTTCTTCAGCGCTTGCTTCAAAGGCTACCGGCTTCCCTATTGCATTTGTATCAGCTCTTCTCGCCTGCGGTCTTACTCTCAAAGATATACCTTGCGGAAAGTACGGTACACTTGACAAGTACTATCCCGACGGCGACTATGTAGTTATCAAGTTTGCACGCTGGGCTTTCGAAAAGTTCAAAGGTGCTGAGGACAAGCTCGGTACTCAGATGAGAGCCGTAGGTGAAGTAATGAGCATAGGCAAGACCTACAAAGAAGCATTCCAGAAAGCTATCCGTTCGCTCGAAAAAGACAGATACGGACTCGGATTTGCAAAAAACTTCAACGAGCTCAGCAAAGAACAGCTTCTTGAACAGCTCAGATACCCCACAAGCGAAAGACAGTTCATTATATATGAAGCCCTCCGCAAGGGTGCTACTATCGACGAAATATACAACCTCACAAAAATCAAGCACTGGTTCTTAGAGCAGATGAAGGAGCTTGTTGACGAAGAAGAAGCTCTCATCAAGAACAAGGGTACAGTTCCCGAAAAGGATGTTCTCAAGCAGGCTAAACTTGACGGTTTCTCTGACCGTTACTTAAGCTCGCTTCTCGAAGTAACCGAAGAAGAGATAAGAAATACACGTATCGGCTTCGGAATTAAGGAGGCTTGGGAAGGCGTTCATGTAAGCGGTACAGAAAACGCCGCATACTACTACTCTACCTATCACCTTGATGAAGATAAGAGCCCTGTAAGCGACAAGCCCAAGATAATGATACTCGGCGGCGGTCCTAACAGAATCGGTCAGGGTATTGAGTTCGACTACTGCTGTGTTCATGCCGCACTTGCTCTTAAAAAGCTTGGCTTCGAATCTATCATTGTAAACTGCAACCCTGAAACAGTTTCAACCGACTATGATACTTCGGATAAGCTGTATTTTGAGCCGCTGACACTTGAAGATGTTCTTTCTATCCACGATAAAGAAAAGCCTCTCGGTGTTATCGCTCAGTTCGGCGGACAGACTCCGCTTAATCTTGCGAGCGACCTTAAGAAATATGGTGTAAACATTCTCGGCACAACTCCCGAAACGATCGACCTTGCCGAAGACAGAGATAATTTCCGTGATATGATGGATAAGCTCGGCATTCCCATGCCTGAGTCGGGAATGGCAGTAAATGTTGACGAAGCTCTTGAGATAGCTAACCGCATCGGATATCCCGTTATGGTACGTCCTTCTTATGTTCTAGGCGGCAGAGGTATGGAAATAGTACACGATGACGAAATGATGAAGGTATATATGTCTGCGGCAGTTGGTGTTACTCCCGACAGACCGATACTGATTGACCGTTTTCTTCACCATGCAACAGAGTGCGAGGCAGACGCTATCTCCGATGGCACAAACTGCTTTGTTCCTGCTGTTATGGAACATATCGAGCTTGCGGGTGTTCACTCCGGAGACTCAGCTTGTATACTTCCATCTCTAAACCTCAGCGATAAGCAGGTAGAAACAATAAAGGAATATACAAGAAAAATAGCTGTAGAAATGAACGTCTGCGGTCTTATGAATATGCAGTATGCCATAGAAGATGATAAGGTATATGTTCTTGAAGCCAATCCCCGTGCTTCCCGTACAGTGCCGCTTGTTTCAAAGGTTTGCAGTATCAATATGGTACAGCTTGCCACTCAGATTATAACTTCTTCGCTTACCGGCAAACCGTCGCCCGTTCCCGATCTCAAAGATAAGGTAATAGGTCACTACGGCGTTAAGGAAGCGGTATTCCCCTTTAATATGTTCCAGGAAGTTGACCCCGTATTAGGTCCTGAGATGCGTTCAACCGGCGAAGTTCTCGGTATTGCTCCTACATTCGGCGAAGCATACTACAAAGCACAGGAAGCTACTCAGGTTATCCTTCCTCTTGAAGGAACAGTTCTCCTCAGCGTATGCGACAGAGATAAACCCGAACTTGTTGACATAGCTAAATCCTTTGCAGATCTCGGATTCCGCATTATAGCAACAGGCAAGAGCTATGAAATGATAATAGATGCCGGCATCCCTGCCGAGCGTATTTATAAGATGTACGAAGGCAGACCTAACATCACAGACGAGATAGCAAACGGCTCAATTCAGCTTATTATCAACACTCCCGCCGGCAAGACCAGCGCACACGATGACAGCTATATCCGTAAGTCAGCTATCAAACACCGTATACCTTATATCACTACTATGGCTGCGGCAAAGGCAAGCGTAGAGGGTATAAAGGCACTTAAGGAAAACAAACACTTCGGCGTTAAGTCAATCCAGGCCCATCACGCTGATATCAAGTAATCATATTTTCGCTATATCTGAGGCACTGCAAACGCAGTGCCTCAGACTTTCAATAAACCTTTTTTATATGGAATCACAGGAGAAAAGCACCCGTCAAAAATATATATCCCACAGTTGACATTCGCAAAAAGTTGTGATAGACTAATAGCAGAATCAGCTACCAGCGGAGTAGATGCTTCCGAGTAATCGGTGTGGCTCTCCGTCATGACGGCTGATTCTTTCTTTTGATTAATGTTATGTTGTAATCCTTAAAGTGCTTTTCGCAAGCTTCTTAACTGCTTCAGGATTTACCTTATAACTATTAATACTTATTCCGCTTGTGCCGTTCAATAGCTCGGTTTCATCGTCATATGATATTCCTCTTGAATCCCACAAATCAAGGCTCCTGTCGAGATAGCCTCTATTAGCAACTTCTATATCATGTTCGCTCACACCCCTAAAAGCAAAATATCCGTTACCGTTGAACTCAGACATAATACCATCTAAGTTGTTAATCACAGGTGTTTTAGATAGTTTGTTGCCGTTGCTGTCGGTTCCGGATAAAGATTTTTTGCTTTCACCCTTGACAACTTCGTAAGGTCGTGTTATACTACCATTGAAATCGGAGTATGGCGAGCCAGCGAGATTGTTGTTTTCAACAGTTTCCGAGAGCAACGACGCCTGTCCGATTTCTTTTATTTTGTATATTCTGTTTACATCGTACAAAACATTTCTACCATCTTTTGTTTTAGCTATATTTAAAGTGACTGAATAAAGCCGTGCATCTTTCATCAGCACATAAGCTGTTCTATATTCCCAGCCTTTTTCGTCAAGCCATTGGTGAGTATTCTCATCACTTTTTCCATCAAAAGTTGAAACAGGTATGATTTCTTCAAGATTAACAATAACAAGTTTTGAGTTGTTGTCCCTTTTAGTTTTCAACTTATCAATAGCCCTACGGGATTTAATTTTTCCTTCTTTTGTAACTCTGTCACGAGGCTTAGCAAACTCGATGATTTCTTCATTTCCGTATTCGTCAAGAACTGGAATTTCACTACCTATAAGATTGTTGTCAATAAATTCAGAAAGTTTTACTGACCACTCTCTCGGCTTTATTCCCTCAAAAATATCAGCATTTATTTTCACTACATTTTTATAGACATTGCCTTCCTCATCGGTTATACTTTCTTCAATTGAATACTTCCCACCGCTACTCTCCGTATCGGTGTTTTCTTTTGCATTCGATTGCATTTCAGCATTGTTTTTAACCGCCGCTTTAAGTGCATCTACCCACAGCTTTTCGTACTGTTCAAGAGCCTCGACATCCTGAGCAAGCTGTGCCGCATGGCACACTTAGTTCGAAAAATCCCACATTTCCCCGGTAGACAAATGTGGTTTTTGTGGATATGCTATACAAAAATAGATTATTTAATGCGTAAGAAAACTAATAAAAACAAAAGCACCTCAACGCGCGAAATTGCGTGTCGAGGCACTCGACTGGCTGGGATAGCGGGATTTGAACCCACGAGTGACGGAGTCAAAGTCCGTT
>CAMEKR010000014.1 GCA_945921515.1 uncultured Clostridia bacterium | reverse complement strand
CAGGCAGTATCAACTGCCTGTTTTTTATCATTTTCTATAAAAATATAGTGCATTTTATCCCGATGTGTGATATAATAAATAATTGTACAGTAGTTGCTGGTAAATTAATTTTTAAAGTGGTGTTCAGATGAATTATAAATTGAATCTCGGATGTTGGGGCAGTGTGTTTGCAGTTCCTTCCGATGTTGTTGATAAATACATAAAGATTGCCGGTGGAAGTAGTGTAAAGGTACTTCTTTACTTTCTGCGGCACAGCGGAGAACCGATCTCAGATGAGATAATAGCAAATGCGCTTTCAATGAACTGCGAAGATGTTAATGACTCTCTTTCATTTTGGAAGCAAGTCGGACTGCTTGATGAAGTTGACGGTTCGTTTGCTCCTGCTTTAGCTTCATCGAGCTTGCCTAAAGAGTCTATCTCGGCAATCGTGACACCGGTAGCCGCTGTCGGCGTAACAAAAGAACAAGCGGATTTTGCGGCAATAAAGGCGGCGGCTTTGCGTTCGCCTGAGTTTACTCCTGCACAGATAGCGGGTACTGTGAAATCTGACGAAAAAGTGGATTTTCTTTTCAAGACCTGCGAAACTCTTTACGGCAGACCGCTGAAACATACCGAGCAGAATGCGCTCATAACAATAACGGAGCATATTGGACTGCCTACGGAAGTGACACTAATGCTTGTTGATTACTGCTTCTCCATCAACAAAGCCACTCCGGCTTTTTTGAAAGAATCGGCAATGAACTGGATGGAAAACGGTATAACCGATCTTGCTTCGGCTGAAAGACATATTTCTATGCTTCAGTCACGGTATAGTGCGGAAAACTCGGTCAAATCGATTTTCGACATTAACAGGGCGCTCTCACAGAAAGAGAAGGATTTTATTGACCTTTGGTATAATGTATGGGGATTTAGCTCTGATATGGTAAAGCTTGCTTATGATATAAATGTCAATTCAAAAGGAAAATTTTCTTTCCCGTATATCAACAAGATACTTGAAAACTGGCATATAAAGGGAATAAAAACCGAAGAGCAGGTAGCAGAAGAAAGAAATACGAGATCATCTGCAGTCGAAAGCAATTCCTCATTCGATGCCGATAAGTTAGATGAACTTCTGCTTGATGAATATACATAAAGGAGTAAATTATGTCATATCCTGTAAAATATTATGAAGAGGCTCAAAAAATATTAGATAAACGCAAATTTGATAATTCAATCACCGAGCAAAAACGTCTATACGAAGTAAAAGAAAGAATACCCGAAATCAGCGATATTCAGCAGCAGCTTGCTTCAACCACAAACCGTCTCGTAAAGATAATTCTTTCTAAAAGTGAAAATGTTGCGGCTTTGATTGAGGCTCTTAAAAATGAAAATCTCGATCTTCAGGATAAAATGAAGGAACTTCTTAAGAAGAACGGTTTTGCCGAAGATTATCTTGATCCTGTTTTTAGCTGTAAGAAGTGTTGTGATACGGGAATAGCCGGCTCCTCAAGGTGTTCTTGCTATAATGATATATTGAGAGCTATTGCTGCAAAAGAGCTAAGTAAAGATCTTCCTATGGGGCTTACTTGTTTTGAGAGTTTTAATCTGAAATTGTACAGTGATGAAAAAAAGGAAAACCTGAAAAATCGTTCTCCTCGTGAAATTATGCAGAGCAATTACGAATATTGCAAACAATTTGCCGAAGATTTTCATGTTCCTAACGAAAGTATATTTATGACAGGCGGAACGGGACTTGGTAAAACTCATCTTTCTTTATCTATTGCTAAAAAAGTAATAGAACAGAATTATTCTGTCGTATATGGCTCGGTTCCGGATCTTTTCAGAAAAATTGAGCGAGCGCATTTTGACAGAAACAGCGAGGAATCAGAGTCAGAGATAGTCAACACTCTGAAAGATTGCGATCTTCTGATGCTTGATGATTTAGGAGCTGAATTTGATTCGCAGTTTAATATTTCCTGCCTGTATGAAATTATAAATTCACGGCTGAATTTCGGCAGACCAACCATAGTAAATACCAATCTTACAGGCTCTGAACTTACAAAGCGCTATTCGGATAGGATAGCATCAAGATTATATTCTATGAAAAGACTGCCGTTCTATGGGGATGATATAAGGCTTAAAAAAAGCAAACAAGGGGAATAATATGAAACAAGGTATTTCGGTATTTATAATTTTATCGATAATTGCAACTGTATTTTCCTTTGTCTTTCCTTCGGATACAAAGCGAGTTGTAACTGCAAGTATTTCGCAATATGAGGCTTCCGAATTAGAAATGACCGATTATGACAGCGTCAGGAGCGTGTATCGTGTTCCTGCGGAATTGCCTTATTTGTATACTTTTGACGATTCTGAATTTGACAAAGGATTTGAATATGATTTGACCGTAGATCTGACTCCCGGTTATTACTGCGGACCGCAAACGCTTAGATTTGATTGCAGTGATACTTTATGGTATACACTTGACGGTTCTTTGCCCGATAAGAATTCACCAACGACTTATCTTTATGATGACGATTCCGGCATAGATATTGACGGTATTACTAATATTTGCCTTCGTGTTGAAAAGAACGGAAGAATGAGTACTGTTTATATTGCGTCTTATGTTATATTGAATCCTATAGAAGAAGACTTTTACGGATACGGTTATCATTCTCTTGACAGGAACGACCGATTGATATACAGACGGCTTTATGATTGCATAGAAAATTATGAAACTACTTTTGATTTGCCTTTTACAGGTATATCATATCAGCATATATACAGAATATTGATGTGCATTAATTATGATAATCCTCTGTTGTTTCAGACGCCTCTGTCTTTTACAAAGTGGAGTGGCAACAAAAACGATATCCGCTCAATTACGCTGAGTTACGATTTTACAAAAGAAGAAACCGAATACTACGCAAAAAAAGTTAAGCAAAAGGCAAAGGAGATACTTAAAGAAGCCGATGGGGCAGAGACACTATCGGAATATCTGCTTTCTATTCATAATTCAATACTAAAAGAAGCAACATACGATAATTCTTTTTCCGATCCCGGTGTATACGAGGCATTTGGTGTACTTGTTGACGGAACAGGAGTTTGTGAATCATATTCACGAGCATTTCAGTATCTGTGCCAATGCATAGGTGTTGATAATATCCTTGTTGTAGGATTAAGCACAGATGAGCCGCATATGTGGAATATGATAATGCTTGATGGTGATTGGTATCACTCCGATCTAACCTGGGATGATGAAGACAACGGTTCCATCATATACGATTTTTTCTGTTTTAATGATATGAATCTAAAAACCTACGGAGAAAGAAATATATCTCCGGAGCTTGATGAAAGCGGAGCTATTATGGATATGTATCAGGATTCGAACTACTATCCGATTCCGTCATCAAGGAATAATGTATACACGGTCTCGAATTATTATTACTATTAACCTTTGACTAAGCAAGGAGGGATAGTTTGAAGAATTGTTTTGTTAAAGCGCTGTCTTTAATAACTTCTGTGGCAATAATATCTTCTGTCATTGCCGGTTGTTCCGACTATTCAGATAATGACGCAGAAGATGATATTGTTTTTTTTGAGATGAAATGTGACAGCGAGGTCTCATATAATGCAAAAGGGGAGTTTACAGTAAATATCGGTATCGATAATACTACTTTTGCAGAGTACATTGACAGCAATGATGTGAAAGTATTTTATTCCGATATCAATTTCAGCAAGCTTCCCGATGTTGATGCTGCAGAAGCGGTTATGCTGAAAGACGGTGAATACAAGACTGTTTATGCTGATGTAACTTCAGTTTCATCTATTTCGGATCATTCAGCTTCGGTTACCTTCAACGATAAATTTTTCGGTACAAACAGACCTGACTGTTTCTTTATATATTGTAACGAGAATACCAATACTTCTGCAAATCGCTATTTGTCTATGGTAACGGTAAGATACCCGACATATTCGCTTGTCAGTGATACGACTCAAGTATATTCAAACAACAAGACCGATAAATTTAAGCTTACTCTTGATAAATCGACATTTGCTTCAGATATTTTGGTGGAAGATATACTTTTATCGGGTGGCTTTGAAGGGTGCACGGTAAGCGAACTTGACAGAACAGGTGATAATATGCTGTCACTTGTGATAAAATCAGAGGATGGTTATAAATCCGGAAAAGATGGGTTTATCACAGTCAAACACAGTGCTGTCACCGATGCTTCTGTTGATATTTCGGTTTCTGTCGGCATTATTTCACCGCAAGTCATCTTTTCTTCTTCAAGTTTTGAGGCTTCTACAAATTATGCAAAAGCGACAATTAAATTAATGGATTGCTTGTTTGTTGATAGCGTTACAGCCGAATCTTTCAGTTGCAACAACAGCGGCGTTCAGATAGCTCGCTTTGACAGAGTGTCCGGTAGTGAAGGTATACTTTATCTTTCGATCGACGATAAGACACCCGATGAAGTTATCGATATCATTTCAAATTGCAGTTTTTCTGTTGATGATACTGCGTTGAATATTAGTATTCCTTTATCATTTGTAATAAATCCTTATTCTCCCGATGTTACCGGTAATATAGCGGAAATACAAGAGTCAGGCTCAAATTTCAGCGTTACAGCTGAGTTTACTGTTACGGACGGTGTATTCAACGTTATCAGCAAAAACAGCTTTATTTTTGGCGGCGATTACGCCAAAGCGGTTATATCGTCTATAACAGCGCAGGATAATTCTGCTACTGTTTGCTTTGATATCCCTAAAACTTCTTCAGCTGAAACTGCCGAATTATACGGCACTATTGGGCTTCGCACCGGAGCTGTGCTTAGTAGGTGGGGCACTCAGTCCGCTATTGCACCTTTTCCTCTTTATTATAGCGCAGAACAATCTCGGGCAGAAAATAAGACTAAATATAATGAAAATCTTGTTACGATGCTTTCGGCTCTCTCTGAATATGATGCAGATTTCAGCGATGATAGCATTTCACCGATTATGAATATTAAAGTCGGAGAGAAGTCATTTAAAGACTTTTATATTTCTATGAGCGACAGTTTTGGTGAGATATATAATCTTCTTGAAAATACAGAGCTGATGGTTTCTTACGATAATATCCCGCTTAGTATTCAAAACGAGGAATCGTTTCATACAGTAAACAGATACCTTCACGATATAAAAACTTTGTATGCAACGGTAAATACTCTTAATTCATCTTTGGCAAGACTTATTTCAATCGAGGAGCAGATAACATCGGCAAAAGATGTGCAGGAGCTTGATTCGTTAAACGCAGAAAAAAATGAAATAAGTGCACGGATAATTGCCACATATACGGCTAAAATCAAAGGCAAATCGTTTTCACAGCTTCTTATTGATGTGATAAATTCTTACTGTGATGAAAACGGAGCACTCGTATGTTATGACAGAATAAGTGACAGCAATTACAATTGGCATCCGCAGAGTATAAACGATAAGAATATGTTCAGGAAGATGTCCTACAGCATTATAATTAATGCCGCAGTAATCGAGTGTTATAGCGAGCCTCTCAGCGAAAATGAAAATAGTGGAGCAGTGATTAAGGAGTTGTCAAACAGTTTAAAGAGACTTTCTGAATTTGCTAAAGTTAATGTTATCGATAATATGAGGGGCAGTGCAATATATTCAACTACTCTTGGTCGCTTGTTCAGCCTTGTTAAATTTGATTCTGTTCTTAATGATCCTGTAAAAGAGATATCAATATCAGAAATTACTCAGCTTGAGAATATGCTGGGTAGCGGCGAGACACTATCAAAAGAGCTTGATAGTGTTGGATTTGATATTTCCTCAGTTCGATATTTAGTTTGTGCGGACAGTAATATTACGGGTAGAGCCGAAAAAATCAACGATCAAACATATTCTTTTGTCAGCCGTGCAACTCTTTATGATATAAGTACTTCAAAAACTGAAAATGAACTTGAGTTCAGCAATTATTATTACAGTATTGAGCTCAATGATGAAGGAACACCTGTTGCAATTCCATATGTTAATAAGTATTATCAGCTTTATACCTTGAAATAACTGATTTAACTATTTCTAAAAGATGAAAATTCGGTTGCAGTACCCCCTCGTTCAGTGTATTGCAACCGGATATTATTTATAAACATAAAGACCGACAATAAAGTCGGTCTTAATTCTTTATTCCTGTGTTTCTGCTTCTTTGTCTTCGGTTTCGTTTGCGTCAACAGTAATATCAGCGGCATCAATAACCTCATCGTCATCATCGAAAAAGTCATCATCAAAATCAGCGTCGCTATCCATAATTTCATCAAACTGATCGTATTCGATTTCCTTTTCTGTCTTTTTCTTAAGATATATGAAGACAGCTGCTACAGCACCAAGTACTGCAAGAATGCCAATGGCAAAACCGGTAAATGCTTTCATTTTTAACCTCTTTCCGGTGCGCTAACACCAACTTTATATGACTATTATACTATATCCGTTATCGGATTTCAAGTGTTTTAACTAATATTGAGCAGTTTTAACAAATTTCTTATAGATTTCCTGTAAGATTCATCAAAACAGCAAGTGCTGCTATCGGTGCCGTTTCACATCGCAGAATGCGTGCTCCGAGATGAACAGGAATAGCACCGTTTTCTATAGCAAAATCAACTTCCTGCTTTTCAAAACCGCCCTCACTGCCGATGAAAACAGCTATTTTCTTGTTTGACAGGTCAAGCTCTGATAGCTTTTTACCGCCACATTCGTAAAAAATTATCGGTAGAGTATCTTTGTCAAGGGCTTTGATAGCCGATGTGAAGTTGGTGAAAGGCATAACCTCGGGGATGATACCACGACCGCATTGCTTTGAAGCTTCATAAGCTATCCGTTGTAGCCTTTGCAGTTTTTTTGAGGCACTTTTTGCGTCAGGCCTTGAAACACAGCGCTTTGAAAGAAACGGCACGATTTTTGCCGCACCAAGCTCTGTTGCCTTTTGTACAATAAAATCCAGCTTGTCATTTTTCGGAATAGCCTGGTATAGAGTGATCTCTTTATCAGGTTCTGCTTCATTTTTCTTTTTTTCGAGAATTGAAAATTGAGCCATGCGTTGATCATCAATAGATGAGAGTAGACAAAGATAATCATTGGATTTTTTGTCACATACTATAGCTTTGTCGCCTGTCTTTAATCTGAGGACTGTAACAATATGTTTTGAGTCCTCATCATTCATATATATTATTCCGCGTTCTTCATCTATAATATCCGAGAAAAATCTTGGATATCTCCATTTTTCTAATTCTTCTGACATTTTTCACCTCTATGCATCGGGGGAGTTTTCAAAAAGCCTGTTTATCATTTTCAGATAACAACTGTTTTCGGGTTTTTCGAGATGTTTATCGTTTTTAAGTATCTCGTCTGCCGCTTGTCCCGTAATTCTTAGGATATCAAGGTCAGCGTATATATCAGCGATTTTAAGCTCCGGGAGACCGTGCTGTCGGCTTCCGAAGAAGTCACCCGGACCTCTTAGTTTAAGGTCTTCGTTTGCTATTTCAAAACCGTCGGAAGTACGCACCATAATATCCATACGCTGCTTTGTGTATTCATTTTTATTGTCTGTGACGAGTATGCAATGGGACTGCTCGGTACCTCTTCCTACTCTTCCTCTCAGCTGATGAAGCTGAGACAGACCAAACTGCTCTGCATTTTCGATTATCATTATAACGGCATTCGGAACATCAACCCCGACTTCAACAACTGTGGTTGCAACAAGAACTTTTATTTTGTTATCCTTAAAGTCCATCATTACGGCGTCTTTATCCGACTGTTTCATTTTACCGTGCAAAAGACCTATTGGTATCCCTGCAAGACAAGTATTATTAAGTGATTGAATATAATTTGTCGCCGCCGCTTTTTCTGATATTCCTTCTTCGATAAGAGGGCAGACAATATATGCCTGAAAGCCGTTCTGAACATATTTCAGAATAAACTTGTAAAGCCTGTCATGATAGCTGCTGTCTACGGCGTATGTTCTTATCGGGAGTCTCCCTTTTGGCATTTCGTCAAGAATCGAAATATCAAGGTCACCGTATATTATCATTGCAAGAGTTCTTGGAATAGGCGTTGCTGACATAACAAGCTTATGAGGCTCATTTCCTTTATCCGTAAGGCTTGCACGCTGTGAAACACCGAATCTGTGCTGTTCATCGGTAATTACAAGTCCGAGTTTGTCAAAGGATGTGCTTTTCTGGATAAGTGCCTGAGTACCGACAGCAACATCAACCTGTCCGCTTGCGATAAGGCTTCGTATTTCTTTTTTCTTTGCAGGGGTCAGTGAGCCTGTCAGAAGAGCAACATTTACTCCGAGTGGGGCAAGGAAGCTGTTCAGAGTATCATAATGTTGCTTTGCAAGGATTTCTGTAGGTGCCATCAGCGTTGATTGAAAGCCGTTAAGATAAGCAAAATATGCCGCACCGGCTGCAACTGCGGTTTTACCCGAACCGACATCTCCCTGAAGAAGTCTGTTCATAGGTACTTGCTTTTGCATATCAAGACAGCATTCATTTATAGTTCGTTTTTGCGCACCGGTTAGCTCGAAGGGAAGGGAAGAATAAAAAGCGTCTGTGTTCTTTGCTTCCATTTTTGCACCGGAAAGCCTCTTATTACGGATTTTCACCGATTTTAACCCGAGCTGAAGAACAAATAACTCCTCAAATGTAAGCCTATATTTCGCCTTGTCATATTGAGCTTTATTTTCCGGAAAGTGTATCCATCTTAGTGCAGTATTATATGGAATAAGGTTGTACTTATCACGAAGCTCCTCGTTCAGACTATCGGCGAACTCAAAATCTCTGAGAACATTCTTTATACAACCCGACATTATCCCTTGGGATATTCCTGTGGTCAGTCTGTATTTTGGCATCAGCTTG
Source organism: uncultured Clostridia bacterium (assembly GCA_945921515.1). Taxonomy (GTDB): domain Bacteria; phylum Bacillota; class Clostridia; order Oscillospirales; family Ruminococcaceae; genus Ruminiclostridium_E. The sequence continues at coordinate 18,136 of CAMEKR010000014.1, read as the reverse complement.
TTTGGCTCATCTGCATTAATAAAAACAGGCGAATGCATTTCCTTCCGCAGAAAATCACCCGCCGCTTTTCCGTAAAAGCAGTATTCATTGTCGAGCTTGAGCCGTGAAAAAGAATAATCACTATTGAAAAATGTAATCAGCATTTCTCCTGTTCCGTCGCTGACCAGCACCTTGAAAATGTTGACTCTACCGTAATAAGGAGGAAACTTCTTTGTTACATAAGCTTTTACAGCATAGTTTTCGCCATTGTTAATCATATCGGCAATATGAGTAACATCGTTGAAGTCAATATATCCACGAGGATAGTGTCCTGCGAGGTCTGCGGCTGTACTAATCCCAAGCTTCAATAGCAGCTTAGCTCGTTTTTCACCGACTCCCTTGATATAGCAGACAGGGGAGTCGGGACTTTTTTTTATATCGTTCATTTTTATTCAACCGAAATAATGTAGTAGTATACCGGCTGACCGCCGTTAACAAGCACTATTTCAATATCGTCGCTTATCTTAGATCTCAGAGCTTCAAAAGCAGCCTGAGCAGTTTCATCGGTAACATCACTTCCGTAAATAACCGTGATATAAGACGAACCGGAGCGCAAAAGCTTTTTAGTAAGCTTGATAAGAGCTTTTGTCACATCTTTTTCGACAAATGCAAGTTTACTGTTTTCCATAGCGAGAATCTCGCCTTTTTTGATTTGTTTGCCTTCAAAATCACTGTCTCTTACTGCAAATGTTATCGAGCCTGAACCTACATTATCAAGCGCTTTTGTCATATTAACGCCGTTTGTTCTGAAGTCAAGACTATCATCAAAGGCAAGCATAGCAGTAATACCCTGAGGAATAGTCCGTGTCTGAAGTACGATTACATTCCTGTCGGTAAGCTTAACTGCCTGTTCTGCCGCCATAATAATATTTTTGTTATTTGGTAGAACAAAAATATTATGCGCGGGAGTAGCATTTATTGCTTCAAGAATATCTTCCGTTGAGGGGTTCATTGTCTGTCCGCCTCTAACGATAATGTCAACGCCGAGATCTTTGAAAAGCTCTTCAAGTCCTGCACCAGAAGTAACGGAAACAAAGCCAAAGTCTTTGGTAGGTTCAGCAGGGGCGAGCTTTTGCTTACGCTGCATTTCAGCCTTAGCAGCAGCACCCTTGTGCTGTTCTTTCATATTCTCAATTTTGAGATTTATCAGCGAACCGTACAGTATGCCTTCTTCAAGTGCCTTTCCGGGATGTTCTGTATGAACATGAACTTTAATAATGCTGTCATCATCAACCACTACAACACAGTCGCCTATCGACTCAAGATAAGCTCTGAGTTTTGTGGCGTCTTTATTGATATCACTCTTTACAACAATGAACTCTGTGCAATAGGTAAATTCGATATCCGTTTCAAATGTGCCTGCGGCATTTGTAACGACTGCTTTATCACCGCTTGTAGCTTCTTCAGCCGCTTCTATCATTATGCCGTTGCATATTACGGACGCCATACCCTTAAGTATGGTATAGTAACCCATACCTCCTGCGTCTACTACGCCTGCTTTTTTCAGAACAGGAAGCATATCAGGTGTGCTGTCGAGAGTTTCTTTTGCGGCAGCAGTAAGAGTTTCAAAGAGTTCTTTGAAATCCTTGCAATTAGCTTCGGAGACCTTCTCATAAGCTACTCTTGCTACTGTAAGAATCGTACCTTCGGTAGGCTTCATAACCGATTTATATGCCGACTCTGAACCGAGCTTCAATGCGTTGCAATAATCTTCAACTGTAGCTTCATGCTTTCCTGCAAGCCCTTTAGACAGCCCTCTGAATAAAAGAGAAAGTATAACGCCCGAATTACCTCTTGCGCCTCTGAGCATTCCCGATGCGGCTGTTTGAGCAACTGTTTCAACTGTTGCGCTGTCGCTGAGCATATTCAGCTCCGCTACAGCGTTCCTTATTGTCATAGACATATTTGTACCCGTGTCTCCGTCAGGAACAGGGAATACATTCAGTTCATCAACGCTCTCTTTATTATTGATAATATTATTTGCACCGGAGATGATAGCATCTCTTAGTATCTTTCCGCTTAACATCAAAATATCTCCCTTGATTTATACTTTTACAGAATCGACAAACACATTTACTTTATCAACAGTAATGCCTGTTTCATCTTCAACTGCAAATCTAACTTTATGAATTATGCTCTTTACTATTGTAGATACATTTATGCCATACATCACCGAAATATGAAGGTCTATATACAGTTTTTCGTTTTTGTATTTAACAGTAACGCCTTTTTCGGACAGAACCGTCTTATCTGCAAACTTCTTTACAAATTTAATCGGTACTCTTTCTATGAACGTCTGTTTTGCATCAACAGCATTCATTCCTACTATGCCGAAACAATTTGTAACAGTACCACCGATAAGCGAGTAGAAGAACTGTTTTGAATAATGTATCGTTCCGAGATGGTTATTGATCTCAATCATAATGTAACCTCCTTGTAAAGCGAAAAATAAAATCATTCTTTATTATACTATATTTATTGCTTGATTTCAAGTATTTGGGGCAAATTAACTAAATAATACAGAAACTCCGCAATTGACAGGGCGTGCAATAAAACAGCATTTATATTTGGTATTAAGCTTATCTAAAGCTTTTTCAGCGTCCTGTTCTGTTGTAAAAACACCGAAAACTACACTCCCGCTTCCTGTCATTTCCGCTGTGGACGCTCCGCAATTCAATAAGTCGTTTTTAATATTGTTTATCCTGTCGTCACGGTATATTCCGGTAAAAACATTGGATATATATTTACAGCAGTATGACAAAGAGCCGTTAATAACACAATTAACAAATTCATCATAATACGGTGATATCTCTGTAGGAGATTCATCATATTTTGAGTATGCAAGTGCCGTGCTCAGCGTGAAATCGGGATAAATACATACAAAAACACAATCGGCGTGGCAATCAGAGCTTTTCATTTTACCGCTTTGAGTGCTGTATTGTGTTCCGCCTTTCATGCATATAGGAACATCTGCGCCGATGCTGTCACCTATATCGTACAGTTTCTGCTTTGATAATCTGCTCTTGAATATTTCGTTTAATGCCACAAGCGTACCTGCTCCGTCAACAGACGAACCGCCCATACCGCCCATAACAGGAACATTTTTTTCTATAGTAATACAAACACGGGCGTTTATATCTGATGTAGAGCAGAACGCTTTTGCGGCTTTATATACGATATTTCGTTCATCGCATGGAATATCGGGATTATTGCATTCTATTGTGCAGAAAAAAGTGTCCGATAATACAGCATCAACCGTAATATCATCATAAACATCTACACTCTGGGTTGCAATGTTCAGGGAGTGCCTTCCGCTTGGCAGTTTGCCGGTTATATCAAGAAACAGATTCAGCTTTGAGTAGGCTCTTACTTTAACAATCATAGCACACCGAGTTCTTCAAGAAACAGTTTTATTCTTTCAAGAGCAGTTTTTATGTGCTGTAATGAGTACGCATAAGAAACTCTGATATATCCTTCGCCGGATTCGCCAAAAGCGTCTCCGGGAACGACCGCAACTCTGTACTTTTCAATAAGCTGTTCGCAGAACTGTTGAGAAGAAAGACCGGTTTTCTTAATTGAAGGGAAGATATAGAAAGCTCCTTCCGGCTCAAAACAATCAAGCCCCATTTCATTAAAGCCTTTAACTATTAGTTTTCTTCTCATGTCATATTCATTTCTCATATACTCAATATCTTTTTTGCAGTCTTTCAGTGCGACTACTGCAGAATATTGACTTATAGTAGGTGAACACATAATTCCGTACTGATGAATTTTAAGCATTTGTGTTACTATAGGTCGAGGAGCAGCTGCAAAACCAAGACGCCAGCCTGTCATTGAAAACGCCTTTGAAAAACCGTTTATCAGAACCGTGCGTTCTTTCATACCGTCTATGTTAACTATTGAGCAGTGTTCTTCATCACCGTAAGTAAGTTCTGAATATATTTCATCAGATATAACAATTATATCTGTGCCTCTGAGGACTTCTGCTATTTCTTCAAGGTCGTTTCTTCTCATAACAGCGCCTGTGGGATTGTTAGGGTAGGGAAGAATCAGAGCCTTTGTTGCAGGTGTAATATGTTCCTTCAGAGCTTTAGCTGTCAGCTTGAAGCCGTCTTCAACGCTTGTCTCTATTATTACCGGAGTTCCGTTAGCAAGCGTAACAATTGGGCTGTAACAGACAAAACTCGGCTGAGGAATAAGGACCTCGTCTCCTGTATCGACAAGTGCTCTTACAGCAAGATCAATTGCTTCCGAACCGCCGACGGTAACAAGTATTTCGTGCGAAGGATCGTAAGAAGTATTGATTCTATCGGTAAGATAATCGTTTATTGCTTCTCTGAGCTGTGTAAGACCTGAGTTAGCCGTGTAATTGGTACGGCCTTTTTCGAGTACTTTTATGGCTTCTTTTCTTATTGGCCAAGGAGTTTTAAAGTCAGGTTCGCCGACAGACAGCGAAATAACATCATCATAGCTCGCCGCAATATCAAAGAACTTTCTTATACCTGAAAACTGAAGGTCCTGAACTTTTTTTGAAAGTATATTTTCATAATCCATCACGGAGATACTAAACTCCTTTCATCCGTGTTTTTCAAGAACATCTTGTCTTTTTCCTTATATCTGTGCAGAATAAAGTGTGTAGTGGTACTGAGCACACCTGAAAGAGGCGCAAGTCTGTCCGTAACGAACATAGCTACATCACGCAGATTCGTACCCTTAATAGTAACAGCAAGATCATATCCGCCGCTCATCAGATAAACCGAAGATACTTCGTCATATTGAGCGATAATTGCGGCTATATCGTCATAGCCACATTCGGTTTCGGGTGATACTCTTACTTCAATAAATGCGCATACCGAGTTCTTATCAAATTCTTCTTCGTTAATAATTGCGGTATAGCCGATAATCATACCGCTTTTTTCAAGTTCTTCCGTCATAGCCGCGACTTCATCAGCGGTGGTGTCAAGCATCGCCGCAAGCTGATCGTTTGTAAGTCTTGCGTCCTGCCTTAAAAGGTTTACAAGCTGTTCCTTCTTAGTCATTGTTATTTCCTCCTTTAAATTATACTGATAAAAGTCGGATTGCGCTTCTTAAAGAAAGCAAGCTCGGTAAATCCGACATTTCTTGCAAGTGCTATAGCCTCAGGAATGCCTTTTCCTAAATCTTCTGTACAATGGGCATCCGAGCCGACGGTCAGTATCTTTCCGCCGAGCTCTTTATAAAGCCTGACATAATACTCGTCGGGAAGCGTAAGTCCTATCTTCTGGCGCAGTCCGCTGGAGTTGATTTCGATACCGATATCATTTTTGATCAGCGTTGAAAAAATCTCTTTTATTATCGGAAGATATTTGCTCATATCAATGTACAGACCGGAATCTCCTACTATGTATCTGAGCGGATAGGTGAGATGTCCGAGAACATCAAATTCTCCCCATCTTGCCATCTCAAGCAGTTCTTCAAAGTACAGCTTCATCATGCTATCAGGGTTAACTTTGCTGTAGTCAAGCAGATAGAAATCGTCCCAGCCGTTGCACATATGAAGAGAGCCGATTATAAAATCATATTTATATGACGATAGCATTCTGTCGGTAAGCTTCATATCCTGAAGCGGCTGACCGAGTTCAACTCCGTAAGCCATATTAATTTTATCGGAATATTTGTCTATAAGCAAAGGTGAAATCTCTGAGGCTTTTCTTACCGGCTCTTCATACAGATATTCTTCATCATAGAATTTGTTTATCTCAAGATGATCTGTAAGAGCATAGTAGCCGATGCCAAGCTCTATAGCACGCTTTACTATATCCTCAGGATCATTCGTTCCGTCCGGAGATAAGTTTGAGTGATTATGTACATCCATCAGTATATCAGATGTATTCATTTTAAGTTTCCTTCCTTTTTTCTTGTATTTATATCTATACATTTTCTATTTTACCACATTGAGCTTTATTTGTCTATCATAAAATGAAACTATTTTTGGCAGATAAAAAATACCGGAGAAAAATCTCCGGTATTTTGCGGTTAACATTCAGGTTTTGTCATCAAGATTATTGTTTACACCGTAAGAAAGCGTCATAAGGCTGTCTCCGAGATGAACATTCTCAACTATAATATTATTATGCTCTACATTAATATCATAGTGAGAGAAATTCCAGAATGATCTGATACCAAGCCCCATAAGTCTGTCAACAATCTCTTTGGTAACGGACTTTGGTATACATAGCACGGCTATTTCCGGATTGTTCTTCTTGCAGAATTCTTCAAGATCGTCAATATCCGTTATCGTTAGCTTTCCGAGGGGATTACCGACTATCTTTTTATTTGAATCAAATATACCGATAAGGTCGCAACCGTTCTTTTTGAAGTTGATATGTACCGCAATAGCAGTACCAAGATTACCTGCACCTATCAGTATTGTCTTTTTGCGGTTATCAACCCCGAGAATATGACCAATCTCTTTTCGCAGTTCAGATACATTATATCCGTAACCTTGCTGACCGAAGCCACCGAAACAGTTTAAGTCCTGTCTAATCTGAGAAGCTGTCAGGTGCATTCTTTCAGACAGTTCTCTTGAGGATATTTTGGAAATGCCTTGATCCTCAAGCTCGCCGAGAAAGCGATAATAGCGGGGAAGCCTGCGTATAACTGAGTTAGATATGTTGATGCTTTTCGACAAGTTACTGCCCCCTTACAGTTAAAAAATATTATAACATTTCCTTGAGTCTATTATTGATTTCAATCAAGAATTCTTCGGTGTTGACCTTTCTCTTGTTTTCAAGATTCGAGAGTATATAAAGGTCACCGGTCATTACTCCGTCTTCAATGGTAGCGATTGTTGCCTTTTCAAGTTTGTCGGCAAAATCAGAAAGTTCCTTATTGCCGTCAAGCTCGCCGCGCTTTCTGAGAGCGCCTGTCCATGCAAACAGAGTAGCAACGGAGTTTGTAGATGTTTCTTCACCCTTTAAGTGCTTGTAGTAATGGCGTGTTACCGTGCCGTGAGCTGCTTCGTATTCATATACACCGTCGGGAGATACGAGAACAGAAGTCATCATACCAAGTGAACCGAAAGCGGTAGCAACCATATCGGACATTACATCGCCGTCATAGTTCTTGCAAGCCCAGATATAGCCGCCTTCAGAACGAACAACTCTCGCAACTGCGTCGTCTATGAGTGTATAGAAGTAGGTTATTCCTGCTTCATCAAACTTAGCCTTATATTCGTTATCGAATATTTCCTGGAAGATGTCTTTGAAGGTGTGGTCGTATTTCTTGGATATAGTATCCTTTGTAGCAAACCAGATATCCTGCTTTGTATCAAGCGCAAAATTGAAGCATGCTCTTGCAAAGCTTGCTATACTGCCATTTATATTGTGAAGTCCCTGGATAATGCCGTCAGAACCTTCAAACTTGTGAATAAGCTGTCTTGTCTCATTTCCGTCCTTGTCTGTAACAACAAGCTCAGCTGTGCTTCCGTCAGAAACCTTCATTTCCGAGTTTTTGTATACATCTCCGTATGCGTGACGGGCAATAGTAATCGGTTTCTTCCAGCCGGGGAGAAGAGGAGTGATTCCCTTAACAATGATAGGAGCTCTGAAAACCGTTCCGTCAAGGATAGCACGGATAGTACCGTTAGGCGACTTCCACATCTCTTTTAGATTGTACTCGGTCATTCTCTGTGCGTTGGGGGTTATTGTAGCACATTTTACTGCAACACCATACTTCTTTGTTGCGTTAGCCGAATCAATGGTGACCTGATCGTTTGTTTCATTTCTGTGAACAAGACTGAGATCGTAGTAATCGGTATTAAGCTCAACATAAGGGCAGATAAGGATATCCTTAATCATCTTCCAGATTATTCTGGTCATTTCATCGCCGTCCATCTCAACGATGGGGGTGGTCATTTTGATCTTTGCCATAGGATTTAGTGTTCCTTTCAGTATTACTTGTTGTGTTTTGTGAAGTTGAGCAGACCGCCTGCAAGTATCATACCCTTGCCACGCTCTGACAGCTCACAGGTCACTTCGTATTCTGCACCTTTTGTTATATTTTTAACGGTTATCTTTGTACCGTTTTCTATTGCTTTTCTGATGTCGGGAAGCTCAAGAACATCGTCACGGTCGATCTTGTCATAGTCAGCCTCGTTTGCAAAGCACAGAGGAAGAATACCGTTGTTTATGAGGTTCTGTCTGTGTATACGGGCAAAAGACTTGCAGATAATAGCCTTAACACCGAGATAAAGAGGAGCGAGCGCAGCGTGTTCTCTTGAAGAGCCCTGACCGTAGTTTGTTCCGCCTACTATAATGCTCTGACCGAGCTCTTTTGCTCTTGTCGGGAATGTTTCGTCACATACCGCAAAGCAGTGCTGAGATATAGCGGGAATATTTGAACGAAGAGGTAATATCTTTGCTCCTGCAGGCATAATATGGTCTGTAGTTATATTATCGCCGACTTTGAGCGATACAGAAGCCTTAATCGAATCAGCGAGAGGTACATTTACAGGGAACGGCTTAATATTGGGTCCTCTGAGAACTTCAACCGAAGGAGCCTCTTCCTCGCTTGCAGGAGGTACTACCATATTGTCGTTAATGAGGAACTTTTCGGGCATAATGTACGGAGGCATCTCTCCTACGAGTCTCGGATCGGTAAATACTCCTGTAAGAGCTGAAACAGCAGCTGTCTCGGGTGATACAAGGTAAATCTGACCATCCTTTGTTCCGCTTCTTCCTTCAAAGTTTCTGTTGAAGGTTCTGAGCGATATACCCTTAGAGTTAGGCGACTGACCCATACCTATGCAGGGACCGCATGCACTTTCAAGGATTCTTGCGCCTGCACTGATAAGCGTAGATAACGCACCGCAGTCAGCAAGCATATTGAAAACCTGTTTAGAACCCGGTGCAATAGAAAGGCTTACATCGGGATGAACCGTTTTACCCTTTAATATATGAGCAACCTTGAGCATATCCTGCAAAGAGGAGTTTGTGCAGGAGCCGATACATACCTGGTCTATTTTTATAGCACCGATTTCTTCAACGGTCTTAACATTATCAGGGCTGTGAGGACAAGCCGCTAAAGGAACAAGCTCAGAAAGGTTGATGTTTATCTCTTCATCATAAACAGCATCGGGATCAGCGCTCAGTGCTGTGAAGTCTTCTTCACGGCCTTGTGCCTTAAGGAATGCGAGAGTTGTTTCGTCAGAGGGGAATATCGAAGTTGTAGCGCCAAGCTCAGCACCCATATTTGTAATTGTAGCACGCTCGGGAACGCTGAGGCTCTTAACGCCTTCGCCACAATATTCGATTACTTTACCTACACCGCCCTTTACAGACATGATCTGAAGCACTTTCAGAATGACGTCTTTTGCGGAAACCCAGTCATTTAACTTGCCCGTAAGGTTTACTTTTACCACTTTGGGCATATTTATGTAATATGCACCGCCGCCCATTGCAACAGCAACATCAAGACCGCCTGCACCCATAGCAAGCATTCCTATACCGCCGCCGGTGGGAGTATGGCTGTCAGAACCTATAAGAGTCTTTCCGGGTTTGCCGAAACGCTCAAGATGCACCTGATGGCAGATGCCGTTACCGGGACGGGAAAAATAAATACCGTGTTTTTTTGCTACGCTTCCTATATATCTGTGGTCGTCGGCGTTTTCAAAGCCCGACTGAAGCGTATTGTGATCGATATAAGCTAAAGAACGCTTGGTCTTGACTCTGTCTATGCCCATAGCTTCAAACTGAAGATATGCCATAGTGCCTGTAGCGTCCTGCGTCAGCGTCTGATCGATCTTTAGTCCGATCTCTGTACCCTTAATCATCTCGCCGTCAACAATGTGACTTTTGATGATTTTCTCTGTAAGTGTAAGGCTTTTGTTTTCGTTGTTTCCCATTTTTTGTCCTCCTCTAAATCTTTTACAATCATTATACCTTATTGTGAAAAAAAAGTCAAGATAATATGCCTTTTGGGCATGGTCAGAAAATAATTAAAGGCACAACTTTTTGTTGATTGTGCACAATCTGATGTCGGATTAATTATTCGAAACATAGAAATTTCGGCTTATTCTTCACATTTGTGCAGTTTAATGAGAAAAAATAGACATAATCGTTGACTCCTATAATGGATTATAGTATAATATGTCGGAGTATCTTCTGTGAAGAAAGTTTTCGAAGCGTATTTTTGCATATAAACCCCGAAAGGATAATTAAATGTCCGTAAAATCAAGAATAAGACTTGTCTGTGCCGCCATTTCCGTTATTTTTTCAGCAAGCGGCTGCGGTTGTGTAACTGTGCAACAGTACAGCTCGCCAATGGACACAGGCATTAATTATTATAACGGTGAGTCAATAACCGGCGTTCCTGTTTCTTCCGATTCAATAAAACCCGCTGAGAGCATCCCTCTCCAAACCGGAACGCATACTTCGTATACAAATTCTTCAACTTCAAAAAAACCGGAATCATTGTCCGAAACTGAAACGACAGTACCTCAGACTGAGGTATCGACGACAACAGAACACACTAATGCTTCATCCTTGACTGTGCAGACAACGCCGCAAGCAACAACGGAGCAAAGCTCTTCTTCTGTCAGTATAAGCAGTAACAGCAATAATAAACCTGCTCCTCTCCCGAGCGACAATCTTCCCGTAAATAACTATTCAGCCCTTAATTATAAAGAAGTCAAGGGTGTATGGATATCTTATTTTGAGCTTTATCCTATCCTTACAGGAAAGAGCAAGTCACAGTTTGCAAGCGGAATCGGCGCATATTACGATAACTGCCTTTCGCTTGGCATCAATACCGTTTTTGTTCATGTCAGACCTTATGGCGATGCTATGTATAAATCCGACTATTTCCCCTGGTCAAAATACTGTACGGGTTATATAGGAGAGAATCCCGGTTTCGATCCTCTTGAAGTTATGATATCAGAAGCTCATTCAAGAGGCATATCATTCCATGCATGGATTAATCCGCTCCGCTGTTATCATCGGGATGATGCACCGCTTGTAAGTGACAGCTATAAGACTAAACAGTGGTACAACTACAATTACGGCGACTATATCGTAAAGGTGAATTCTTACTGGTGGCTTAACCCAGCATATAAGGAAGTTACCGATCTTATCGCTCTCGGAGTAGCTGAGATAGTATCAAAATATGATGTTGACGGTATTCACATAGATGACTATTTTTATCCCACAACGGATGCATCGTTTGACAGTATAGCTTTTAACAAGTCATCTTATAATGATTTGTCACAGTTCAGACTCGATAACTGCAGCAGAATGGTTGCAGGTATGTATAATGCAGTAAAGACACATAATCCTACAGCATTGTTCGGCGTCAGCCCACAGGGTAACGTCAATAACAACGAGACTCAGCTTTTTGCAGATGTCGTAAGGTGGTCGAAAGAAGACGGTTTTGTTGACTATATGGCTCCTCAGATTTACTATGGCTTTGAGAACAGCGGACAGCCTTTTGCCGAAGTTGTTGAGCAGTGGGATGAAATGCTTAAAGGCACAGGAAAGCCGCTTATCCCCGGACTTGCTGTATATAAGATAGGTAATATAGATTCCTGGGCAGGAAGCGGCGAGAATGAGTGGAAAAACAATACAGATATAATTAAAAGACAAATTGAGAAATCTCAGACTGCGTCAAATTACGGCGGAGTCATATTATACAGCTATCAGTCCATCTTTGAACCCGACAGCAGTGTAAGTCAGGCGGTAAAAAATGAAATTGCGGCTTTTAAACCGCTTCTTGCGCAATAACCGTCAATACAGAAGGAAGAGCGATGCATGAGAAATAAAGTAAAAATTATTATGGCGGGAGCTTTGGCTGCTGTTTTACTGCTTTCGCAGATGAGTATATATGCTGAGGAAAGTAATACGGCACCCGAGGCATCTGCAGAGCAGTCGGAAGAAGTATCAAAACCGACTGCCGCTGATTCAAAGTTCAGTTTATCCGACGATTTAAAAGCCGTTGTTATTAATCTCGGTGATATTGAAGCTGAGGGCTTTACCGAAACTTTGAACGATAAACTGAATACACTTATAAGTTACGGAATGAATGGTGTATACTTCAATCCGTACGGGGATGATTGTACATATTTTTCAACTAACGTGAATAAAGGCGGCGACAGGCTTGAGAAAGCGCTTGAAGCAGCATCGAAAAAAGGAATGCAACGCTTCGTGTATTTTGACATAAATAAAGCTATGGCAGGTTGTCCCGATGGTGAGGACAAGTACGACTATCTTGTAAGCATAGCGCATATCTTTGCTTTGAAATACCGTTGTACAGGAATAATATTAACCGGTTTTTATGGTGCAAACAATAACACCGCATATGAAGAGTATATGAAGACAGGTTCCGGCATTGGCTACAGAAACTGGCTTTATGATACCGTTGAATATAAGTTCTCTACGGTAAGTGATGTTATACATTTATCGGATAACACTATTGCAGTAGGTCTTGATGCTGCCGATGTATGGGCTAATGCTTCTAAAAATAAAGCCGGCAGCGATACCGATGCTTCTTATTCGGCGTATTATAACGGATATGCCGACACAAAAGCTTTTATAGAAAAAGGTTTTGCTGATTTTATTACTGTAGATGCACCGGGCTCGCTTGATGATGATTCACTCGGTTTCGAGAGCATCTGCACCTGGTGGAGTTCTCTTGCAAAAGAATCCGATGTTCCATTGTACATTGTTCATCATAACGAAAAAATAGGAACAGATGAAACAGGGTGGGGCGTTGAAGATCAGCTGTTAAAACAGCTTGCTACGGCTTCTGAGCTTGATAATTACTGCGGAAGTGTGTTCTATTCGGAGAAATCTCTTGAAGAAAACCCGATGGGAACAACAGATACGCTCACGAAGTATTTCAACGAGCAGATAAATGTTGACAGCCTTTTTGAAGACCTTGAAATGACATCGCCGTATTACACGAATTATTCAACGGATGATACATCTGTAGCCTTTATGGGTACTTTTGATGAAAACTTTGATGTTTATTTTGACGGTGAGAAGTTGTCGCTTAACGACGCAGGTAATTTCTATTTTGAAAAGCAGCTTGAAGTCGGTATGAACACCTTTGTAATTACCCATAAAGGAAAAACGATTTATTATAATATCGAGCGAACAATAAATGTTCTCAAATCGATCGGCAGTTCTATTGTTCAGGGAAAATCTCTAAGCGTTGACGGCGGTTTTTCTGTTTCAATTCTTGCTATCGCTTATAAGGGCTCATATGTGACAGCTTCACTTAACGGAACTTCTGTTGAGTTAAAGGAGAATGCAAAATCCGATTTTGTTGATATTAACTCGTCTTACGCCGCTTTTACCGGAAAAATCAAAGTTCCCGAAGGCATAGTTGATGAAGAACAGTATCTCGGAAATATCGAGATATCTGCTTCATATGCAGGTTACTCAAGAACTTATATTGGTGCAGATGTTACGGTAAATGCTGTAAAGCTTCCCGACAAAAACATCGAAATAATAGATGAGATACCTACCGACCAGAGCTCTTTCGGTTCGGGCGAGGTTGTAGGCCGTCTTACTGCCGCCGTAGGCGAGGATACCGAAGTTACTTATGTGAAACTCAATAAGAATTTTGCTTATATTTATGATGGCACTAATACCGATTCTGTTAATCCTCCCAATGTCGGACAGCTTCCCGAAGGAACGCTTGATTATTATAAAAGCGGTTGGGATGAGTATTATGTTACAACATCCGGAAAGCGTTTCCTCACAGAAGACGCCGAGCTTGTAAGCGGAGTCGGAATGGGAGAAAACCCTCTTGTTGTCTCGGCTATAGGAAATATGGGCGGCGATTCTTACATAAAAATGTCTGTTGAAGACAGAGCTTCGTTTACCGTAACTCCAATCGGTAATGAATATTATTCGGGTTATGACGGTGATTTCTATCTCGACAGCTTTACTGCTAAGTATATATATATCACTTTTGATAATATTACTTCTGTAACAGCTCTTCCGGATTTTGATAATTGCTCTGTTTTCAGTTCGGGTGAATGGCAGCAGGTTGAAGTAAACGGCGTTATGAAGTTCCGACTTGTGCTTACTCTTCGCCAGCCCGGAGTATACGCCGGAAATAGTGCAACATATGACGATGAAGGCAATCTTATGTTTAAATTCGAGATTCTTACTAATGATATAAAGAATCTTACCATAGTTATCGATCCCGGTCACGGCGTTACCGAGTACGGCTATGACGACCCCGGCGCTATTGGCCACATTGAAGAGGCAGGAGCAAATCTCGCTGTTGCCAAAAAGCTTGAAAGCAAGCTTAAAGCGCTTGGAGTAAATGTAATCCGTCTTAATACCGAGAGTCAGTTCTATGATACTATGCGAAGACCTTATTACGCCCGTGATTACGGTTGTGATTTGTATATAGCTATACATTCCAATAAAGCAGGCTCTGAGAGCCCCAGAGGAACAGAGTGCTACTATTATACTTCGTATTCACAGCCGCTTGCCGAGGCACTGACAAATCATGTTTCTTCATATTTTACCAACAATGTATATTATGACGGAGCAGATTGCAACAGAGGCGCTCAGTACAGCTATATGTGGACTACTAAACAGCAGGATTTCCCGTCGGTACTTATTGAAATGGGATTTGTCAGCAACTATGAAGACGCTATGGCACTTGCCGATGATTTGCACCAGGATGGAATTGCTCAGGCAATACTTGACGGCATAATTGAGTATATCTCAAGAAGCGGTATTTCTTCATACTGATTTACGAAATTTGTAAATAAGCCCCGATTTGTTAATCAAGTTGGGGCTTTAAGTATTAGTTCTTGTTTCGTTTTTGCTTGTATATAGTATTGGTTTTTAGTTCTCATTCTCGGATTTAATAAATATAATATCGCAGAGGTGAGGACATGATATCAGTAGGTAAATTATATCTTAAATTTAATTTTAGCTTTTTCGCAGTTATAGCTTTTTTGATTTTTGCCGATTCAAGCGGAATGGCGGTTTTGTCGCTTACGGCCTGTATTTTACACGAAGGCGGACATCTTCTTGCGATGGCTCTGTGCGGTATATATCCTGATAAGATTACATTTTACGGCGGCGGAATAGCGATTAGCAAAATCGGTATGGAACAGATGTCCTATATACGCAGGCTGGTTATTCTTTCTGCAGGCTGTACTGTTAATTTCCTTATTTCTTCTTTATGCCTTGCTTTTCCTGAAAATGAAATGATACAGATTTTTTCTGCAGTCAATTTGCTTATCGGTATTTTTAATGCGCTTCCTATAGGCTATTTTGACGGAGCACGGATACTTGAAGTTTTGCTTGTTCGCATTATGAGACCGTCAACTGCTACTATTGTAAAGAAGATTATAGGCGGACTGTGTTCGGCTGTAATAATCGGGGGAATAGTATATTATTGTGTATTCAGCGGAAAAACTGTAAGCATCTCTCTTGGCTTTGCAATGCTGTATCTTATTATTGCACAGTTTGTCGGATAGGACTTGAAATATAGCTTGGGATGTAGTAAAATATACAGTATTACTAATAACCGAAACGGAACGATTTAATATGCTGAAAGATAAACTTGATAAAATCTTGCTTAAAGTCCAGAAGCCTTCACGCTACATAGGCGGCGAGGTAAACGCAGTTGTAAAGGATAAAAGCAAAGTTGACATACGCTATGCATTCTGTTTCCCCGATACATACGACATCGGTATGTCTCATCTGGGAATGAAGATACTGTATTCGCTAAAAAACAGTATACCGAATTATTGGTGCGAGCGTGTATTTATGCCTCTTCCCGATATGGAAGAGCAGATGAGGAAGAACGATATTCTTCTGTACGGTCTTGAAAGCCTTGAACCTATTAAAGACTTTGAATTTATCGGCTTTACTTTACAGTATGAGCTTTGCTATACCAATGTGCTCGCTATGCTTGACCTTGCCGGCCTGCCTGTATATTCAAAGGACAGAAAAGATTTGTTCCCTATTGTCATGGGCGGCGGTCCGTGCGTATGCAACGCAGAACCGATAGCCGATTTCTTTGATCTTTTCGTGCTCGGAGAGGGTGAAGAAGTCAACCTTGAGCTTATGCGTCTTGCTGAGCAGTTCAAGAAGAACGGAGGCACAAAGCAGGAGTTTCTGCGCAAAGCCGCTCAGATAGAGGGTATATATGTTCCTTCGCTGTATGATATCGTTTATAACGAAGATGGAACTATAAAAGCGATAACTGCAAAAGACGGTGCTCCGTCAAGAGTAAAAAAACGCATTATAGAAGACTTTGACAAAGTCTATACGCCTGACAGCTTTGTTGTACCTTTTACTCAGATAGTACATGACAGATCGGTTGTAGAGGTTCTGAGAGGCTGTATAAGAGGCTGTCGCTTCTGTCAGGCAGGGTTTATATACCGCCCGTTCAGAGAGAAATCAAAAGAAACAATAGTAAAGCAGGTAAAAAGCCTTACCGAATCAACAGGATATGACGAGGTATCATTGTCATCTCTTTCAACAAGCGATTACAGCGATATTGAGGGGTTGCTCTCCGATATAACGGAGTATACAGATGAAAAGGGCGTAAACCTTTCTCTTCCGTCATTGCGTATTGATAAATTCAGTGATGAAGTAGTAAATAAGATAAAAAGTGTCAGAAGAAGCGGACTTACATTTGCTCCCGAGGCAGGCTCACAGCGTCTGAGAGATGTTATCAATAAGAATATTACCGAAGAAGCGATATTCAAAAGCTGCAGGATAGCTTTTGAAGGCGGGTACAGCTCGGTTAAGCTGTACTTTATGCTCGGTCTTCCTACGGAAACCATGGAAGATATCTCCGCAATAAAGGAGCTTGCAGATAAGATAATTGATTTGTATTACAACACTCCCGGCAGGAGCAAAAAGGCGATAAGCATATCTATTTCGCTTTCAACATTTATTCCAAAGCCTTTTACTCCGTTTGAATATGAACCTCAGGCAACAAAAGAACAGATTGACGAGCGTCAGAAGTATCTGCTTGATATCATTGGCTCAAAGGGCAGGCGTCGAATAGATGTCAGCTGGAGCCATTATGATACTACCATTCTTGAAGCTGTGCTTGCAAGAGGCGACAGAAGACTATCGGCGGTAATATATGAGGCATGGAAAAACGGCTGTAAGCTGGATGGCTGGAATGAATACTTTAAATCGGATGTGTGGAATAAAGCGTTTGAAACAGTCGGTCTGGATAAAGCGTTCTATGCGAACCGTAAGCGTGAATATGACGAAACAGCTCCTTGGGAGCATATGGATATGCTGTTTGATAGAAAATTCCTTGTCAGAGAGAATATCAGAGCTCACGAAGGAAAAACGACCGATAATTGCCGAGATAAATGCGCCGGATGCGGTATCAACAAATGCTTAGGAAAGGCTTGTTTTAAATATGAATGAGAATAATATCGCAGTTCGTCTGTTTTTTTCTAAAACAGGCAGAGCAAAATATATTTCGGCGCTTGATCTCATCACCTGCTTTCAGCGTGCAATAAGGCGGACCGATATCCCCGTATGGCATACACAAGGATTTAATCCGCACACATATGTAAATGTTAATCTTCCGCTTTCACTCGGAAGCGAGGGAACTAACGAGTCAATGGATATAAAGCTGACAGAGCAGATGAGTTTTGATCTGATATGCGAAAAGCTTAACGCCGTACTTCCTCAGGATATAAGAATTATTAAAGCGGCTTTTCCTGTCCGCAAGCATACCGAGATCGAAAAGTCGGTGTATTCCGTAAATATATTGTGTGATTTTAATAAACTCGAAAGTTTCATGAAAAGTGAATCCATTGAGGTTGAAAAGAAAACCAAGAAAGGCATAACAACACTTGATATAAAACCTTTCACAGAGATAAAGGATTATGAAGAAGGCAGATTTACGCTGATTATGCCGTCGGGTTGTGATTTTACTCTGAATCCGTCGCTTTTCTTTGATGCTTTTGAAAAATACAGCGGGGAAGAGATACAGCAGTTGTCAATTATCAGGACAGGAATACTGATCAAAGATGGTTTGCAGTTTGAATAAATCGGTAAGCTCGGCATTTTTATATTGATAGCAGTAATTTTATCGAAAAAATTAACAAAAA
>CAMEKR010000013.1 GCA_945921515.1 uncultured Clostridia bacterium | reverse complement strand
CCATACATTTTGAATGCTTTTATACGGAATTTGTAGCTTGCAGAAGAACTGAGTCCCGTTACCGTAAAGCTTGTATTGGCATTTGAAGTGTACTTCTTTATAGTTACCCATTTTGTGCCGTCATAGCGGTCAAGAACATAACCCGATGCAGAAATATTCTTGTTCCATTTTAGCGTAACGGACGAATTTGTCTTTGAATCTACATTAAAGCCGGTAGTGGTATACGGGCGTGTATTTACATTGAGATATGTAAATGCGCTTGACTCAAAGGATGAGCCGTACATCTTGTATGCTTTTATACGGAACTTGTAGCTTGTAGAAGCACGAAGTCCGCTGACTGTATAGCTTGTTGTAGCGTTATCGGTGAACTTCTTTATAGTTACCCATTTTGTACCGTCGTAGCGATCAAGAACATATCCCGATGCCGAAATATTCTTATTCCACTTGAGTGATATAGTCACATTTGTCTTGGAAGATACCGTAAAACCTGTTGTGGTATACGGGCGTGTATTGACATTAAGATATACAAAGCCGCTTGAATTACTGCCCCTGTAGGCTTTAATGCGGAATTTGTATGATGTGCTTGCTTTAAGTCCCGTTACGGTATAAGATACCGTGCTGTTGTCGGTGATTTTTGCAACAGTTGTCCATTTTGTTCCGTCATAGCAATCGAGTATGTATCCGTTTGCTAATATGTTTTTTGCCCATTTAAGTGTTACGGTGATATTTGTTTTACTGCTCAGACTGAAACCGTTGACTGCCGATACAGGCATATCTTCGGAAATCGGCTTCATACCGTTGCTGATCACAGCGTCAACAAAGCTCTGGTCATACCACTGTAGAGTAGAGCGGTTAAGGTGACCGTGACATTCGCCTTTGTTACTGCCGTTGTAGGCGTTATTGTCCCACAGTACACAAGGCACACCGCAGGCTGTAGCTTTTGAGAAGTAATATTTTGCCCATTTGATGCGTTCTGCGCTGTTTCCTTTGTTTGAAGCGCTTGTCTCTCCGATAACAACCGGTATTCCTTTGTCTGTGAATTTGCTTTTTATTGTGTTGAACAGATAATCAACTTCGCTTTTCAGATTGTCCGAAAAAACAGCTGTACCGTTGCCGTTGAGTGCAAAGTTATAAGGAGTGTAGGCGTGAACCGATACGATAAGTCTGTTTGAAGCCGTATCTGTAGGCATTCTGAATGCAGATGTTGTGCATCCGTCTATAGAAGCACAGTAACCCGGCACCATTATGCATCTGTCGGAGTTGTTTCCTCCCGAAGCACGGATAGCGTCAACAGCTGTCTGATTAAGCGTGTTGATAACCTTTATGGAATCAATAACATTTGAGTTGGGATTATTTACCGGAAACCACCATTCATCGCTTGTTCCCGAAAGTCTGGGTTCGTTCAATGTTTCAAATATAAGATGCTGGTCATAGTCTTTGAAAGCTTTCGCTACCTGAGTCCATATTGATTTAACGAATTTTATCGACTGCGTTTTGTATGTAGAACTCGGATAATAGTAAGAGGTTGATGTATCATGATGAATGTTAAGTATGACATACATATCGTTGTCAATGCAGTAGTCAACAACTTCTTTTACTCTGCTCATCCACTGTGAGTCGATGGTATAATTATTGCCGCTTGTGTGATTTCCCCACGAAACCGGGACACGCACGGTGTTGAAGCCCTGTTTTTTTACAGCGTCTATCATGGCTTTGGTGGTTTTGGGATTTCCCCAGCAGGTTTCACTGCCAAGACCGTATCCTACAGCGTCAAGCGTGTTGCCGAGATTCCATCCCGATCCCATCTGTGCGGTTATCTGATTTGCCGTATTTCCGCTCAGGACAGCGGCTGAAGCCTTAGGTGCGGTGCATATCATCAATGCCGCCGCCATAGCTGCCGCAAGCACAGCAAATAAAGCAGAAATCTTCTTTTTGATAGTAAGCATATTTTTCTCCCTTTTTTTATTTTTTACAGCATTCCTACTATAATATCCTTTATTTCACCGAGCGGAGCTTGCTTTATTACAGCTCCTTCTTCATAAGCAACGCACGGCATACCGTACACTACGCAGGACGGCTCATCCTGTCCTATGGTATACGCTCCTGCCTTTCTCATGTCGGCAAGTCCGTATGCTCCGTCACGCCCCATTCCCGTTAGAATTACACCGATAGTGCCTTTTCCCGAAACTTTAGCCACCGACCTGAACAGCACATCGACAGATGGGCAATGCCCCGATACTTTTTCTCCCGGTCTTGATGTGACATAGAAGCCCGAAGCGTCCTTATGCACTTCAAGCTGTTTGGAGCCGTGTCCCAGTATAATAAGTCCGTTTCTCAGTCTATCGCCGTCTTCGGCTTCTTTTGCCTGCATTTTGCAGATACGGTCAAGCCTGTCGGCGTACATCTTTGTAAAGCCTTCCGGCATATGCTGTACTATTACGACGGGAGGGCAGTCTGCGGGAAGCTCCTTTACCACTTCTATTATAGCGTCTGTGCCTCCCGTGCTTGCACCTATTGCTATAAGCGATATATTTCCGCTGTGCGATACGCTGTCAATGCAGGGAGCTTTTGGCTTTGTTACTGCTTTGCGTGAAAAATCTGCAGGCTTTATTATATTGCTGTACGGTGCGGTTCTTGTACCGCTGTCGTGATTTTTGCCCGAAACCGCACGCTCAATTATTGAATGAAGTTCACGCTCAAAGGCGGCGATACCTGCGGTGCCGCCGCTTGAGTTCTTTATTGCCGCAAAAAGTCCGTACTTTGACGGCTCGCTTATTATTCTTTGATTGCTTGTGATAAGTACGGTCGGAACCGATTTAAGACCGGCAGGTATACCGAAATGTTCGTCTGCCATAAGATCGTTTATCACAGCGCAGTCATATTGTGCCGTGCCTGACAGCTCGCCGCACTTAGACAGCTCTGCAAGCTCTGACACGGTGCCTTCGCAGTAGCGGTCCACTATTGATTTTGTAATGCGGCTAATGGCGGCGCTCGTTCCCGTTATAAGTATGTGAAGTGCCAAGACCTCACCTCCGTATATGCGGAGAATGTCCGCAGTAAGATGTCATATTTCTTCTGTAATTATTTCAGCGGTTTGCGGTATATTGCGGGCTTAATATATTCGTATTTCGTTGCTTCTCTCGGTATGCTTTCTGCGTGTCCTATGAAAAGATATCCGCCCGGCCTCAGCACATCAAAAAAACGCTTTACAAGCGCTATTTTGGTATCCATCTCAAAGTAGATCATTACATTTCTGCAGAATATGAGATCGAACTGAGCCTTCTTGTAGGGGATAGGCTCCATAAGATTAAATGTGCGGAATATTACTTCTTTTCTGAGCGACGGTTTTACCTTGCACTTTTCTTCGTTTATTCTGTCAAAGTACTTGTCGATCCAGCCGGGAGGAAGATCGGAAAGACCGCTTGTCTGATATATGCCGTTTTGCGCCCCTGCGAGCGTTTTCAGCGAAATATCGGTTGCAAGTATTCTTGTATCCCAGAATGTTTTGTCTTTTCCTAAAAATTCGTTTATGTGCATAGCGGTAGTGTAGGCTTCTTCTCCGCTTGAACAGCCTGCACTCCAAATATGCATAGATTTATTGCTTTCGTTTACCTTCTTTGCAAACGGAAGCACCGTGCTCATAAGAAAAGAATAGTGCTCGGGCTCACGCATAAAGTAGGTGTGATTTGTGGTGAGCTTTATAAGAAGACCGTCAAGCTCCTGTCCGCTTTTATCCGAAAGACAGCAGTCAAGATACTCGTCATAGCTTTTAAAGCCCCGCTCAATCAGCATATTGCCGAGTCTGCCTTCTATGAGAGTTCTTTTATGTGACAGATTTATTCCGTAATTGTCACGCATGAATTTTACAAGGCGGTCAAATTCATTGTCGCTTATTTTAAGCAAAACGGCTCACCTGCCTTATTTGAATTCTTCGGCTGCGTGTTCGTCGATAAGCTTTGAAACATCAAGCACCAGCTTTATTCCGTCGCTCATCTCAAGTATAGATTTGATAAATCTGTTTGAGTTTACTCCGGTAAGGTCGGGCGTGTTTGAAATGTGCTGTTCGGTGACAGGAACAACATCCGCTACGCTGTCAACAATAAGTCCTACCGAAACTTCGCCTGTCGATACTATTATTATGCAGGTGCGGTCATTGAAGGGTATCTCCTCCTTGCCGAATCTGCTTCTTATGTTGACTACGGGGACTATCTTACTGCGGACATTGATTATACCCTTGATATATGACGGTACTCCCGGTACTGCTGTTATAGGTGGTACTTCGATTATCTCGATAACCTCGGGTATCTCTATGCCGTATACCTGGTCGCCTATGAAGAAGGTCAGCACCTTCGTTATTACCGTGTTCTGAGGATCTTTTTTTGCGTCCTCCATTGCCTTCTGAGTGTTCAGAAGTTCCTGTAATTTATCGTTGTAATTCTCTGACAAAGTAAAGCCTCCGTTCCCGTATCAGCTGATAAGATTATTGACATCGATTATAAGCGAAATCGTACCGTCGCCCATTACCGTACAGCCCGACAGACCCTGAGCCTTTATATTGTACTGGCTGAGATACTTCGGGAACGGCTTTACGACAACAGGCTGTTCGCCTATCAGCTTGTCTGCAAACAGACATACATTCTTTCCGCCGACATCAACCAGCAGAAGTATACCGTCTTCAAGCTTTGTGACTTCAGTCGGCATATTGAACTTTTCGTGAAGTCGGAGTATCGGATAGCACATGCCTCTTATCATTATCATCTCGCCCTGCTTTGTATCATGCAGAAGCTGGTTGTTTGCAACCATGAGGCTCTCTTTGATAGATGATATCGGTACAGTGAAGATAGTATCACCTACCTTCAGCTTCATACCTTCAACTATCGCAAGCGTAAGCGGTATTCTTATTATGAAGCTTGAGCCCTTGCCCTCTTCGCTCTCAACATTTAGCGTACCGCCGCACTGTTCGATATTACTGCGTACAACATCCATACCTACGCCTCTGCCGCTGTACTCCGTAACTGTGTCGTTTGTTGAGAAGCCCGGCAGAAGTATCATATTCTGTATCTCTTTTGTGGTATATTCGTTTTCGGGTTTTGTAAGTATGCCGTTCTTCTTTGCTTTTTCAAGCACCTTTGCACAGTTTATTCCTGCGCCGTCGTCGGATACGGTGATTATTACTTCGCCTGCCGAATGTCTTGCAGACAGTTTTACCGTGCCCTTCTCGGGCTTACCTGCGGCAATACGGGTATTGACATCATCCTCAATGCCGTGATCCATACAGTTTCTGACAAGATGCATAAGAGGATCGTTAAGGTTATCGACAATGCTCTTATCGACTTCGGTGGTCTCGCCTTCGAGTACAAGCTCTGCCTCCTTGCCGAGTTTTATCTTCATGTCACGGACAATTCTGCCCATCTTCTGGAATACGCCGGCAAGCGGAACCATTCGGATAGACATAACCGTATCCTGAAGCTCATCAGTAAGCTTTCTGAGCTGTCTTGCCGCCTTGGAGAAGCTTTCAAGCTCAAGTCCCTCTAAATCGGGGTTTGCAATTACCATCGACTCGGTGGTGATTATTTCACCGACTATATCGTGAAGCGTATCGAGCTTGGAAAGGTTAACGCTGATAAGACTCTGCTTCTGACCGCCGTTAGCCTTCTTTATATCGTCCTGAGCTTTTGCAACAGCCGCCTTGGGAGCTTCGGGCTTTGCCACAGGCGTGGGTGCAGGTGCGGCAGCCGGAGCAGGAGCCTTTTCCTGAACGGGCGCTTTTTCTACGGGTGCGGCAGGTGCTGTCGGAGCAGTTTCCGCAGGCTTTTCTTCCGCAGGTGCGGCAGGAGTATCAATTATCTCGTATGACTCAACATTTACTGCACCCTCAATTGTTTTTATTACAGCGTCATTGTTGCCGTCAAAGCCCTTGAAGGTAACGAGGAAGCCGTTTTCTATAATATCTTTTGCTGTATCTGCATTTGATTCAACATCGGGAGGAGTACAGCTGATGACTTCTGCCTCGTCCTTTATCTTTGTGAGCAGAAGGAATGCACGCAGATTCTCCATCTTGCATCCGTCTTCAAAGAATACTCTTACCGTCATACTGCCTTCTTCGGCGGCAGGAGTAGGAGCGGGTGCAGATGCGGCAGGCGCTGACGCCGATGCTGACGGAGCCTCGCCGTTTTCCATAGCCTTCAGCTTTTCGGTAGCTTCTTCGAGCTTATGGAATGTCTCGGAGAAATCGGTCGGCGTATAGTCGTCATCTCCCGTATTCTGAATATACTCTATCTCGGCTTTGTAAAGGTCGGATACCTCAAATATCAGCTCATAGACAAAGTGAGCGTCCTTCGCAATTTCGGGTTTTTCTCTTATTACAAAGAACATATCCTCGCCCTTATGTGCAAGATGCTGGAGATTCTCAAATCCCATCATTGCCGAAGAGCCCTTGATCGTGTGCATTATCCTGAATATTTCGTTGATATCCTCCTGCGAGAAAACATTAGCGTCCTCTGTCCTCAGAAGAATTTCATCGAGCTGTTCAAGCAGCGTGTTGGTCTCAAATATGTACATTTCGAGCATGGATTCCATGCCGGGTTCAACCTTTGCCATATACAAAACCGCCTTTCCCTGATTATTTATTTCCCAATCGTAAGATTGATATTGATAATTCGCAAAAAATGTGATAAACTTAAAGTCAAGCAATGGACTTACAATAAACTTGTGCGTCTGAAAGGAAATATATATGCCCAACATTCCCCAGATAACTACTCCTGTTTCAAATAACAAGAGCTATTCGTTCACAAACCGCCAGTATGACGGAAACATAGAGCCTTTCGATATGGTCGAGCTGGCTCAGCCTATCAAAACGGCTACCGCACAGGATAAAGATTCTTCTGCGGCTATGATGATGGGCAGAAAGAATCTTGCTCCTCTCACCGTCCAGATAAAAGATCCGACTATGGCGGTCGAAACGCTCAAGAATCTTTTAAGCTCCGAACTGCTCGAGCAGACAATGATAAACGGCTACTCCGAGCTGTATGATGATATGAACGAGCTTATACAGAGTTTTTATCTTGCTCCCGAAAAGCTTGTGCGTGAGATTCAGAATCAGGAAAAGCAGAACACTATGTTCAGCGGTGATGAGTTTTACAAGCTGCTTCACGGCATTCTCAAAACTACCACCAGTCCCGATATAAAAGAAAGCATCGGTCAGTTGCTAAAGGCGCTGAACTTTTCTTCCAACAAGCAGGAGATACTTAATGCGCTCGGCGCAAACCTTAAATTCTTGTCCGAATACTTTTCGCCAAATGAGTCGCTTTCAAGAAAACTCCAGACTCTTTCGGAGCAGTGGAAAAATCCAAGCTCAAAGGATATGTTCGAGCCGCTTAAAAGCGAGACGCTCGCATTGCTTAAAGATGTATCGGCAAGCCTGCTCAACGACGAGAGAACCCAGACCTTCATACCGCTTATAATACATAATCTTTCCCGTTACAACACAAACAACGGTATGCTAAAAGAGTGCTTTGCAAATCTGCTGGCGTACATTCCGTCAGACGAGATGCGAAAAGAGCTTTCTGTAGCTTTCAGCGAACTTCTGAAAAAGATGTTCAGCCAAAAACAGCTAAACGAAATGTCAGACTCTTCCGATAACTATAATAATACACTAAATCGGTCTGAAAATCAAGAGTATTTAAGCATTTTTGACAATAAAAACGAAAATTTGTCATTATCTTTGTTTATAAAGTCACATTTCAGCGATGAAAACTACCTTTCAGAGATAGATTTGTCAAGGGATAAGATGGAGTATCTCACTTCTTTTTTCTTTGAAGGAAAGCAGTCGGGTCTCCAGACTCTCAAAAATATGATAATGGCTATGCTGGCAGGTAAGGACAGCAGACAGATGATACCCGTAGTACACAGGGATTTTCAGCAGCTGAGCGATATGACTCGTCTTGTCGATTATCTGAACGAATTGCTCCGTGATATGCCGGATATCCCCGAGAGAGAAACTATCTTTGAATTTTTCACCGATATAGTCAATACTATGGCTCAGCGAAAGGAGCTTCCGCCGACAAGCAACATACCTACAGCTCCCTCAACGCTTGACAAGCTGACGGATTTTATCGGCAAGAACATAAATCATGAGGCTATTCAGTCGCTTGACGACTTCAACGCTTCCAACCTTTTGCAGAGCCTTCTTAACGCTCCGGGCGTGTTCACACCGCTTGCTCATTATATCCTTCCGCTTAAGTTTGAGGATACAAAGGCATTTGGCGAGCTTTGGGTGGATAACGATGAAAACAATCCGAACAACACACCGGTAGGGCAGAAGAACTATCATCTGTTCCTTACCTTTGATGTTGAGTCCATAGGTCGTTTTGAAGTTGATATGTATGCACTTGGAGAGAATATAAATCTGTCTTTGCTTTATCCCGAAAAGTACGGCTTCAAGGTCAAAAAGCTTACAGATAAGATTGACATCATCATACGCAATATCGGCTACAAGCCGGTTAAATTTGAAACTGCGGTGCTCAGAAAGCCTCATGTGCTGACTGAGGTATTCCCGAAGATAATCGAAAGGAGAAAAGGTCTCGATGTCCAGGCGTAATATAGGAAAGCAGGCGGCAGCCGCACTGAAATACAATCCCGATCTCAATTATGCACCGGTTGTGGTAGCGTCGGGACTCGGCGAGCTCGCCAAGAAGATCATCAATATTGCCGACGAAAACGGAGTCCCCGTATACCGTGACGACAGCACGGCGGCACTTCTTGTAATGCTCAACAGCGGCGAGACTATCCCCGTCGAGCTGTACAGGATAATAGCGGCTATATATGCGGAGGTTGTGTATTCCGCAAACGATATGAAAAAAGGAAAATAAATACAGATATAAAATTTCTCCGTGCGGGTTTTCTTCTCATCCGCACGGATTTTTTTATGTAAAATTGCCGTATTAATTTGTAAAACGGAGATGTTTTATTGTAAAGTGTAAGTCGAAAACCGCATTGTTATGCGGTTTTTTCGTTTTTACAAAAACTTTACCAACATTATACCATGCCTTGCTTTAATGTTAACAGCCTTGAGAATATAATATGAAATGAAGTCGGGAAGACAACTTCCACGACAAACAGTATATGGTAAATACGGAGTAACTCCGAAAAGGGAAAATCCCTTAAGAAAGGAAAACAACATGAACAAGAAGTTAATTACAATTCTCGCAGGCGTTGCTGTAGCAGCAATGGCTACCGGCTGTTCAAATGAAGCTACAAGCTCTACAGCTTCTGAACAGTCATCAACAGGTAATCCTTCCGTAACGGAAGAGTCCAAGGCAAGCGAAGTATCTTCAACCGGTGAAGAGTCGGTTGTTACAGAAGAGCTCAGCGGAACTCTTTCAATGAACGGCTCTACATCAATGGAGAAGGTTATCAAGGCTGTTAACGGAGCATTTATGGAGAAGTACAAGGATGTTACCGTTAATCTCAACCTCACAGGTTCCGGTACAGGTATCCAGGAAGCTTCCGAAGGCAAGTGCGACATAGGTAACTCCTCAAGAAAGCTCAAGGATGAAGAGGCTGAAAAGCTCGAAGCAACAGTAGTAGGTCTTGACGGTATCGCACTGGTAGTAAATCCCGTAAACAAGCTCGAAGATATCACTATCGAAGATCTTGCAAAGGTTTACTCGGGCGAGATCACAAACTGGAAGGATCTCGGCGGCGACGACAAGGCAATCGTTGTTATCGGCCGTGAGGATGGCTCCGGTACAAGAGACGGCTTTGAGTCAATAGTAATGGGCGACAAGGAACCCCAGTACGCTCAGGAGCTTGAGTCTACAGGCTCTGTTATCAATGCGGTAGCTACTACAGACGGCGCTATCGGTTACGCTTCACTTGCAAACGTAGACGAAACCGTAAAGGCACTCAAGGTTGACGGTGTTGAAGCTACAGAAGAAAATGTAAAGAGCGGCGCTTATGCAGTACAGAGACCTTTCATCTGTGCAACACTCAAAGACAGCGACAACAAGCTTGTAAAGGCTTATCTCGACTTTATCTTAAGCGATGAAGGTCAGGCGCTTGTAGCAGCACAGGGTGCAGTTCCCGTAAAATAAGTTGATAATTCCTATACAGTAAAGCGAATCCGGTCGCCTTGACGGCACCGGAATTTGCTGTATAAAGCTATGAAAGGATGGTTTACTTGGCAAAGACTAACGACGCCGCTGTTATAGCGGTCGGTGTGACGGATAATCACAAGTCGGCAATCAGAAGCAAAAAAACAGGATTAACAAATTTATCCGAAAGAATAATGAAATACATCTTCACGGTATGCGGCATCACTGCTGTTGCCTGCGTGCTGATGATAACAATTTATATGATAATATCGGGAGCGCCCGCAATCGGAAAGATAGGTATAATTGACTTCTTGTTCGGTGATACATGGTACGCAAAAAAAGAGCAGTTCGGTATTCTGCCGCTTATACTTACATCGTTTTTCGGTACTTTCGGCGCAATTGTTTTAGGCGTGCCGATAGGACTTCTCACAGCGGTATTTCTTTCGGAGCTTGCACCTAAGGCGGTAAGAAACTTTGTAAAGCCTGCCGTTGAACTTCTTGCAGGTATTCCGTCCGTAATTTACGGTCTGCTCGGTGCGAATTTAGTAAAACCGCTTATGTACCGCATTGAGGAGATAATATATGCAAACGATCCCGGACATCAGTTCACGGGAGGCGCTAATCTGGCGTCAGCTATTGTCGTGCTTGCGATAATGATACTCCCCACTATTATTAATATCTCAGAGAACGCCCTGAACAGCGTGCCGAACGACTACAGAGAGGCAAGCTGCGGACTTGGAGCAACAAAAATACAGACAATATTCAAGGTAGTTATCCCTGCCGCTAAGTCCGGCATAGCGTCGGGCGTTGTACTCGGAGTCGGCAGAGCGATAGGAGAAGCGATGGCAATAATCCTCGTCGCAGGAAACTCCGCAAATATGCCCGAGCTGTTCTCGTCGGTTAAGTTCCTCACAACAGGCGTAGTAGCCGAGTTCCCCTATTCAAGCGGACTTCACAGAGAGGCGCTGTTTGCCGTAGGTCTTGTTCTGTTCGTATTCATTATGATAATCAATCTAATTCTTAACGGCACACTCAAAAAAGGCGGCAAAAAAGAAAAAACAGCTAAGCGAGCAGGAAAGGCGTGAGGTGTAAAATGGCAAAAACATCGGGTTCTCTCACAAAAAAGCATACGAGAATAAGCGATATTATTCTTAAAATACTGATATTTCTGTCGTCGGGCATTGTTGTTGCACTTACGCTCGGCATAATAATCTATATTATCGCAAGAGGTCTCGAGGGAATGAGCTGGAACTTCCTTTCCACGCCTGCATTCTCCTATCCTTTTGAAAACTACGGCGTACTCGGCAATATCATCAATACGCTTTATCTCGTGGTGATAACGATACTTATTGCAACGCCCATAGGAGTAGGTGCTGCAATCTATCTTACCGAATATGCAAAGCAGGGCAAGCTGACAAGAATAATCGAGTTCACGACTGAAACGCTTGCAGGCATCCCGTCTATAATATACGGACTGTTCGGAAGCGTGTTCTTCTACAATATCTTCAAGGTAAATTATTCTATCCTTACAGGTGCTCTCACTCTTTCCATTATGGTACTTCCTACTATCATACGCACTACGCAGGAAGCAATAAAGACAGTACCAATGGGCTACAGAGAGGGTGCAATAGGTCTTGGTGCGGCAAAATGGCACACTATAAGAACCGTAGTTCTTCCCAGCTGTATAGACGGCATACTGACATCGGTCATTCTGTCTATAGGCCGTATAGTTGGAGAGTCGGCGGCGCTTATCTTCACGGCAGGAATAGCCGCAGAGATAGGTATAAACTCCATAGGCGATATATTTACGAAGGTGATGGATCAGGGCGGCTCGCTCACTGTACAGCTTTATCAATATGCACAGCGAGGCGGAGCTGAGATGAAGTATGCGTTTTCAACGGCGCTTGTACTGCTTGTAACCGTACTTGTGATAAATATATGCGCAAAGCTTGTCGCATACAGAATCAGAAAGAAACGCTCCGCTTAAAGAAAGGAAACAGATATGACAAATAATACAGTACAGGAAAGCGTAAAGATAAGCACCCGTAATGTTGATCTGTATTACGGTGAAAATCACGCACTCAAGGACATAAACCTTGATATAAAGACAAATAAGATTACTGCTTTCATCGGACCTTCGGGCTGCGGAAAATCTACATACTTAAAGAGTCTCAACCGTATGAACGACCTTATCCCCGATTGTAAGATAACAGGAAAATTCCTGCTTGACGGCGAGGATATTTATGCTGAGGGCGTTGATACAAGCGTACTTCGCCGCAGAATAGGAATGGTGTTCCAGAAGCCGAACCCCTTCCCCATGAGTATATATGACAACATCGCCTACGGTCCCAGAGTACACGGCATAAAAAGCAAGGCAAAGCTCGACAGGATAGTTGAAGAGAGCCTTATCGGAGCCGCTGTATTTGACGAGGTAAAGGACAGACTGCACAAATCTGCGCTCAGCCTCTCGGGCGGTCAGCAGCAGAGAATATGTATAGCAAGAGCAATAGCGGTTCAGCCGGAGGTAATACTTATGGACGAGCCGACGTCGGCGCTCGATCCTGTTTCAACTCTTAAGATAGAAGAGCTTATGAACACTCTTAAGGAAAAGTACACGGTTGCCATTGTAACGCACAATATGCAGCAGGCAACAAGAATATCCGATTATACGGCATTTTTCCTGGTGGGTGAAATGGTTGAATATGCACAGACGGAAGAACTGTTTTCAAGACCGAAGGATAAGCGTACAGAAGACTATATAACCGGTCGTTTCGGTTGATTTTTCAGTTGTGATATGGTACAATCAAGAAAGGATAACAAATGAGAGAAACATTTGAACATAAGCTCGGAAAGCTCAATAACGACCTTATCCGTATGGGCGGTATGATAGAAGAGGCAATAGCTTCGTCAATAACGGCTCTGCGCGACAGCGATAAAGAGCTTGCAAGGAGAGTAGTAGAAGGAGACAGACTGGTAGATGATGAGGAAAAGAGCATCGAAAGCCAGTGCCTGTCCATAATTCTTCGTGAACAGCCTGTAGCAAAAGATCTTCGCAAGGTATCCGCCGCACTTAAAATGGTGACGGATATGGAGCGTATTGCCGATAATGCTGCCGATATCGCCGAAATATCTCTTATTGCGGATGTTTCTGCAATTATGCACATCGTACAAGAGATACAGATAATGAGCGAGAAGGTCATAATAATGGTATCGCATTCAATTGACTCATTCGTTACAACGGATATTGAGCTTGCAAACAGAACGATTAAGGATGATGACGAGATCGACGAGCTGTTCATCTCTATCAGAAACCGCATAGTAGGACTTATAAAGAGCGAGCATTGTAGCGGAGAGGTTGCCGTTGACGCACTTATGATAGTTAAATATCTTGAGAGGATAGCAGACCATGCGGTCAATATCTGCGAGTGGGTTGAGTTCTTTAAGACGGGAGAATATAAGAATACCCGAATAATATAAATTCCGGAGGACAATTTATGGCTGAGTGTGTATATATAACCGAAGATGATGATAATATAAGAGAGCTTGTTTCGGTGGCTCTGTCGGCATATTCCTATGAAGTACATAGCTTTGTCAGCGCAGAGGACTGTCTTGACGCAGTTAAGAACAAAGTGCCCGATATCTTTCTGTTTGATATAATGCTGCCCGGCATTGACGGCGTTCAGGCGGTGAAGATCCTTCGTGGATCGGAAGAGACAAAGAATACGCCGATACTTATGCTTACTGCAAAATCCGCAGAGATAGACAAGGTTTTCGGACTTGAAAACGGCGCAGATGATTATCTCACAAAGCCTTTCGGAATAATGGAGCTTGCCGCAAGAATAAAGGCGCTGTTGAGAAGGGCGGGAAGAAAATCTTCCGACACGGAAAGCGAAACAATAACAGCCGGCGTAATAACCGTAAATACCGCACTGCGTGAAGTCAGCATCGGCAATACACCCGTTGAGCTTACGCTGAAAGAATACGAACTGCTTTTGTATTTGATAAAGAACCGCAGTCGTGTTGTAAGCCGTGAAGAACTGCTTGCAAAGATATGGGGAGTCGATTTTGTCGGGGAAACCAGAACGCTTGATATGCACATAGGTACGCTCAGAAAAAAACTCGGAGACGAAGCGGAAAATTCTCACATAATAAAGACGGTAAGAGGAATCGGATATAGATTTATCGGTGAATAACAGGAGGAACAGCAAGTGAAAAAAGCACTTATTGTGCGTTTCCTCATCGTTATCGCAATAGTAATGTCGGTCTGCGTGGTATCTGCGACCGCCTTGCTCTCAAGCACCGAGCAGAATGTCAGAAAAAGTGATATGCTGACCTCGCTCGGTCTTATAAAAGAAATATATGAGGACGAACAGGAACATGACTACGAGCTTGCAGGCAGATTAAGCTCGCTTATCGGCAACGCAAGAGTAAGCTTTATCAACAGCAGCGGTGAGGTATTTGTCGATACCTATATCGATGGTGAACCGGATGACGACCACAGCGACAGGGAGGAAGTCCGTGAGGCGCTCAGAAGCGGCAGCGGAGTATCGGTAAGATATTCCGAGACGCTCGGAAAAAATCAGATATATGCCGCTATGAAGGTAAAAAACGGAGATGTTATAAGGATATCTTATAATATCAACAGCTATCTTGATTTTGCCTCTATGTTCATTGCACCTATGCTGATAGCGGCGGCTATCGGCATTGTGGCGGGAATTATTGCCGTCAGCAGCGTTGCCCGCCAGATAATGAAGCCGATAGACAGCGTCAGTAATGCAATGGGCAATATGAAAGCTATCGACGGAAGCGACGCCGACAGCTATGAGGAGATACCTGTTCATAAATATCCCGAGCTTGACGAATTTGTCACGATGTTCAATTTTATGCGTAAAAACATCCGTGAGAATATGAAAACGCTTGAAAACGAGCGTGAGAAGGAACGGTTCATCCTCGACAGCCTCCAGGACGGAGTAATACTGTACGACAATGACCTGTCGGTCGTTTCGATAAACAGGGCAGGACTAAAACTCCTCGGCGGAACGTACGAACATCTTAGCGTCAGCGTACCTGAGCTTGTAAGAAAGCCGGAGCTTATCAGCGGCGCAGAAACGGCGGTAGCGGAGGATAAGACCGTATCCCTTGAGGCAACCGTTGAAGGCAGGATACTTATGGTACAGATATTCCCAGTGTCAAAAAGCGGTATAGACGCTATGCACGGCGGACTTATGGTTGTAAGGGATATCACCGAAAAGCGTATGTCAGAACAGCTTAAGTCGGACTTCTTTGCCAATGCCGGACACGAGCTTAAGACTCCGCTGACAGCTATATCAGGCTTTGCCGAACTTCTTGAAAACGGGCTTGTGCCCAAGGACAAGAAGGATTATTATATAGGCAAGATACTTACCGAGGCTAAGCGTATGTCAACTATCATAAGCGATATACTCGAGATATCCTCGCTTGAGAATAAGACCGTTATCGAAGAAGCCACCGAGTGCAGATTATCCGAGATTTGCACAGCGGTAAAGGAATGTCTTGAACCTGCCGCACAGGCTAAAAATGTTACTGTAAATATTTCGGGAGAAGGTTTTTCCGTAAGGGCGGCATACAAGCATATATATGAGCTTGTCGAAAATATCGTCAGCAACGCCGTGAAATACAATAAAGAGGGCGGCAAGGTCGATATCACGCTGAGAAATGTCGGCGAGATAGGCTGTATCTATGTTCAGGATAACGGTATAGGTATCCCTAAGGACTCGCTTAGCAGAGTATTTGAACGCTTTTACCGTGTCGATAAAGGCAGAAGCACCAAAGAGGGAAGCACCGGACTTGGCTTGTCTATAGTAAAGCATATCGTCAATTGCTACGGAGGTACGGTAACGCTTGACAGCGAGCTCGGTAAAGGAACTCTTGTTTGCGTAAGACTTCCTATAGCAAGGCTTGAGGATGAATAAAAAAGAATAAATTAGCGTTAAAGCCGCATACTACTGAGGAGCAGTATGCGGCTTATTTTTGCAAAAAAGAAACGCCCCGAAGGGCGTCATGTTAAATCGTTCTCTTAGGAAACAGCGTTTAACTTCTTAGCGAGCTGAGATTTTTTTCTTGCTGCAGCGTTCTTGTGGATAATACCCTTAGCTGCTGCCTTGTCAACTGCTTTAACTGCAACCTTAACGGTCTCAGCGTTGGTATCGGCATCAACCTTCTTAAGAACAGTCTTAAGAGCAGTCTTATCAGCCTTATTGCGAGCCTGCTTTGCAGCAGCTACCAATACTCTCTTCTTAGCAGATTTAATGTTAGGCACTTACGGCACCTCCTTTAATTCAGATCTACATATAATCATAGTTATATTTCACAGTACGCTCTATTATATCACGCCTTGAAGAAAATTGCAATAGTTTTTGTGATTTTTTTAAAAATTTTTATTTCGGAGGAAAGATAATGATATCAACCGGCAGAACAGACCTTGCAACCGAGTTTGCGGCGGCGAAAAGTACGGGAATAAGCCATACCTGCTATGAGCTTTACGGAGAGAAGATAACCGAAACGGTACTGGATGACAGCAGCGCAAAAGCCGTCGGCAGACGGCGTGGAAGATATTTCACCGTTGAGAGCAACGACTCTCCGTTTGCCGATGGGCAGATACACGCTCTTTGTGCGGTGCTGAGAAAGCTCCTTCCCCAGGGAAAATGCCTTGCGGTAGGCTTTGGCAACCCGTCAATTGCCGCTGATAGTCTGGGCTGGAATACGGCACGAAGGATACTTGCAACATCGCAGTATCTCGCCTCAGCCGATAACACGGAGGGAATAGGTAACATTTCGGTCATACGCACAGACGTTTCGTCAAACTCCGGGATAGACAGCTGTTTTCACGCAGAGTTCTGCGCAAAAAACATAAACGCCGACTATATAATAGCGATAGACAGCCTTATCTGTAACGAGCCTGAGAGACTGTGCACCACTATTCAGCTCACCGACGCAGGAATAAGTCCGGGAAGTGCTATGGGCGAAAACGAAAAACAGCTGGACTTTTCCGCCGCAGGAGTACCTGTCATCGCAATAGGCGTTCCGACCTCTATAGAATACCGCAATAACGGAAAAATGTATTATGTTACCCCGCACGATATAGATATCAGCATTGCCCGTTATGCGTATGTGATATCATCTGCGATAAACAGGGTTTTCTGCCCCGCTTTATCCCAAAGCGACATCAGGATGCTGATGAATTATTCATAGTGCCTGTCGTCATAAACAATAATCTCCTTTCATATTTTTAACTGAAAGGATGGTGCTTATGAACAGCAGAAAAAGCAAAGGCAGAATAAGAGTGCTCGGAGTAGGCCTTGTTACCGCAGTAATATCGTTCACGATGACGGGAGTCGCAGAGAACACCATGCAGGGCATGGCAGGCGGTTTTTCGGGGCAGAAGATACTGTCCGATATGGCAGGTATCAGCGCTTCGCTTGCCATGCCGGTATCCTCGGTAACATATTATCGGCAGGATAACGGGACAAGTTCGCAAAGTAATAAGGACAGCCCGACAGAAAGCCCGGAAGAGCCTTCCGTGACGGTATCGCAGGCTGAAAGCACAGTATCGGTACAGTCACAGCAAGAGCAAAATGAAAGCGGACCTCTTGTGGCGGTTGATGCTCCCGTTCAGCATTCCACAAGGCTGATTTCGCTTAATATACGCAAGGATAAAAATGATCTTTACGCCTATACGGAAAAAGACGGTGAAATAATATATAAGCACTACGGAAAGATAACCGGTACTGGAGCGATCGATTTGGAATACGGTCAGCTCAGAAACTGCACTGCACTGTCCGAGTCGCTGATACTGACAGAGGGGCTGAAAAAGCCCGAATTAAGCATCGATCTTGGAAGCGAGCCGCAGGTGCTGATAATACATACTCATACTACCGAGAGCTATGAACAGGATAATGACGGATACTATGATACAAGGTTTGACGGCAGGTCGCTGTGTCCGGCAAACAGCGTTGTCGGCGTGGGTGCGGCGCTTGCACAGACGCTTGCCGATAACGGTATATGTGTTATCCATGACGGAACGGTATTTGACGATCCGCTGTATGAGAACTCGTATTCGAGGAGCAGAGAACGCATAGAGCAGATACTATCCGAATATCCCTCGATAAAGGTAGTGCTTGATATCCACCGTGACGGTATATCCGATGGTGACGCGAGGAT
This sequence comes from uncultured Clostridia bacterium, assembly GCA_945921515.1. Lineage (GTDB taxonomy): Bacteria > Bacillota > Clostridia > Oscillospirales > Ruminococcaceae > Ruminiclostridium_E. Next base: position 8,974 of record CAMEKR010000013.1, on the reverse strand, counting down.
AGCTCCCGTTGCCGAAACCGACTCGGGTACGGCGGCGCAGATAATGATAATATGCGGCTGTGACGACGGAAGCGGAATACTGCCCGATTATATTAAGAATCTCCGCTTTGCTATATATCTTCAGCAAGGAATAGAAAGAGATACTCCCGGGCTTACAAGACCTTTGCTGTTTGATTATCGGTTTTATAATCAGGATCTTACCGCAGGCTCGCTTGTAATAGAGATAGGTGCGCTCGGCAACAGCAGAGAGCAGGCAGTTCTTTCTGCCCGTCTTGCAGGAGAAAGTGTAGCATCGTTGCTTAAAGAATTGATGATATAATAATTAAGGGGACTGTTTTTTACAGTCCCCTATAATATTATTTTATATTTAAGATATTGTTAAGGCAGTCACGCTGAATACATTTCCCGAATCTGCCAAGCCCTTAGGCACAATCTTCACAATATGATCTCCTGCAGTATCGAAGCTCTTGAGGTGAACACATTCAACATAGTTGCCCCAACCGCCTGTAAAGTCAGCGCTGACAGTCGATACAAGCTCATCGTCAACATATATTTCTGCAGAACAACCGTTGCTTGTATATTTGCCGAAAAGCAAACCGATATTCTTAGCGTTTACCTTAAATGTGAGTGCAGAATCGCTGAGATCGGTACCTTTACATAACCAAAAACCGTTAAATCCGCCGAACGGGTTTTCCATCTGTCTGAATGAGCCGGTTACTGTAACATCAATTCCCTCTGTAGAAGGACTTAACAGTGTGCCGTTCTCAAAACCTGCTTTTGTTGCAGGAGTAGAGAAGTCGCTCTCTTCGCCGCTTATGCTGTCAAGATTTGCGTCAACATCAGCAATGTATGCCTTGAGAAGCTGAGCCACTATCTTGTGACCGGGAACATTGGGGTGAATGTTATCGCCTGATATATCCTTCCAGGTGATATCTCCATGCTCAATATTATCAAGAATGGTATTCCTGTATGAAATCATAGGCAGGTCATAGTGCTTAACTATCTCTGCGTGCTGTTCCTGGAAGCTTGTTCCGTCTTCCTGTGTCGTAGCTACTGTTATAATAGCAGGGTTTTTACTGCTGTTCCAGATAGTTCTGAGCAGGCTGTCATAGGACTCTTTATTGCGCTCTGTGAACTCTGTGGTATCATTTACCGAGAACTCAACGAACACAAGGTCGGGGCTGTGCGACAGAAGATCGTTTGTAACTCTGTGAACGCCTATATATGAGCCTGTTGCACCTATACCTGCATTTACATAGTTTATCTTTGCGTCGGGATACATCTCTTCAAGATAGTTTGTTGTGAGTCTTGCATAGCAAAGTTCGTTACCTGCGCTTGTGCCCTGAGTGATAGAGCCGCCTATGTATCCTACGGTAACCTCTTCACCGTTCTTCATCTTCTTGATGACATTTGCAACTCTTACCTTGTTGCCTTCGTTAAGGCGGGACATATCTATCATATGCTGGGTAAGCTCGCCGTCAAGAGTGTACTTTGTGTAGTTTTCTTCCAAATCCTTTGAATCCTCCGTAGAATCTTCATTTTTGCTTTCGTTTTCGCTTTCTGTCTTTGACGCTTCTTCGGAAGCATCCAAGCTGCTGTCGGTAGTGCTTGTCTGCTGTGAACTGCTGTCGGTATTGCTTGCGGTATTGTTTGCACAACCTGCCGAAGCAATGACAAGAGCAGCCGCCAATAGAATAATCGTAATTTTCTTTTTCATAATACTGCCTTTCGGTTTATTTTATCCTGTTGTTCAGCAATTAACGGTAATTGCTCCCCTTAATATAACATTAAATTTATCCGATGTCAATATTACTCGGTAAAAATTTCTAAGCAATTTTTACATAAATCTGTTGAAAACAATATAGCTTTATGGTAAAATATAATTAAAATCACGGCAGAAGCTGAAAAACTGCCGTTATCCGCATTTGCGGTAATATTTTAACATGTGAGGAAAGAAAAATGACCGAGAGAAAGATAGTAAGTCCATCAAATGAAGCATTTTCGTATATGGGGCGTATTGACTTTGAAGACAAGGACGCTCCGCTGTTTATATATGCGGGAAGTATGGTGACAGCAAAGTTCACCGGTACTTCTGTAGGTATGATGATACTGCCTCAGCTTATTTACAAGGTAACTTGGATAGGCGCTGTAGTTGACGGAATACAGTATAAATTTGAGCTGAATAACTCGGACACTCCCGTATACATACCCATTGTTGACGGACTTCAGCCCGGCGAACATACTATAACTATTTTCAAAAGAACGGCAGGCTCGCATCATTATTTCAGATTCTGCGGACTTATGATTGACAGCGGCGCTGAGGTTATTCCCGACGGTCACAAATATGATATGAATATAGAGGTATACGGCGACAGCGTATCGGCAGGTGAAGTAGTTGAGGCAGTATATTACTGCGAACACTGCGATCCCGAGCATTACTCCCAGTATGACAACAGCTGGTTTTCGTATTCGCTGATGCTTGCAAGAAAGCTTAACGCCCGTATCCATTGCAACGCACAGGGCGGCATTTCTCTGATAGACGGCGCAGGCTACTTCAATCCTCCGGATTATATAGGAATGCAGACCGCTTATGAGCAGATGTCGTACGAGCCTCACTTCGGCATAACCAAGTGGGATTTTTCACGATTCACTCCCGACTATGTTATCATAGCTCTCGGTCAGAATGACGCAAACCCCGATCCCAAGCGGATATATGACAAAGAGTACCGTGAAAAATGGAAAAGCACATATAAAAATATGGTATCCGACCTTGACGCTAAATACGGCGGCAATGCAAGATTCATACTTATAACAACCGTACTTATGCACGAGCCGATATGGGACGAGGCTATCGACGAAGTTGTAGCTGAGCTTGACAAGGACAATATAAGACGCTATAAATTCAGAAGAAACGGTGCGGCTACTCCGGGACATCCAAGGATACCCGAACAGGCGGAGATGGCAGAGGAACTTGCTGATTTTATCAGAAATTGGAAAAAGTAACTGTCAAATTGCACAAAAAACAAAATGAAAATAATACACAACTCATAAAATCAGCACAAAACTATTGATAACTTTTGGGAACTGTGCTATTATTAAATTAATAAAATAAAATGTTAGGAGCATCTGATATGGCTATAAATGTGCCTAAGGAATATGAAGTACCGCTGTACCTTTTCCATCAGGGAAAAAATGCGGAAGCGTACAAGCTGTTCGGTTCGCACTTCACGGTAAAGGACGGGAAAAAAGGCGTAGTATTCAGAGTATGGGCGCCTAAGGCGGCAGAAGTCTGCGTTGTCGGCGACTTCAATCATTGGAATCGTGAATCTGCCTATATGAACAAGATAAGCGACGGCGGTATCTGGGAGCTTTTTATCCCGGGACTGAAGAAGTTTGACAATTATAAATACAGTATCAAGACTTCAAGAGGACAGATAAAGCTCAAGGCCGATCCTTACGGATATCATATGGAAACTCGTCCGAATACGGCGTCGAAGATATACGATATATCCGGCTACAAGTGGAAAGACTCCAAGTGGATGGAAGAGAAAAAGACAAAGAATGTCTATCGCTCGCCCATGAACATATATGAAGTACATCTCAATTCGTGGTTTACAAAGACCGACGAAGAAGAGCTGTTCAGCTATATGCAGCTTGCTGAGAAGCTCGTTCCTTATGTAAAGGAAATGGGATATACCCACATAGAGATGATGCCTGTTGCGGAGTTCCCGTTTGACGGCTCGTGGGGATATCAGCAGATCGGCTATTATGCGCCTACATCAAGATTCGGCACTCCTACCGATTTTATGGAATTTATTGATTATTGCCATACAAATGGAGTCGGAGTCATACTTGACTGGGTACCTGCGCACTTCCCTAAGGATGCGGCAGGACTCTATGAGTTCGACGGCGATTTCTGCTACGAATATTCGGATGTTAACAAGCGTGAGCACTACAACTGGGGCACCCGTGTGTTCGACTGGGGAAAACCCGAGGTGCAGTCGTTCCTTATTTCAAATGCAAACTACTGGTTAACCGAATATCATATAGACGGTCTGCGTGTTGACGCAGTTGCGTCTATGCTGTATCTTGACTATGACAGACAGGGCGGCGCATGGACACCGAACAAAAACGGCGGCAACGAGAACCTTGAAGCAGTTGATTTCTTACAGAATCTGAATTCCTGCCTGTTCTCCCGTCATCCCGGACTTATGATGATAGCCGAAGAATCAACGGCGTGGCCGATGGTAACAAAGCCTGTAGATATCGGCGGTCTCGGCTTCAACTTCAAGTGGAATATGGGCTGGATGAACGATATGCTATCGTATATGTCGATGAGCCCCGAATACAGAAAGTTCAATCACGATAAGCTGACCTTCTCGTTCTATTATGCGTTCTCCGAGAACTTTATACTTCCCATTTCACACGACGAGGTAGTATACGGAAAATGCTCCATGCTCGACAAGATGAGCGGACCGAGAGAAAAGCGTTTTGCTTCGCTTCGTACCTTCCTTGCGTATATGATGGCACATCCCGGCAAAAAGCTGATGTTTATGGGACAGGAATTTGCACAGTTCAAGGAGTGGAATTACAAGACAGGTCTTGACTGGGATATCCTTAAGTTCCCCGAACACGCTCAGTATAAGGAATTTGTAGAGGCTATGAACAAGTTCTACCTTGACAATAAGCCTTTATGGGAGATAGACTATGACTGGAGCGGCTTCAGCTGGATATCAAACGATGACAACAATAACAGCGTTATAGCTTTTCGCAGAATGGATTCGGAAGGTGAAGAGATCATCGCAGTATGCAATTTCCTTCCTGTCGAACACGAAAAGTACAGTTTCGGCGTACCTTATTATGCCGATTATAAAGAAGTGTTCTCGACCGACAGCAAGAAGTTCGGCGGCGACACGGTAAGAAGTGCTACGTATAAGGCTAAGTGCGAGCCTATGCACGGTCTTGAGTATTCAATTACATTGAAGCTACCGGCTATGTCGGCAATATTCTTAAAGCCGCTTAACAAGCGCAGTCCCGAAAGCGACAAGCCAAAGCTCGAAAAGGCAGAAAAGCCTGCAAAAACCGCAGAGAAAAAGGCTGAAACGCAGGCGCAGAAAACCGCCGCAAAGCCCGGAGCTTCCGCAAAGAAACCGGCGGCAAAGAAAGCAAATACGGCGAACCGTAAGAAAAACGGCAAAGCTAAGAAATAAATAACGGAGGAACTTATTTATGAAACATGTAAAGAAGGAATGCGTGGCAATGCTGCTCGCAGGCGGCCAGGGCAGCCGACTCTATGCTCTGACCAAGGATATGGCTAAGCCTGCCGTTCCTTACGGCGGTAAGTACAGAATAATCGATTTTCCGCTTTCAAACTGCGTTAACAGCGGTATTGACACGGTAGGCGTACTTACGCAGTACCAGCCGCTTGTACTGAACGAATATATAGGAAACGGTCACCCCTGGGGACTTGACAGAGTACACGGAGGAGTTCATGTTCTCCCTCCTTATGAGTCGTCGTTGGGCAAGTCGTGGTACGAAGGTACGGCGAATGCGATCTACCAGAACATAAGCTTTATAGACAGATATAATCCCGAATATGTTGCTATTCTTTCGGGCGACCACATCTACAAGATGAATTACAACAAGATGCTCGAATTCCATAAGGCGCACAAGGCAGACGCAACTATTGCGGTTCTTGAGGTACCGTGGGAAGAGGCTCCCCGTTTCGGAATTATGAGTGCCGATGAGAACGATGTTATATATGAATTTGCAGAGAAGCCTGCACAGCCAAAGTCAAACCTTGCTTCAATGGGCGTTTACATATTCTCCTGGCAGAATCTGAAGAAGCATCTCATAGCAAATGAAAACGATGAGGGCGCAAGCAAGGACTTCGGTAAGAACATTATCCCTGCGATGCTTGCAGAAGGCAACAAGCTCGTTGCTTATCACTTTGACGGCTACTGGAAGGATGTCGGAACTATCGACAGCTTATGGGAAGCCAATATGGATCTGCTTGATCCCAATGTTCCGCTTGATCTGCACGATTCAAGATGGAAGATTTATTCGAGAAACCCCGTAATGCCTCCTCATTACGCAAGCCCCGAGAGCGTTATACAGAACTCTCTGATATCCGATGGCTGCAACATAGAAGGACTTATCGACTTCTCTGTACTGTTTGCCGGAGTAACGATAGAGCCGGGCGCAGTAGTCCGTGACAGTATCATAATGCCGAATACCACCATAAAGAAGGGCGCAGTGGTTGAATATGCCATTATCGGCGAAGACTGCGTCATAGGCGAAAATGCCAAGATAGGCGCAAGACCCGAGTCTATAGAAGATAAGGATACATGGGGCGTTGCGGTTATAGGACACGGTGTGACGGTATGCGACAATGCAGAGATAAAGCCTAAGGCTATGATCTCTGAGAATGTGTGAACGGAAGGAGAATAAACAAATGGCTAATATGGCAAATGTACTGGGCTTGATATTTGCAAATATGCATGAAACAAGCGTTGCCGACCTTACAAAACAGCGTACGCTTGCAAGCGTGCCTTTCGGCGGCAGATACAGAATGATAGATTTCCCGCTGTCCAATATGGTAAACAGCGATATAGACAATGTCGGCATTATCACTAAGGATAATTACCTGTCGCTTATGGATCATCTCGGTTCGGGCGATGAGTGGGACCTTTCAAGAAAGACCGGCGGTATGCATCTGCTTCCTCCTTACGGAAACAGCAATGCGCTTTACAGAGGCAGACTTGAGGCTTTGGCACAGGTAAAGCCCTTTATTGAAAGCGCAAACGCAGAGTATGTGCTTCTTTCGGATACCGATGTTGTTGCAAATATCGATTACCGCCCTGTTATAGATTTCCATGAGAAAAACGGCGCAGATATAACCGTTGTTTACGGCAGAGGTACATTTACTACCGAGCAGACAATGACAAAGACGGTTCTTTCTGTTAACTCGGATAATGTGGTATATGATGTTCTTATACGCCCTGAGATAAGCGGCGAGCATAATGTCAGCCTCAATATGTTCGTAGTAAGAAAGGACTTCCTGCTTGATGTTATCCGTGACGCTGAGAGCCGCAATCTTTACAGCTTTGAAGTCGATGTGCTTCAGAAGAGACTGCACGATATAAAGGTTCTCGGATACAAGTACGACAGACCTTTCTCACAGATAGACAGTATGAATACATACTTCAAGAGCAATATGAGCCTTGTTGACAAATCGCTCAGAGATGAACTGTTTATGAGCGACGCACCTATCTATACAAAGGTAAGAGACGACGCTCCCGCAAAGTACGGTATTGACGCCGATGTCAAGAACTCTCTTGTTGCAGACGGCTGTATTATCGAAGGAACGGTTGAGAACTGCGTTCTGTTCAGAGGCGTTAAGGTAGAAAAGGGCGCTAAGGTAAAGAACTGTATTCTTATGCAGGATACTTATGTAGGGGCAAAGGCAGAGATGAACTTTGTCATCACCGATAAGAATGTTTCTATCAGCGAGTATCGTTCACTTGCCGGCACAGAGTCCTACCCCGTATTTGTAAATAAGGGTGTAACAGTTTAACTTGATTTAACAAAATTTGATATAATAAGAGAGTCGTTTCATCGGCTCTCTTTTTTCGTCTTTTTTCACATTGACAAACAGGTATCCAGATTGTATAATGTTATATGTTATGTAAAATGGGATGATGTGGTGAAATTTCCTGCAATATCTGTACTGAGGTATAATTAATGAAGAAAAAAAGCAATAAACTTAATCTGATTATCTGCGCTATCGCTTTTGTATTTATGATTTTTTATGTCTATTTCGTAGACGGATTTGACAATCTGATAAATTCTATACAAAAGATAAATGTCGGCGCTCTGCTTCTTGCAGTGCTTCTGATGGTAATATACTGGGCATTTGAGGCGATAGGCGTACACGCTTCGCTTCGCACTACATATCCACAGGCAAAATTCAGCAGGACATTTATGGTGGCTCTGCTCGGTCAGTATTTTAACTGTATAACGCCGTCGTCAACAGGCGGTCAGCCTATGCAGGTGTATTATTTCACCAAGTTCGGTGTGCCGATGTCCCATGCTATGACAGCGCTTCTCAGCAAGTTCATTATGTATCAGTTTGTACTTACGGGTTATTCGGCAGTAATACTTATTGCACGGTTCAGCACTTTTTCATCGGATTATGCACCGCTGATGGCGCTTGTAATTTTCGGCTTTATAATAAATACTATCGTTATCATTTTCCTGTTTATGCTGGCGTTTTTCAAAAAGCCTGTCAAGAAGCTCGCTGTATGGGCGGTAAAGCTGATTTCTAAGATACATATCTTCAAACTTCGTTTTATAAAGAGCGAGGAAGACAAGCGGGAAAAAATTGAGGCAGTTGAAAGAATTATCGATGAATACCATGATAATTTCGTCTTTATCAAGAAAAAACCGATGCTTATTGTCCGGCTGATAATTTATAATATCATTCAGCTTACCGCATATTTCTCAATTTCCTTTATCATTTATATAGGCTTCGGCCTTTCGGGAACGGACTATTTCACGATAATATCCTGTCAGGCGTTTGTTCTTATGATATCCGCATTTATGCCTCTGCCCGGAGCGCTCGGAGCAGCGGAAGGCAGTTATACTTTGTTCTTCAGCAAGATATTTGTTGACGGAGAGGGCAACAAGTTTGTAGGTATATCGACATTTATATGGCGTTTCCTCACATTCTATCTTCCTATAATTGTGGGCTTGGTTTTATCGCTGTTTGTAGGAAAATTTATGAATGTAAGCGTACCGGACAAATCTACTATTGCTCTTACCGAGGAAGAGATGAAAGAAAGCAGTATAGAATAAGCTCAGAAAAGGGATTTGCGATAAATGTATCGCAAGTCCCTTCAGCTTGTCGAAAAAGTCTATTTTTTTAATAAGTAGAACAAATTCTCTATCCCTTTGTGAGCGCTCTGTGGCGCAT
>CAMEKR010000012.1 GCA_945921515.1 uncultured Clostridia bacterium | reverse complement strand
GGGCTTCGCCCCAAACCCCATTTTATCTTTACAAAGAGGTTTATCGACAGTCTGAAACGCAGATTGACATCTGCGGTTTTTAGTGGAAAGATTGTCAACCAATATTATTTATAAGGTGACAATAATGAGGTGCAAATGAAAGTAAAAGAACAGGTGCTTCTTATTCTTAAAAGCAATAAAGGAAAATTTGTTTCGGGCGAAGAAATTGCAAACAGCCTGTTTGTAAGCAGAAACGCAATATGGAAAGCAATCAATTCACTGAGAGCCGACGGCTTTAAAATAGATGCGGTGCAGAACAAGGGATATATGCTTACTTCCGACGGCAATATGAGCGACAATACCGAGTACTGCAGACTCAGGATATTACAGCAGCTGAAGAGAAACGCCTCTTGTGCAGAAATAACGGTAAAAAAGACGGTTACTTCAACAAATACTCTTCTGAGAGCCGAAGCGGAAAAAGGTGCGGCTCACAAAACGGTGCTGATTGCCAACGAGCAGACACAAGGCAGAGGAAGACATTCCAAGAGCTTCTTCTCCCCTGCCGACAGCGGTATATATATTTCAATTCTCTTACGTCCCGACTTTAATGCCAAAGACGCTTACCTTATTACAACGGGTGCGGCGGTGGCTGTTGTCCGTGCAATAAAAGAAGTATGCGGTATTAGTGCAGATATAAAATGGGTAAATGATATAATGCTTGGCGGAAAGAAGATATGCGGTATCCTTACAGAAGCTGTGACCGACTTTGAAAGCGGATGTCTGCAATATGCGGTAACCGGCATCGGTATAAATATTTCCCGTCCTAAAGGCGGTTTCCCTGCCGAAATCGCCGATATCGCTTCTTCTCTGTATTCCGATGAAGTAGCAGACACGGATATAAAATGCAGTCTTGCCGCAGAGATACTGAACAATTTCTTCGAGATATATGAACATACGAGCCAATCAAAGCTTATAAACGAGTATAAAAAATACTCTGCCGTTCTTGGAAAGCGAATAAAAGTAACTGTCGGCGAACAGTTCTATTTTGCTACAGCCGTTGATATTGACAGCAATGCAAGGCTGATAGTAAAAGACGACAGCGGAAAAACACATACGCTGTCATCTGCAGAGGTTTCAATTTCACAATATTCAAAGCAATAACGAAAATTTAGGGGAGTTTTCAAGCTTGAAAACTCCCCTTTAGATATTAATTGTTGCCGATTGATGATATTTTATCAATACTTATCGTTCGGATCTTCCTTGAAGTCGGATACCTCATCGGATACCGTCTCTTTCGGTTTCTTTTCCGGCTTCTTGCTGTCGATAATTATTTCAATGCTCTTATCATCGGACTTTGACTGCTTCGGTGCAAAAGCAGGCTTGGACTGTGCTTTTTCGGCTTTTTCCGCTGTATTATCCTTAATTGCAGATTTTGAGGGCTTGTCGGGTGTTTTTGCCGACGGCTTCTTGTCAACCGAAGAAACGGCATCGGTCTTTAAGTCGGGCTTATCTTCGGATGCGGTTTTGCTGTTGTCTTCGGCTTTTACTTCAGCGCCGGATTTATCGGACTTTGTCATTTTCTCTTCGCTTGACGCTATATCCTTATCAATAACGAACTTGGACACCATATCATCAAGCACATTTGCCTGTACAGAAAGCTCCTGTGCAGATGCCGCACATTCTTCGCTTGTAGCGGAGTTTGTCTGAACTACCGATGATATCTGGTCAACGCCTACGGTTATCTGCTCGATAGCCTCTGCCTGCTGTGCACAAGCGGTGGAAATATCACTGACAAGACCTGTCGTTGCGGTGGTAGTGGTAACTATCTCCTTTAGCGTTTCGGCGGTCTGGTTTGCAATCTTTGTGCCGTTCTCGACAGCCTTGATCGAATTCTTGATAAGCTCGGTAGTAGTGCTTGCCGCATCGGCAACTTTACCTGCAAGGTTTCTTACTTCGTCGGCAACAACGGCAAAGCCTTTGCCTGCTTCGCCTGCTCTTGCAGCTTCAACAGCGGCATTAAGAGCAAGAATATTGGTCTGGAATGAAATGTCGTCTATAGTTCTGATTATCTTTGCAATTTCCTTAGATGTATCGTCGATCTCACGCATAGCGTCGAGCAGTCCGTTCATCTGTTCGTTGCCCGATTCAACAAGGCTTGTAGCCTTTGCGGAATTATCTGCCGCATCGGTAGCTCTTGCCGCATTGCGATTAACCTTCTCGGCTACCTCGTTAAGCGATGCAGACAGTTCTTCAACCGAAGCCGCCTGCTTAGTTGCGCCGCCCGAAAGGTTTCCTGCGGCGTCTGCAACCTGCTGTGAGCCTGTTGCTACCAGCTGTCCTGCCTTATTGATATTGTTCATAATCTTATTGAGCGAAATCATTATATGCTCATAAGACTCTTTCAGCGGTGCAAAGTCGCCGAAATAAACATCTGCAGGCTTATAAGTAAGATCGCCTTTTCCGAGCGATTCAAGCATATTGTTGATATCGGTAATAACTTCGTTAATATTCTTGCTGATAAGGTTTGTGCTTTCGCTGAGCTGTGAAATCTCCTTATCAATATTATTGCCGAAGTCAAGCGGCGGCTGATGAAGATCGCCGTGCGACAGCGTTACAATCTGATCGGAGCACTGCTTTACGGGCTTTATTATCTTCTTGACAATTGCAATAATGAGAAGAACGGATAATACAAAGCATATTGCCGCTACTATTGAGCCGATGATAATAGAATTGTAAATGTTTCCGGTGTGCTCTGAAGGCGTAGCTATCATAAGACAGCTCCAGCCGTTTGTATCTTCAATAGGTGCGTAGCTTACAAATTTGTCTTTACCGTCAAGCTTTACTTCAGCAAAGCCTGTTTCACCGTTAATTGCCTTACCGGTACATTCGGCTATTGAACTGTAGGACGAATCGTCCTGAGCAAGCGTAATATAATTGAGATGCTCTGTAAGAAGGGTGCTGTCAGGCTGTGCGATAACATAGCCGTTACGGTCTACTACTATTGCATATCCGGTCTCACCGATAGAAATATTTCCGATAACATCGGAGAAAACGTCAACATTTAGCTTTACATGAAGAACGCCCATTACATTCTTGGCAATATCAGTTGTATGAATAGGTACATAAATATCGGATACGAGATATGTATTTTCGTTGAGCGTGTAAACATATGGATCGGTGAAAATCACTTTATTTTCACTGTAACAGCTTTTATAATTTTCGTCCGAGCTGTAGTCCTTTTTATCATCATTGACGCATTCTGACACTTGGTTTATAGCATTGACATCTATGTAATAATCGTAATCGTCACGAAGCGAAAGGCATTTGTTCCTTACCGTATCCGGATCTCTTAAGTCAAGCAGACTTGTATCAACGGTAAGCTGTGTTATCGAATCAATGACATTGTTCACCTGATTGGATATAGTAGTAGACGCCATACGGGCGACTTCATCCATCTGAGTAACAAGAGCCTCTTTAAGATATGTGTAGCTTAAAATAATATTTATTCCGCCGACAAGCAACAGCGAACCGCCCACCGCAAGACACATCCACTTGAATATCCTTCCGGTAAGCGACTTCCTCTTCTTGTTGATTTCTTTTACATTTTCAGAGAGCTTGCCAAGCCCTTTTTCTAATTCTTTATTCTTTGCCATTTGATTTACCTCGCGAGAAAGGGAAATACGATCAAATTCGACCGTTTTCTATTAATTAATGATATCACATAGATTAAACAAAGTCAAATGAAAAAGCCGTTTTTACATCATTTTTCAACAAATCAAACAAATAAAATCGCAAGATTTTGTGCATAAGCAACAAACTCCCTGCAACGCAGGGAGTTTCAGCTTGTCGAAAAAGTCTATTTTTTAATAAGTAGAGCAAATTCTCTATCCCTAACCCCAAACCCCTTCCCCTCGGGAAGGGGCTTATTATCGGGGGCTGCCGCCCCTGCGACCTTGCTTGGGGCTTCGCCCCAAACCCCATTTTATCTTTACAAAGAGGTTTATCGACAGTCTGCAACTCCCTGCAACGCAGGGAGTTTATATTTTACTTTAATATAGGAGCAAAGCGGATACGGATATTCGGCATCTTCGTAATAGTCGAATAAGTGTTCAGCATCCAGTCATCACTGCCGTCATTGACATTCTCACCGCTTGCGGGAGGAGCGAATATCTTCAGCGTCATATCGGCTTCGCTGTCAAGGGGCTTTTCAAAGAAGGCTGACATAAGGTCTATTGTCTTTGCGTGGGGAGCTTTATAGAACCACTTGCCGTTTATCTCCATCATAAGATTAAGCTCTGCGTCTTCTCCGTCAAAAGTGATCTCGCAGAATGTGGGATTCTTTTCAAAGTGAAGAGGAATTTCTATGCCCTCTGCATCTTCCGAACCGCCCCAGCGCAGTTTTACGGGGAACTGCGCCTCGCCTGCCGCTTTTATCTCGGGATAGAAGTATTCATCGTGAATAATCTCTTTGTATGTCTTCATAACCGGCTGTTCAATACCGCAGTCGGCATTGTTGGGATCTTCAATCTCAAGTCCGAGTCTGCCTCTGTCACGGAACTGATAGAAGGTAAATCCGTTGAACCAGCCCTGATCCTCATCGTTTTTGAGCATATCGCAGAATTCTTTTACCATCTCCGCCTGATCATAAGGACCGGTAACATCGCCGTCGGCATTGAACTCGCTCATTACCATAGGCTTCTTTACACCGCCGCAAAGCTCTCTGTAGCGCTTTTCGGACAGCTTTGTAAGGTTATATGTATCGGCTACCTTGCTTCTGCCGAATGAAGTTCCGCCCTCATCGGCAACATCAAAGGGCCAGCCCCAGTGAAGTGCCATATACTTGTCAACAGACCAGATGTCCGTTGCTCTTACAGCGTCGGCAAATTCCTTCTCCATCTCTATCTCGCCGCCCTTTTCGGGATGCTCAACTCCGCCTATGCAGAGTATCGTCTGTACATTGGGAGCGAACTTTTTAATTACTTCACGGGCGTGGATATAGAAGTCTGCAACCTGCTGATATGTGGCACGCTTGTTGAATGAGAACCAGCTGCCTGTAGCCTCGTGGTTGATTCTCAGCTGCATACGGCCGAAGGTAGACAGTTCCTTGCCGATCTGCTCGAGATGCTCGTCTGTGACATTGGGATCGATAGTCATTGTAAGAATTACATCCTGTCCGTGTCTTCTTACATCACGCATACAGGTGAAAGGCTCGTCGTCGGTAGTACCGCCGATACCGCCCTTATATGTGAAATAATCATCATATGGATAATCCCACTGGAATGTTATCTCCTTATCCTTAAAAGCGTGTCTTGCTCTTACAGGCCATGTTTCGTCAAGAGGATAATAGCAGTACATAAGACTTATCGCTCTGTGCGGTCTGCCGAGCTTGTTCAGAATATAGTCCTGATTTACATACTCTCCCCTTTCACTTCCGTCGCCGAGATCGACAGCACACTTTGCAGGTCCCATGTGTATCTTTTTGATGTTGTCCATAAAATATTTCCTTTCGTTTTTATAATAAATACTAATACAATTAACTTAATCATTCTGTGAAACATTTCACAGGGCTTATCACTTTTCCAAATTTTCGCAGTTTTCACAGCTGAAAATATGGCAGTTAATACAATAAATTTAGTATATCATAAAATGAAAACGATTTCAAGGCTTTACAAAAAAATTTTTTTGGTATATAATAAAACAGTATTGCTAAAATCGAAAGGAACGGTATATATGTTAGAATATGACGAGCTTAAAATAGAGTTTGACGGCTATGAGCCTGAGCTGAAGGAGCTTGCAGGCGCACTTGATCTTGATAATCTGAAAGCTGAAATAGTAAAGTTAGAAGAACAGAGCGCACAGCCCGACTTCTGGAACGATATAGAGAACTCTCAGAAGATATCACAGAAGATAGGCGAAGACAAGAATATAGTACAGAGCTACAACAAACTGCGTGAAAGCTATGACGATGTACTGACGATGCTTGAGCTTGCACAGGAAGAAGACGACGAATCCATGCTTCCCGAAATTCAGGAGCTTGCAAAGCACTTCAGAGCAGAGCTTGAGGCACAGAAGCTTGCAACTTTACTGTCGGGCGAATTTGACCATAACAACGCCATACTGACATTCCACGCAGGCGCAGGCGGAACAGAGGCGCAGGACTGGGTTGAGATGCTTTACCGTATGTATAACCACTGGGCCGAACAGCACGGTATGAAGGTTACGGTGCTTGACTATCTTGACGGCGAAGAAGCAGGTATAAAGAGTGCCAGCATACTGGTTGAGGGAAGAAACGCATACGGATATCTCAAGAGCGAAAACGGCGTACACAGACTTGTCCGTGTATCCCCTTTTGACAGCTCGGGACGCAGACACACCAGCTTTGCTTCCGTTGAAGTTATGCCGGAAATAAACGAAGATATCGACATTGAGATAAGCGAAGACGAGATAAAGATGGATGTTTACCGTGCAAGCGGCGCAGGCGGTCAGAAGGTCAACAAGACATCGTCCGCTGTCCGTATCACACACATCCCCACAGGCATAGTTTGCGCCTGCCAGACCGAGCGCTCACAGCATCAGAACAGAGAGTACGCAATGCGCATGCTGAAATCAAAGCTCCTTGAAATCAAGGAAAGAGAACATCTCGACAAGATATCCGATATCAAGGGCGAACAGCTTCAGATCGCATGGGGCGCACAGATACGCTCATATGTATTTATGCCCTATACAATGGTAAAGGATCACAGGACAAACTTTGAGATGGGCAACATCGGCGCTGTTATGGACGGCGACCTTGACGGCTTTATCAATGCATACCTTAAGGCTCTCAGCTTAGGACAGATATAATGAAAAAGAACGACATCATTGAAATTGAGATAACTGCTCTTTCAAGCGAATGTTCGGGCATAGGAAAAAAAGACGGCATGGTTATTTTCGTGCCGTTTTCCGCTATAGGAGACAAACTTAAAGTCAGGGTACTTAAAGTAAACAAGACCTATGCCTACGCAAAGATTGAAGAGATACTTACTCCTTCTCCCGACAGGATAACGCCCGACTGCCCTGTCTACAGCAAATGCGGCGGATGCTCACTGAGGCATATAAGCTACAAGGCGGAGCTTGCCGCTAAGCAGAAGTTTGTCGAAGACGCTTTCACAAGGTTAGGAGGTCTGTCGCCGCAGTTTCTTCCGATAATTGCAAACGATGAGATTTACGGCTACCGCAACAAGTTACAGATGCCGATAGGAACTGATAACGACGGTAATCTTACGGCAGGCTTCTACGCTTTTCACTCTCACAGGATAATTCCCTGCAAAAAGTGTCTTCTTCAGCCGGATATATTTTCCGATATCGTAAATGAATTTCTTAAAGCGGCACAGGAACTTAATATCTCCGCTTATGACGAAATAGCACGCAAAGGTATATTAAGACACATTTATCTTAGAAAAGGTCACTACAGCGGCGAAACAGCCTTGTGCATAGTAGCGGCAAAATACATTCCTGCTCTTAAAGAACTGTCTGAAAAGCTGTGCAGAAAATTCCCCCAAATCAAAACATCGGTAATAAATATCAACTCCGAAGATACCAATGTGATACTGGGAGATAAAGAAATAGTGCTGCAGGGCGACGGAATCATATCCGACACTATGTGCGGCAATAAAATCAACATAGCGCCGAAAGCATTCTACCAGGTGAACACGCCCTCGGCAGAAAAGCTGTATGCCGCCGCAAGAGAGTTTGCCGACGCAAAAAGTAAAACCGTACTTGATCTTTACTGCGGAGCAGGCACGATAGGTCTTTCTATGGCGAAAGAAGCAAAAAAGGTAATAGGCGTTGAAATAATACCCGAAGCTATAGAGAACGCAAAGCATAATGCACAGATGAACAAAATAGATAATGCCGAATTTATCTGCGCCGATGCGGCAGAAGCCTCAAAAATACTGTTAGAGCGTAATCTGCGCCCGGATGTAATTATAGTAGATCCGCCCAGAAAGGGTTGCGGAAAGCAAGCTGCAGAACAAATAGCCGCCTTTTGTGCGCCGAGAATTGTAATGGTGTCCTGCAACGCCGCCACCGCCGCAAGAGACTGCGCTTATTTTAAGCAACTCGGATACGAAACGGAAAAATGCGTGGCAGTCGATATGTTCAGCAGAACGGGGCATGTGGAGACGGTAGTATTATTGTCCAAACTAAAATCGACACATCATATTGAGGTTGAACTGAAAACTGATGAGCTTGATTTGACCTCTGCCGAAAGCAAGGCTACTTACGATGAAATCAAGGCTTATGTCAAGAAACATACAGGCTTGACGGTATCTTCTCTGAATATCGCTCAGGTAAAACAGAAATGCGGTATCATTGAGCGTGAGAATTACAACAAGGCGAAGTCAAAGGACTCCCGACAGCCGAAGTGTCCGAAGGAGAAGGAAGAGTCTATCAAAGAAGCACTATTACACTTCAAAATGATATAAAAACTTAGTGATGCAGAGTATTTACTGATAATGAGTATCATGTAGCGCTTATGTTTGTGAAACAGGTTACAGCATTAACTGCTATTTTAAAAAAAGGATATCAGAGACTATTCCGGAGATGCGTTTCGGAATATTATCAAGGCATTAGTTTTAGGCGATATCGGTGCACTAATCGATGCTACAGATGATTTGAAGTACATTATGTTCCACACGTCAACTGTCTTGTTTTGGGATAAAATGCAGCGATATTTATTCGGAACTTTTAGACATTATGAAGACCAAGTCAAGATATCTAAAAAATCCACGCGAGAAAATTCAGCTTACGAAGTGTTTGTAAAAAACAGATACACTTGATTAGCAAAATGAACAATGATAAAAAATGATTACTTCGCAATGCTTACAAGGTACTATCTTTTAACTGATTTGGAGGAGCGTTATACAATAAGCGTGCAAGATTTACCAATATATACACGCCTGAAGAATTGGAATAAATTCAATCATTAGAGCATAATAAAAAAACTGAAATTAATTCTGTAATTTTATCTCTATATCAATATGGCTTATTTGAACAGTTAGGAAATGAACATAGATATGTTGATTATGTGTTTTCTGGCTTTGCCAAACCACTGAAATAAAACAGATAAATTCTGAGGAAGAATTTATAGGCAGAGACAAGATTCATTCATATAGTCAGATACCACCACACTAAAATCGCAACTAAACAGGGCAACAATGAGGAGCGACCCGAGCCCCGTGAAATTTCCAAGTGATGAGGCGGTGTCCAGATAAACAGCACCGCCTCTTCTTTCGTCAATTAGAAACAAAAGCGAATACTTCGGGTTCGGGCATATTCCGATAAGCCGACGTCTCCATTATGCATCGCCTTTACACCGAATACTTTTCGAATAGATTCCTTGAGTCTGAATATCAAATCGTGCAATCAAATTATGACTACAAATAAAAGAAGATTTTGCATCAATTGCATTCGCACAGGTTTTCGGAATGTAAAAACGATAATTGTATCTGCTCACTTAATTACTCAGTCACTATTTTTACATCTCTTTGTTACTCTATTTTTGCAACATTTGAAAAACCGTTATTGATATCGAAATCCATATTATTCTTAAACTTTGCCAGGGTATCAGACGGATCTATATATCCGAATTTAATTTTAGATAGACTCAATCTATCGAAAGCAACGGATGCTATCAAGCAACCATTTAAAACAGCATGTACAATAGTGTCGCTGATTGGCAGTAAAGCAAACATATCTCTTGCTATTCTGATACACATGCTGCACACATAGTCTTGAAGCAATAAATTGTATTCCAAATCACTTAACTGTCGTTTAGCTTCCGATAAAGCATTTTCATTGACATTAAACTCCACTTCGATTTTTTTGGGATTATCTGTACCAAACTCGAAATTGCTACCGTAAACAAGCAAATCATCGAGAGGGTTGACTTCATATATTAATTGCAGATACGAGTCAATGTCTCCGGCAAGGATTTTGGGAGCCATATTATGATAATACTCCCACATTTGCTGATTATAATTTTCGTCAGGGGCAGTTGGAGAAACTAGCGCTTCTGTCCAGTCGATAGAATCGTCACTCGTTTTATGTATTGATTTCAATGAATTTATATCTAATTGTTTCAACGCTTTGGAAGCAAGCGATTCACTCGGTTCAGAATTATTTTCGGATGCAGATTGGTAATCTCTTGCCGGGTTTTCAGGAGAATAATTGTCATTTGAATTAGCATAACTGGACTGTGATTCTTGCAAAACCTCAGTATTTCTTTTATTGTTTTTTGTGTGTGCATTCTTTGTATCTACATAATAAAGCCCGGTTCCTGGAATGCCGACACTTGTTGTTACTTTACCGCTCGTGTGAAATGTCTTTCTAAAACCAGGAACACCAGTACTTACAGACATACCGGTTTTACCGAAATTCAACTTCACGCCTGGAATAATTGATATACTTTTTCTAAATCGAAGTCCCATTTAAATATCTCCTAACACTATGCTGATATCATCACAAGAACCTTTACCTCTTGCTGCCGTTATCATTCTTTCACAAGTTTTTTGAGAAAGACCATACTCACTAATAATATCTTCCATTTCATCTACCGTCAAATAATCGTGAACTCCATCTGAGGTAATCATTATTGTAGCACCGTTGGTTTCGATATTACTGAGTTTTACATTAAAAAGAGCTGCCGTACCTCCACCAAAACAAGCGGTTATTTCGTTTTTTCTATCGAATTTGTCAGCTTCTTCTGCTGACAACTGTCCGGTGGTGAGAAGATAATTTAGTGTAGTGTCATCTGATGTTAATTGTTTCAAATACTTACCGCTTTGTAACAGATAAACACGAGTGTTTCCTACACTAAATAGGCGAGCCTGCCCATCTGAAAAAAGAATTCCCGAAAGGGTTGTAGCCATACCGTTTTGTTCGGCGTTCTCAGCTGATAATGACATAAGTTCTTCGTTGATATTTTGCAACATATCTACAGTTACATCCGATAATAGGCATATCTTGTTCGCCACAAAATGTGACGCAAGAGAACCTGCATTTTGTCCACCAACTCCATCTGTCACAGCCAAAACGCCATTCTCTATTTCAGTAAAAAGAGTACCTCCTGCTAAAACAGTTTTCCCGACAACAATTCTATCTTCGTTTTCGGTTTTATTAATTCCCTTTTGAGTAATAGCAATAATTTTCATAGTTTATCCCTTCGTACAGTTTAGCGATGGCGGCATTGCTGAAATGTCTATATTATCAATTGTGAGATTCGTCATATCGAATATCTCATTGTCGAACAAATATCTTGACAAGGGATTTATCAAGAGATTTTCGACTACATTACCGATACCTCTGCCGCCGTTTTGAAGATTGTTCAGAGTATGAACAGTCAAAACTTCCATAGCTGTATCAGAAACGGTTAATGAGATGTGCTTTTCTGCTGAAAGATTTTTGATAATCCTTTTTACCTGAGAGTTCAAAATCTGTTTTGCAATATCAGGGCGAATATAATCAAAAACAACAATGTTTTCACCAATTCGGTTAAGTATTTCCGGACGGCCAAGCTGCAATTTGAAATAGTCTTCAATTGCTTCTCGAACACGAACAGACATTTCATGATATGGCATTTCACTTGTGACATTGGGCTCTCTCCGACCATTCTCATTAACCGTATAGATACCAAGATTACTCGTGAAAATGATTATGGTTTCAGAAAAATACACCGTATTTCCTTGACCGTCGGTCATTCTGCCGTCTTCGAGTATTTGCAAGAATTTATCAAGTATAGAAGGATGTGCTTTTTCGATCTCGTCAAAAAGAAGAATTGAAAACGGGTTTTTCTTTACTGCGTTCGTCAATTGGCCGCCTGCCTCATAACCAACATATCCGGGAGGTGCCCCAAGCAGCTTTTGATCACTATGACTCTGTCCATACTCACTCATATCAAATCTCTTACAGCAACTTTCATCGCCAAAAAGTATTTGAGCAAGTGTTTTTGCAGTTTCTGTTTTACCGGTACCGGTCGGGCCGGCAAAGAATAATACGCCTTTTGGCCTTGTATGTGATGAGCCTTGCAGCCCCGACATACCAGTAATAGCACGTTTAATAACATCGAGCGTCTTTGTTATAGCATAATCCTGTCCTTTTACTCTGTTCTCAAAATCCGCCTTTGCATTTCGTATTTTCTCAAGGTCAAGGCTTTTCCAAGGATTTTCTCTGATTCCATACTTATATAAATCAATTACATCGCACAAATCCTGCATACGAATCTTTTCATTTTTACAAAGTCTACGCAAGCCGTTAATTTCAGTAAAACTAAAGCCTTCCGTAAGCGCAACGAACTTATCCTGAATTTTCTCAAGTTCATCAGGATGGTCGTTATAGTAGGCGCTATCTTCCATGTATACTTCACCGGCAAAGAAACTAGGAAAGTTCGGACTCTTTACTAACGCTTCACGTTCCTCTTTAGAAGGAGAAGAAAGCGTAATCATTTTTACGTTAGGGTTCTGCAAGTAGAACCAAGCCGGAATATCATTTGATTTATTGGTAATCAATACGAGCAGATTTTTCAATATACCATTACTTTCTGTTTTTACATCCTTAGCTTCAAGAGAAGCCTGCAAAAGCACGGTGAAACTATCAACTTCGCTCTGCTCCAAATTGTCAGGTGAAGTAATATAACGGGACGCAAAATCCATAACGATAACAGTAGCTTCCTTGTTCTGAGATAGAGTCTTGCGAACAATATTAGAAGCTCCCTCGTTTTTATTTCCGCCCTTAAAGTCTGCTTTAATAAAACCGTGACTTGCTGATACCTCGGCAAGCTTGGCAAAGTTTTCAAGATAGCCTTCTTCGCAAGTATTATAGAAACCTCTCAAACTATCGTAAAAAACGATATTTTGGTATCCCATATCTTTGAAATAGAAATGCAAATATTCAGGCAATCTCAAAATGCTGCCTTTGGGCGTGCTTCCTTCTTCGGGATATTGATACGAATCTAAAACATTTCCTTCCAAAATAATCAATGGCTTGATTTTTGAGAAAATGCCAAGTTCCTTATGCCATTTTGATATGTAATCACTCATTGGTAATCCTCCATTCTAAAGTCGCTAAGCGGCTTCATCGGTATTTTTCTTTCCCTTGCAATTTGTTGAATTTTGCTACCGGGCAAACAATAGATTAAAGAAACAAAAGTAAAAGGCTTAAAAGATTCTACATCAACGACTGTTTCCTTGCCAAGAAACACGCATACTACATCGTGCTTTGTTCGTGTATAGTTGTCGCCAAATGTATCTTTAGACACTTGTTTTACATTGCTTGGAAAAATCATTGTAGAAATAGAAGTTCCTTCAAAGGACTTAAATCCCACATTAAGCAATGTCTCCGGAAGTGATATTTCTCTTATTTCTGAACAACCTTGAAAGGCAGCATATCCAATGGTAGTTATCCTCGTTCCAAAAGAAACCTTTTTTAGTTGCTTGCACGCACAGCAGCAATCATTTGGCACTTTGGTTAATGAAGAAGGTAGCACTAAATCTACGATGCCACTATCTGCAAAACAATACGCACCCAAATATTCAATAGTGTCAGGAAGGTCAATGTGTTTTATGTTTGAACATCCTCGGAAAGCTTCTCCCAAAATTGCTTTAAGCGACTTTGGAAGAACAACTTCTGAAATCGGCGCATTCATAAATACTTTTTCTCCAATGCTTATAACAGGTTGACCATCTATCTCATTGGGAATAATAACTCTATCGGTTTCAAATCCGTTATAAGCAGTAATACGTAGTCCTTTTCCCACAAAACCACTTAAAGCAGCGTTCCTTTCTTTTCGTTTCCAAAAGGAATCTTCTTCCATTCCGGATTCTATCTCATAGTTAAAATATCTTGGATCACCGGGTAAATCATCAGAAAATGTACCCGCATTACTTAAAGCTTGCGCTATTTGATTATCAATGTCTCTCTTTGCATTTCTTACTTTGTTAAGAGAAATCCGTTCTTTTTCAAAATCTAATTTGTCATCATCTGAAACTGAATTAAGCAGTTCAACCATTCGTAAAGACTTTTGGCGTGATTGAATAAAACTACCCATCTGCTCAGAAAGACTCATATTTTTTAGTGTTTCAAGAGTTTCTTCCAACACCTTGACCTTAGTTTCAAGCGTTTTTACTCTTTGCTCTAAATCATTCATTTCATCACTTCCTCATATATTAAAAATTAGGTCTATGTATTCCAACTGAAACAACACCGTCCGAAGTGAAAAAATTTTGAACTTTGTTGCTTTCTGTATTGAAATAGGTTCTATACTTATCCGATTTTGTATCATCCAATATGTAAACTTCTTGATTTGACGAACCTTTCAAAAGCGAATTATCATTCAATTCTTCAATATATTCACCATCTATCAGCACACTTATATTTTTGAGGTCGTCAGGTTTAATTTTCTCACGGTTATACCCCGTATAAACTATTATATCATCGGAGATTTCCTTGAGCAAATCAAGCAATTCAATAAGGTCATCAGCTTGATAAAAAGGATCTCCACCGGTGATTGTAAAACCGTCTATTGTATGCTCTTTTGAAACGGCTTTAACCATTTCAAATATCGTTTCAGGCGTAGTCTTATATCGTTCTTGAAATTCCCATAGTTCAGGGTTGCTACATCCTTTACATCTACGAGGGCAACCACAGAACCATATCCCGACTCTTTTTCCGGGACCGAGAACTTCAACGGGATATAAAACTCTTGCTACATACATTGTCCAATCCTCACTAAGAAATATGCGGCTTGTTCTTGACATTTACCGTTTATATTTGTTCCACCAAGTCCGATTTCATCACCGTCTTGAAGTTTGGTCTTTTCAGTAATCTTTTTATTGTTTACGTAAGTGAAATTTGTGTTGCTCAAATTTTCAATAAATAATTCGTTGTTATCTTTTGTGACTCTTGCGTGAGATCTGCTAACATAGCTTTTGACCGCAAGATACTCACTCATAGTATTCTCTCTACCGATAGTCACATCATCAGTAGTAACTTTATATGCAAACTGACCGTCAAGGCTACTCAAAACATAGGTAATAGCTTCTTCTTTTTCTTCATCATCATTATCAAGAGTAGGTGTAATATCCGATATATCTTCATTGCAAGAACCGCACTTACGGGCGTTGGGAGCATTTTTCGCCCCGCACTCACACACTCTAACCATCTTTTTAGGGGTAGCTTCGGCTTGAGCTGCAGCATTTTCGGCAAGCATTCTTTCGGTTTCTTCATCAGTTATTTTCACTCCGGTAAGATCTGCTTCGCAGCTCATACACTCAAAAAGAGCAGGAGGGTTTTTAGTCTTACAAGAAGGACAGATTTTGTATTTTTCCATATTTTATTCCTTCCTCAAAGCTTTTCGCTTTGTTGCAGTTCGGCGTTGTTTCTTTGTCTGCAATGTTTCTGCCTTTTCAGTCATTAGATAGTCAGAAGTGTTAATGATCTGTGCGTATTCAGCACTTGGCGGAAGCAAAGAAATACGGTCTGCAAGTACAACGCCTTTAGCGAGCAAACGTTTTTCAATTTCCTTAAAGTCTTCGCAGAAATTCTCCATAGATTCGCACAAAACGGCAGTTTCGTGTGAGTCGGGAAGTCTATCAGTTGCATCAATACCGCCAAGTTCCATAGCAATTTTCCCATCGGAAGAATAAGTTACGTTTACCGCTGTACCTTCGCCATAAGTGTAAAGCTCATTACGGAAACGTTTTCCGTTTTTCTTGGTGACTTCTCGACTGCCAATCACTGTATAGCCCATTTCTTCCATCACTTCATCCAAGCAGTCGCTTATATAAGCCTGCTCATCATCCGCATCAACAGTTTCCTTAATTCGTTTAATCTCAGCGTTAAGTGCTTCGATTGAAGCGTTACAACAAGGATACTCTTGAGCTACATAGAAATACAAATCACAAAGAGCAATATATTCTGCGTAGAGTTTATCAAATTCTTCGTGGCAGTTCTCGTACTCATTTAAAAATTGCTTGCAGTGCTTGAGTAAGGGAGTAACCGTAACAGATGAAAAGTTTTTCAAAAATGCTTCATTCTCGATAGCATCCAAGTTGCTAATTGTTTTTTCAAGTTCGACGGTCAACTCAGCAGATAAGTTTAAATTGCCTTTCATTTGAAGCAGTTGAACACGAATTTTATTTTTGTTTTCACTCATATCTGTTTGGCTTGCAATATTGATATCAGCAAATGATGTATTAAAACCTTTATCAATTTCAGCTCGTAATGTCGTTTGCAGTTCGATTTCATTTTGAGCAGAAATCCGGGACAATTCTGTTACAAGTTTTTCTGCTTTTTCAAGACTTTCCGCAACCGTTTTGGAGGTATTTTCGAGAGAAACCACATCATCGCTATTTGTTTTTGCTATAACGGAATCAAGAGAGGCAATTATACCCTCTAATTCCTTGAGTATATCAGCAAAACCGCTATCATCCCCATTACGGTTTAGCAACTCGCCTGAAACTTGCTTTGCAGTTGAAAACATACCGCCGATCTGTAATAGTCTTTTGTTGTTTCTTTTGATGCTTTCCGAAGCAACTGATTTTCTAAGTTCAATTGCCCTTTGCTCAGCTAATATTCTTCTTTGTTCAGGTGTTAATGTATAACGAGATGATTTAGGACCACTCATACAATTTCCTCCGTGTTTAGCTTTCTATTTGCTATCTTATCGTAGGTACAGAGCCTTCGTGATAGGGGTTTCTTTTCTCGACACTCGTACTTTCTTTTCCATTACTTATATGAAAGGTATGACCTATTGAATAATCAAATATAGAACTTATACTGATTTCATAACCATTTACATAATAGGTAATATCTCCATCTGATTGTTCTTTCTTAGTTCCATTTTGTTTTGCGTAATTAACAACCCAATCAATGAAAGAATCCGAAGCACATAAATCCATTCCATCAATGCAATCCGGCTGTACGCATAGTAGCCACAGTGCCTTCTCTATTTCATTATTTCGGTGTAATTCTGTAAAAACATCCGCTAAAAACTTGTAACCTTTTTCAGAATGGAGATATTCATAATAAGAATTTTCGTCTTTTCTATTGTCCCAATCACACATTTCGGCGGTTAATGATTGATCTTCAATCATAGAACGCAACTCCCTGTATGGCGTGTCTTTAATGTATGACCCAGAAAATATGATTAGTGCAACCAATATTATTAAAACAGCTAATATAGTCCATAGTTTAATAGCTTTGCTTTCTTTTTCTTGTAGAATTAGTTGTTCGTTGCATTCTTTTTTGATTTCACCAAAGTCGTTCCTATTCTGCACAGACTCTACTATTTCTAAATATTGAACACATTTTTCAGCGTTCCCTACAGTTCTGTACTTGTCAGCGAGTTGTACTATGCTTTGTTCAATATCACTAATCTCATTTACAATGGCTTTTCTTCTGTTAACAGCCTCCAAGCATGCTTTCATCTGTTCCTCATTTGAAACAGCGACTAAAAGTTGACAAAATTTGTGGGTTCTAATTGTTGAGTCCCGTTCAATGCCAAGCGTCCTAAGCTCTTTTAATCTGTTAATATAATCGGTAATGTTCCGAGATGTTTTTTTTATTTCGGCAGATTGTTTTTTTATGTTGAGTCGATTAGTAATTCCTCGCTTTGCTAACGATAAAGAATTTGCAGTCGGTTTACTGAGTTTCTTAATTAGAAGGCAAAGCAAAATAATATCTGCCACAACTGCAACGAAAACAAGAAAACCATTTTCGGTGATAGGAGATGTATCCTGAACGATCAGAGCCGCTATCATTTCGATATTGCCCATAAAGGCGGCTATGACCAATATGATAAATACTATTGCCAAAAACTTTTCCATAAAACTACACCTAATTATCCTTGCAACCCTTGTAGCCAAGCATCTAATTCTTTTCTTTTGCCCAGAGCAATCAGCCACGCTTCAAGCTGCACATCCAAGGTATCATCATAATCGATCATTGAATGACAGAAATCTTCAAATTCCTCATAAGAGGAATCCAGCAGTCCTTTCATATGAGCAGTAAGCTCCGATACATTCTTCAATTTCTTATCGCCAATCGCAAACAATCTCTGACCGGAGAGCAAGTATGCCATTGTATAATAATTCATAATTGTATCGCGCTTGCTACGGTTTCCAACATTATGCGCAGTTTCAAGGGCTGAAGCGGCATCTGCCAAATTCTCATTTTTAGATTTTACTTTAGATAAATAGTTTGTGAGCAGTTTGTTTCCCAATATGCCATCCCAATATGAATAGTTGGACTTGTCATTTTTCCAAAGTCTTTCAAGCATATCACGACCTAATGCGGGCAATGATTCATAGGTCTGTCCCATCCAATAGAAACCGTTTAATTCCGGATAAATCTTATAGAGAAGATCCCAAAAAATAATATCATCTTTGCCTGCGGTGCGGGTAGCCTCTTCTTCTGCGTCCATACAAAACCCTGCAATTTCAGGATTGAAGTTCTTAAAAAACGCAGAAAGCAAGCCACGATATAGCTGTTTTTTACCGTCATTCCAATTGCTTGCAAGAGCAGTAATCAGAGAAGGAATATCTTTATATGCCTGTCCTAAGAAAGTGTATGGAGGAATAGCTTTTTCTGCGCCGAAACCAGTGCCTTCACCGGGAATGACTTGCTTTTTGCCTTTACACCAATTATCAACCTCTGCGTAAGTCCATCTTCTATTCGGATTCTTTTTGTTATTGCGGTTTGTTATATCAAAGTATGTAACAGCAGAAATGAGATCTTGTAATTCCTGTGGCATATCCTTCGGGAATGGTATACGCTGCACGGCAGTAAATTGAGCTATTTCCTCTGCGTTCATATTTTTATAAGGAGTATATCCGCAATACAATTCATAAAGCGTAATACCGAAAGAATAATAGTCAGACTCCTCCAAAAACAGATTTCTAAATGTTTCAGGTGCGGAGTATTCCGGTGTCATACCCGTTTTTGTAACCAAAACGGTATTTCCTTCCTCAACAACTGAGCTAATACCAAAATCAATAATTGCTACACTCTTATTGTCGTCCAATAGCATTATATTAGACGGTTTTAAGTCTTTATGGATAATATCGTTTTGATGCAGCACTCTAAGTGCTTCGTTAATGCAGGGAATAATTGTTTTCTTCAATTCATCAAAAGTGAACTTTTTGCCCAGCAAACTTCCGTTTTTATAATACGGAAGCACTTCAAAAGGACGGTCGTTATATATACCGGTATCAAATAATTTTGCTACATACGGTGAATCAACTGACTTTAATACCGTTATGACCTCCGGCTTAACAGCACGTTGCCGCCTATAAACTTTAGCAATATACTCTTCGCCATTGTATTTGCACACATAAAGGTCTGCTTCGCCCGTTGACACGCTTAACGGCTTCTCAATCTCATATTTTCCAGCAAGTATAATTCCTGCGTCTAATTTTGCTGAAGCGGCCACTATATTGGGATTGATTGCCGTTGCTTGTCCAATTTCCGAATTAATTACTGTTGCGTTTATATTCGGATTAATTTCTGTTCTATTATTCATATTCATTCTCCCATTAATTGAGTTTTGCCTTCAATTATTTTAACTATTCCGTTATCAACTAAGTATTTAATTGCGGTATCGGTTTTCGCTTTTATTTTAGGCCCTTTTCGTTCAAATCCAAAAACACGTGCGCATTCCGACGCCAAGTCTTCTTCCGTAATGCCGAAGGAGTTGCTGATAATCCGAATCATTGCTATCGCCACTTCCTCTGTGCTTATAAACTCCATTGGGCGCGGTATATCATATTTGCCCGGAATGCGTACAGTAATTGGAGACAGGGGTAGCATCCTAATGAACTTGTCACTATTGACAACAACCCGTCCATTCAATTTTTTTGAAATAGCTTCATCAATAGTCTTTCTAACACTCTCCGTAGCCTTTCCGGTCTTAAAAGAAGGTCCCAAACGCTTATACAGCAGTTCCATATGCATAGGCTGTTCTACGCTGACAATATAAAGAATATTCTCACTAATACGAGTCAAATTATCGTGTGAACCTGAATGCTCTGTATCCCACCAATTTGCTTCTTTGTAATAAGCAAAACCATACGGATTTTGAGTGGACATTTTTTCAATAGACTTAACAGCTTCAGTTGCTATTACATCAATGGATACACCCGTATCATTTTCATTGCTTTGCTTAACTGTGTGGGTAGCATTTCCGTTTTTATCGAAAACAGATTGGATAAAACTAATTAAGGCTTCACCCTCTGCCTTTGGATTGCGACACCATTCAGTGGACCATACACGATACAGATTCCAACCCATATTTTCGAGTACTGTTCTTCGTAAATGGTCTCGGTCACGAGCAGTTTTAGCCCGAACATAAGATATGCCGTCACATTCAATACCTGCAATGAATTCGCCGTCAACGTCCGGATTTTCGATCGCTATATCAATTTTATAGTCTGAACATCCAACTTGTTTTTGAACTTTATATCCATTGTTCTCCAAAAATTCGGCAACAATGTTACGGAACTCGTCAACAGTTTCAAATGCTTCTTCTTTTTCTGCCGGTTTTAATACGCTTGAGCCTTTTCTTGCAAATTCAATATAAGAGCGAAGCATGCGAACACCATCGGAGTTTGTTCTGTTAAGATCAATATCAGAGGGAAGAATAGATCCAACCAACTTCACATTGCATTTGGCTCTGGTAATGGCAACGTTTAAGCGTCGTTCACCGCCCGCATGCCCAAGTGGTCCAAAGCGCATATACATTTTTCCGTTTTTATCTTTTGCGTAGCAAATACTGAAGATAATAGTGTCCCGCTCATCTCCCTGAACATTTTCAAGATTCTTAACAAAGAAAGGTTCATCTTTAGATTCATCAAAGAACCATTCATATTGCGGCATTCTTTCTCTGAAATCAATAATAGCGTTTTCAATTGCGGTTTGCTGTTTTTCGCTAAAAGCAATAATTCCAATAGAACGATCAGGGTGCTTTTGAATATGTTCAAGGACTAACATTACACATTTTTGCGCTTCTCTGATATTGCAGTTTTTACCGCCGCCTTCATAGCATCCGTTTTCCACATAGATGTACTCAACACCCATATCAGGGACCTTCGTAACACTGTTTGGGAAGGTAATAAGCTCGTTCTTGTATATTTCTCTGTTGGAAAAAGCGATTAGACTTTCGTGCTTGCTGCGGTAATGCCACAACAATGTTCGGTTAGGCAATACCGATGCGGCCTCTTCTAAAATAGAATCAGATACTACTTCACTGTAATCTTCTTCATCGCTTACATCATAATCACCGTCGAAATTATTTGTAGTGGCTGAAAAGAAATTTGTAGGAGGCAACTGCTTACTATCGCCGGCAATGATAACTTGTGAACCTCTGAAAATCGCTCCTATAGCATCTTCGGGAAAAATCTGCGAGGCTTCATCAAAAATCACCAAATCAAAATGATACGCTTCTGTTTCCAAGAAATGGGATACAGAAAGTGGCGACATCATAAGACAAGGTTTGAGTTTCATTAGAAGATTTGGTATTAGCCTAAAGAGTTTTCTAAGCGGCATTATGTTTCTCTTTTTACTAAGTTCTTTATTGAGGATTGCAACTTCATCGGTAGCTTTAAGCATACGGTTTGTAGATGGTAAATTCTCTATAAGTTTTTCTCTGATTCGCATTTGAGCAATCAGCAATTGCAGATCATCCAGTTCGATGAACTTTCTGATGCGTTCATCATGCGTATTTCTTCTAAAACGGCGCAATGAGGCAGACTTGTCGCATACCGCTCCAAGCCACATATGGTAAAAACCTTTCAAGAAAATTCTCTCAATATCCGTATATATTTCTGCGTCTTCTATTTCTCTGATAAAATTGGAAAGTCCGTTTTTCTCGCAATTCTCCTTTGCCTCCATATAATCAATCCAGTTTTCAAGGATATCAATATTTTCAAGACAGCCATTGATTTTTTCAGCAAGTGTTTCTATCGCCATCATATCAAACCGAACATCATCAGAAAACTGAGTTTGCACCCATTCAAACGAATTTTTACTGGTATTAATGATATCGAAAATCCTTGCCGATATTTCTGCATATCTTTTCTTTCTATTTGCTGATGTATTGACTGTTGTCCACAAAATTTGGTATAAAGTTGACTGTTTTATTTTTGCCAACCTTTTCAATAAATCAATAATTTCGTCCCAATCGGTAGTAGAATCTGTATACAAAAAATCAAACTGCTTTTTATATCTTGCAGAATAAATAGATAGCAATCTTTTTGTATCCGCGTAAGAATCTGAGTTCAGCTTATCAATAGCTGAATATATATTACGAATTTGCTCATTGTCATTATTCAAATACGGTTTAAGCAAACTAATATGCTGATAAAGTAAATTTAATTCGTGTAGATAGGCATTAATTGCAGAAAAAGATTCATCTGTATCGAATTTGTCCGAATTGAAATTCAGTTTTATATTATTGCGAATAGTTATTGCCTGCAACTGAATAATAGATGTATTTATGGTAGAAAACAAATTTTTAGCCGTTACCGTTTGGGATTTGTGCTCATCAGATAATAAATCAATTAATTTTTCCGGTACATTGCCATTAAACAAATCGAGAATTGATTGAGCAAGTTCTACATACAAAGCAAGCCGATCCCAATCAGAATCAATATTATCGTAATATGGAGAAAACAAACACTTTAATTGCTTATCATTATTTAAAAACCAACTAATGTTTTCAATGTAGTCACTTATATAGGTAAGATAGCGTTCAAAAGATTTCTCATTACGATTTTTTATAACATAATTGACCAATAACTCCATTTGATTCTCGTTTATATTTTGAAAAGGTACAAGAATTGTAGATATAATAGAGTTTATTGATAATGCATGCTCGTTCAAATCGGATAACATATGAATACAACTATTTACACCAGCAAGTGCGGATGGGCTAATTTCTAATATGTTGGGAATATTCAATCTTGAACAAATGGAGTTTATTTGTTCAAGATTACTATCCATCTCTTTAACAATTAATGTCAAAACTTGAGATTCTGATTTGTGGTTTGAAGAAAGAACTGATATAAGTTTATCAGAAAGTTTTATCTGAGTTAATTCATCAAGCTCTTTTTTACATTTGACTGCTGACTCAATAGCATCCCAATCAGAATAAATACCATTATAGTATGCAGAAAAAGTTCTTTTCAATCTATCATTGTTTTCAGTAAACCAAGCATCTAAATCATGATAATGCTTCAATTCTGTAAGCAAGTTAATTACAGTATTATCGTCAGGCTTTTTTATGACAGTTTTAGAAAGAACTTGTATTTGTCGTCTATCTTTACGATATTGTTTGTTGAAAAATTTCAAAATACTATTATAGTCTGTCTTATATCTACAAAGCATAGGTTTATAGTCTAATAACAACACTTCGTCTTCCCATATACTTAACAAGCTTTTTTTGCAATTAATCAACGATTTATAATTTGCCACAGCTTCGTTAAACAATATTAAAATATCCTGATATGGAGAAATAAACCATGTTGAAGGAAAAATGATATTAGTATCTATTATCGCTAATAATTGAGACAATAATTTCTTATCGGTTACGTTTGCAGAAAAATTTGTGCCAAGCGACCTATTAATCGAATCAAAAGCAGTTGCTACGCTCTCCATCGCCTTTTTTAAATGATTCAACTCAAATATTAATGAACTGCAATTATCAATTAAATAGTCTGCATTGGAATTTCTGATAAAAGATAACGAAATTATGTTATTTGCATAATTGTAAAGCAGTTGTTTCCAAATATGATATTTTCTTATTAAATCCGGATGATTGGCAATTTGCTCTAAATATGCTGTGGTATCAGTAATAATCCCAAATTCAGGATCCAGCAAAGATAGTATTCTTTCCTTATTTATTTTTATGGAGTCTGCATTTAATTTTGAATTAGAAACCAATTCTTTTTGCTGAACTGAATCAATCGATATCCATTTAGTACGAAGGATTTTAAAAGTAAAATCACTATTCATGATACTTAGCAATTTCATTATAGATTGTTGATTAATAGCATTAGGAGCGAAATTGGTTCCTAATATATCATTAATTTTGGAAAATGCAGTGGATATAGTAATCATTTCTTTTTTTAAAGCCAAGAATTCTTTATTTAATAAAGAAACATTTTCTATATAAAACTCTGTTGTACCATCGACAATCAGTGGCATATCCATAAAGCGGCTGGCAATTGCTAGTAGCTTTTCCTTCCACTCGTTATAGCCATATTCATAAATACCCTTATTGAAAACTTGCTCTATATTTTCTTGTGCAACAAAAAGCTCACTATATAGTCGTTTTGCCTCTTCAGCTGTAGAAATTGCTTGAGGTATATTATAATCAATAAGCCATCCATTAGGTAAATTAGGCATTCTGCTAATTAACTGTAACATATCAGCAAATTCAGGGAGTTTAGAGTAGTGCAATGCACTCAATAAGTCCGAACTTTCAGAAATACTATCAGCAATTTCTTCTAGTAATTCTAAATTTATGCTCAATGTGCTTAACTCTGCACGCATTTTTTCGGAATTTTCATATCCCAACATGCAAGAAGAAAGCCCTTCCCAAGGATTGTTTTTAATAAAGTTATTCAAACGATTTAAGGACATCGAATATTCATTTAATGCATTCAAATATGATTGCAGCTTTGCTTGAGATACTCCTAAAGGATTCTCAATAGAAATAGTTACGTTTGGAGCATCATTAACTTCTTCCAGTTTGCTATAAACCTCGTAACAGCTTATGTTTAATTCTGGGTTCAATTTATGAAGTTCAGAGGCATATTGGTTTAACTCTTGACGAATTGTCAAAAGTTCTTCTAGATTAGTTATAGCGGTATCTTTTACCCGTGTTTGCTTCAGCTTAAGGTTAGCTCCAATCTGTTCGAGAATTTCTTTTTTGTTAGCCTTATAACTATGCAATGGCAAGCAAAAATCGCCCAAGTGTGCTTCTTGTAGTCTGCGATAAACAACTTGAAGTGCCGCTATTTTTTCAGAAACAAATAGAACTTTTTTCCCTTCAACCAAGGCTTCAGCAATTATATTTGTGATTGTTTGGCTCTTGCCCGTGCCGGGAGGACCTTGCATAACAAAGCTAATATTGTTCTTAGAATAAAGTATTGCATCCTGCTGACTTGAATCGGCACTCATAACTTGATAGCAATCTTGTGTACTAATTGAATCAAGGTCAAAATTACGCAAGTGTTCAGGTATCTCATTTGCTTCAGTAGCATCACCCGCCATTGCACGAATTACTGTGTTTTTCTTGATGCGTTCTTCGTTTCTAAGCAAATCGTTATACATTGAGATCTTCAAGAAGGAAAGCAATCCTAAACTAACTTCTCTTAGAACACGCCATCCTCTTTGGTCTGCTATTTCTTCAAGACTTTTCAAATAATTATCAAGAGCATCTTTATCAGCATCAAACTGTGGAAGTTCAATACCATATTCAGTCTTGAGATAGTACTCAAGTGTAGGATTTACAACAATGTCATCCTCGTGTTTCTTTAGCGTATACGGAGAATTAAGTGCTTCTAATGCCAACACAGCGGGAACCAAAATCAACGGAGATTTGATCCATTGTGCAGAAGCACCTTTACCATCTTTCCATTCAATAAACCCGAAAGACAAATAAAGAATATTTGTGCCTTGTTCTTCAAGTGCCAATCTTGATTTTGATCTGAGATTTTTCAATGTTCTTTGTCTTTCAAGAACACTACCTTCGGTTTTAATATCACCAATGGTGACTGGAAGTGAAGCAGACAAGTTTTCCAAAAGTGATAGTATAGAGAACACACGAATGTCTGTTTCTCTATCAACTGACCGTTGAAATGTTAAAGTTTCTTCGTTCAGAGCAAGTCTATTAAAAAGCTCACCAAAAGAAGGCTCTACCAATTTGATGGTAGTCCTTTTGGTTTCACGATAATTAATCATTTTGTTTCGCTTGCCAAGATCGAGCAATTGATGCTCCCAGTATTCGAGCTTTTTATCCAGTAAATTTAATTCCATAACAGGATCTCCTATTGCCAATAATTATATTTTCCAAATTGTTCATAGCAAACCAAACTTTACAGTTTAATACAAAAAAATAGAACCTTAAATTTACGGAAATTAAAGTGTGACAAATTTTGTATCAATACCGATCTTTATCTGTAGCAAATATTGTTGCGAATTTGTCGATAACTATCTCCATATTTCAATGCAATCAAAACCACGCGTGAAACGCGTGGTTTGCACTGGCGCTTCAAGCGCCTGATACCGGCTTGTGCCTGAAGGCACGCTGAAAAGTCTGGCAACCGCATCTTATTCACAGCAGCCGCTTAAGCGGCTGTTTCTTTTTGCTTATTGGTTCTTGCTACCCGTAAACGGGTCTATATACTCTTTCAGCGTTATTTGGTCATATGCTATATCTTCAGAAAGTTGGTTCTTTATGTACTCTTCTATTGCCTTTTTGTTCTTTCCTACAGTATCTACATAGTACCCTCTGCACCAGAAATGTCGGTTTCCATACTTGTACTTCAAATTTGCGTGCCTATCAAATATCATTAGCGCACTTTTTCCTTTGAGGTATCCCATAAACTGTGCTACACTTATATTCGGTGGTATCTCCACTAACATATGTATGTGGTCGGGACACGCTTCTGCTTCTATGATATTAACCTTTTTCTGCTCACACAATGTTCTCAATATTTTTCCTATATCCGCTTTTATCTTCCCGTAGATTACTTGTCTCCGGTATTTCGGTGCGAATACTATATGATACTTGCAATTCCACTTGGAATGTGATAAACTGTGATTGTCATTCATTTGACAGTCCTCCTTTTCGTTAATGATGTGGTTGCCAAACCCACTTTCATTATATCACAAGGAGGGCTTTCTTGTATCTAAAGATTTTTATTCCACCGCTTCAAGCGGTGGTTTATTTGCGCTTAAGCTAACAACTAAATCATTTTATAGTATAACATAAAATGATAACATTTGCAATAACACAACTAATTTCTAACAGCTTGTTCTTATAGATGTTTTATTAGTATAAAACTTATTTCCCCGTTTTTAAAAATAACCGTCGCTAAGAAGAGAAGATGAAAGAGGTTTATAAGGGATTCTTATAAACGACCTAAACCTATTACAAAACGACCATGTTTAGCCATGAAAATCAGCAAATCTGTATCAAAACCGCTCCAAACTGCACCGTAACATACCAAAACCGCACCGTTTTGAATGTTGCGAATACTACGGATTATCAGTCATTAACGGTCGTTTTTAGACCAGCTATCGGGGTAATATAAGTGTAATATTGTTGGCTTTAGAGGCGGCGACTGCTTGCAGGAGCCGCCTGTGTTATTCTGTCAATGTCGAAATGAACAGACGAACAGAAGGACTGTTAGTAGAATCACAAGTGAATAACAATGTATTGACTAAACAGAAACGCACTGTTTCATATTATACCTTGCGTATATACTGAGTTGTATCGTCTTCATAAAAACACACTAAATACCCGAAATGTACATCCAAATTTAAAGGAGTTATTTATAATTATATTAAAGAGAGCTACACAGAAACGGTGGCGGCGACTACTTGCAGGAGCCGCCTATATTTACCGGTAATGACAAATTAACAGACGGATAGACAGACTGTTGCATAAAACACGATTGAGCAACAATGTATTCTTTAAACAGAAACGCACAGTTCTCTGTGATATCTATCGTACAAAATGAGGATGCGTTGAGTGTGGAAAGAATCAATTAATATCTGAAATGTGCAACCTAATTTAAAGGAGTTATTTATAATTATATTAAAGAGAGCTACACAGAAACGGTGGCGGCGACTACTTGCAGGAGCCGCCTATGTTGTTCATTTAATGCCGAAACGAAC
>CAMEKR010000011.1 GCA_945921515.1 uncultured Clostridia bacterium | reverse complement strand
TATCCCCATCCCCTAAACCTTTGTGAACGCTCTGTGGCGCATCTTCCTGATGCGCCACAGAGCGTTCACTTTCAGGCATCCTTGCCTGCCTTCCCTAAGTGAAAAGAGGGGCTCAAAAGCGAAGCTTTTGAAAATCAGCCGTTAGGCTGATAGAAGCGCACCCCTCGCCCCTATTGGGGGCTGACGCCCCTCAACCCCATTTTGAGAAAGATTTAGGTTTATCGACAGTCTGGAGCCGTGACGAATCTCGTCACGGCTTATTGTTATTTCTGATTGTTAAGTCCGAACTTCTTTGTATAAGCGGCAAAATCTATATAGCTGTAATCCATATCCACATCGCCGTTAATACCGCTTATCGAACCTGTCCACGAATATTGCCACAGGAAGTATGCACCGTCATAGTCGGGCTTATCAACATCGACATTTGCAACCCAAACGGGATACTGTGACAGCGCCGACATATCAAGATGATAATAAAGGAACGAAGCGTACGAATAAACAACGGGGATATATCCTGCCGCCTTTATCTCATCGCAGAACGCCTCTGTCATAGCGGTCAGCGTCTCTTTTGAGTAGCCGTTTCTTATAAACCAATCGTCTTCGATATCAAACACAACGGGATAGCTTATATCGTAGCTGTCAATCAGACTAAGTACAAATCTCGCCTCGTCACGAGCCTGTTCAACCGTCTCCGCATAGCAGTAATGGTATACGCCTATCGGTATATCGTTTTGCATTGCGCCTTTTGCATTCTGATGGAAGTATGTATCGCTTGTCATCGGGTCATCGTCGCTTATCCTGCCCCTGCTTGAACGAATCATCGCAAAATCGATTCCCGATTCCTTTACCTTGCTCCAGTCTATCTCTCCCTGCGCATAGGAAACATCAATTCCCGTAAGAGCGTCTGTCGTGTAAAGCGACATAGTATCGATAGATAACGCAGAAGCATCATACTGCGGTCTTAAGTCGTTTACAGCACCGCCGTCGGAGTTCTTGAATAATCCATAAAGGGCATATTTGCAGTTTTCGCCAAGCGTCAGCAGACCGGTATTTGTCACCGTACCGCTGCTCTCAACGGTAAATGTGCCGTTTATCAGAGCATCTGTGTTAATTGTTACCGTGCCCGACAGCGACAATTTTCCGTAGCAGTCAAAGTCTGAATTTATAGTCGAAACTCCCGTCAGCACCGTCTGCGAAGTATCCGACAGCAATACTTTGCCAAAAGCGCTGAGTACAGAGCCCGAGCCCGAAGAAAGTGTTCCTTCGATACAAAGCGAAGAACCGCTGTCAAGGTTCAGTGCGCCCGATATTATCAGCGAAGCACCGTTTTCTATAACGATATTTCCCTTTTGAGTGAGCGCCATTTCACGGGGAATAGTTATGCTTCCGCCGGACAGCACCGTTAGCAAAGTGTCTTCGGGTATGGTGAAACTGCCGTCAAGAGTAACAGAGTCGCTTATGTAGTAATTCCGTCCGCTTACAAGAGCAGAACTGCCGTCCCAGGTGAACGGATTTGCGACAGCCGCCGCAACCGGCAGAGACATGGAACATAATATGAATACCGCCGATAATATGGCGGCTATAATACGCTTTTTTATCTTCATCTAAGCTCCCTTTCCGGATAGACTTATATATTATATTTTCTCATAAATTGCGCCTTTTGTCAATGTTCACAGGGTTTCTCCCGACTTTTTCGGCATTCTGTCGAATTTTAATGCGGCGTTTTGTAAATTGTGACAAACAGAGGACTTCTGTATTTGTTGACATATAAATTAAAAAAGGTTATAATTGCTATATCTTGGGCGTTTGCCTTAAAAAACACGATGGAATGGCGATAATGAATAATATATATGTAAAGAATATGACGCAGGGTAGTGAGCTGAAGCATATTCTGCTATTTACTCTTCCTTTGCTTGCAGGAAATTTGTTTCAGCAGCTATATAATATAGTCGATTCTGTGATAGTCGGACGCTATCTCGGCCATGAGGCACTTGCGGCGGTCGGCGCGACGGGCTCGATAACGTTCCTTTTCTATGCGCTGTGCAACGGTCTTTCGGCAGGTGCGGGAATACTTATCTCGCAGAGCTTCGGTGCAGGTCGGAACGATGATGTAAAACGCTACATATCTAATTCGGCTTACACTCTGCTTGCCGTCGGAGCAGGGCTGACGGTCATTTCTGTGATTGCGGCACAGTTGCTACTTCAGTTTCTTGATACTCCGCAGAATATATTGCCTGACGCTGTTGCTTATATGCGTACAGCTTGCGCAGGCACAGTTGCAGTAGCCGCATATAACTGGATAAACTCGGTATTAAGAGCGCTCGGAGATTCAAAAACACCTCTGTATTTCCTTATCATTGCAAGCGTGCTTAATGTCGGACTTGATTTGCTTTTTGTCTTTGTTTTCGGTATGGGCGTTGTTGGTGCGGCGGCGGCAACCGTTATTTCGCAGGGCGTGTCCGCACTCGGAAGTATTCTCTTCGCCGCAAAGAAAAACGAGTTTTTAAGACTGAAAAAAGAGCATCTGCGGCTTAGAAGAGAGTATATATCAAGATGCCTTACAACAGGCGTCCCTATTGCGCTTCAGAATGCGCTTGTATCGGTTTCTATGATATCGCTGCAGAAAACCGCTAACTCTTTCGGAGATACGGTAGTAGCGGCTTATACCGCAACTATGAGAGTGGAACAGCTGATACAGCAGCCGTTCAATTCTTTGGGAACAGCGCTGTCAACTTTTTCGGGGCAGAATATAGGCGCAGGCAAGCCCGAAAGGGTAGTCACGGGTTACCGCAGATCGATGCTTATTACGGCAGGCTTCGGCACATTAATGCTTGCGGTGTTCGCTTTGACCGCAAATTATATCGTAGGCTTTTTTGTAACGGATGCGCTTGTAGTAGAGATAGGAGGAAAGGCACTTTTGCTTTCTGCCTGCTTTTATGTTCCTCTGGGCTTCATTCACACTACGAGAGGGCTCTTAAACGGTGCGGGAGATGTGCTGTTTGCCTTTCTTAACGGACTTGCCGAAGTAATAGGCAGGATAGGCTTTGCGGCGGTGCTTGTGATGATTCCGGGAGTTGGTATGTGGTCGGTATGGCTTACTACCTGTCTGACATGGGTACTCACAGCCGTAATGTGCCTTATAAGATATAAAAGCGGTATATGGCGCAAAAAGTGTCTTGTGGATTTAAAGCAGGGCGGTGAGATTAAGAATGCTTGAAATAAACAATCAGAGCGAAAAACGCAAAACCGTTCTTGCGGTACACGGCACAATACTGCTTATGCTGTCGTTGCTTTTGGCTGTGCAGGGCGTGTTTGAAATAATAGATTATATCCCGTATATCATATCGACCGGCTCTATGAGCTGTGTGGCGTATATTGCGACTATACCTGCAACGCTGATTATGTACATACTGCTTGGCATTGCAGTGAATATTTATTACTATAACTCGTCTGAGAAGCTGATGCGCTTTTTGCCTGCGGCGATGGTTATAGGGATTGCTCCGAGCCTCGCTTATGACCTTATTTTCATATATGAAAAGGGGTTTGTAGCCGACGGGGAATACAATATAATTGTCTATCTCATAATGGATATTATGCTGCTTCTTGACAGCGTGGTAATGATACAGTTTGTTAAAGGCACATTAACAAGTACAACGGCTATGATATGTCCGTTTGTTTATCTGATTACGGGAATTGTTTTCTTTTCGAGCGTATTTGTGTTTTACGGCTCATTGGAAAGCACAAATTTTATGGGATATTATTTCTGCAACAGTGTTACCAATATATTCTTTTCGATAACGCTTTTCCATTTAGCAGATATGAAATATTCCGACAAAAATAAGAAATAATAGGGAGCGAAAAATGGAAACTAAATATGCGGCTCTGACCTTTGATGACGGACCTAATACGGTTACCACCCCAAAGGTGCTGGAGGTACTTAAGAAACATGGAGTAAAAGCGAGCTTTTTTCTTGTTGGAGATAATATAACCGAAGAAAGCGCAAAGGTTGCCGCCGCTTGTTTTGAATACGGGTGCGAACTGTGCAATCACAGCCGCACACATTCCGCAATGCCAAAGCAGACAAGCCTTGAAATAAGGGAAGAAATAAGTTATACCGACGAAAAGATAAAGCAGATAACAGGCGGTAAGGATGTACTGTTTTTCCGTCCGCCGTATATAGCTGTATGTGACAGTATGTATGATGATATCGAGCATACATTCATCTGCGGTGTGGGTGCAAATGACTGGGATGACAGCGTATCTGCCGAGGAGCGAAGCAGACGGATAATCGAGCAGACACAAAACGGCAGCATCATCCTACTTCACGATATGGAGGGAAACGATAAGACCGTAGAGGCGCTCGATACAATAATACCTGCGCTTATATCAGGCGGCTATGAGCTTGTGACTGTAAGCGAGCTGTTTTATAAATGCGGAGTTTCTGCACAGCACGGGAAGATATACAGCAATGTCCTTAAGGATTGAAAAAAGGCACCCATAAAGGAAGCCTCAGACTGTCGATAAACCTATTTACAATCAAAAAGGATTTTGGCGATTCTATCTGATTGACTGCTAACTTCAAAGATTAACTTCTCGGATACGCTATCCGAGTTTATTAACTTAGTGTCTGTATCGCGGGAGACACCTAAAGGGGAAAGGGGGCTCGCTCCCCTCTCCCCTTTAGTTTTCTCCCTCGAGGCTCCCTCTTCCTAATCCTCTCTCCGAGCGAGTGCCACTTAGCAATAGCGTTTACTATAGTCACCTTTTGCGTTTGCTATCACAGTTTTAACCCTCGACATATTGCTTTCTGCTTACGCAGAAAGTAGGTTGGGATAGTGCCTCAAACTATAGGTTGGTATAAAGTCGTATTTCGTAGTTTGTGATAGCATCTTTGGAGAAGCACTACAAAACCGAACAAGTTGTTAGCGATTAGCGGTTAGAGCTCTAAAGCTTACTCTATTTTTTAATAATTGACTTTTTCGACAAGCTGAGGCACCCATAAAGGGTGCCTCTCTTTTATATTATGTATTGCTTATTTTATCTATCTTTTCCGAAGTCTCCGCTATCTGACGGCTTAGCTCGTCAACAATAGTGACATTGTTGTTGATCTTTTCCATAGCGGCGCCAATCTCTTTTTCGATACCGCCGATAGACGAACGCACCGAACTCAGGACATCTTCTATTTCATGCGTCTGGCTGGAAGTCTGCTCTGCAAGCTGTCTTACTTCCTGTGCAATTACATTGAAGCCTGCGCCTGCTTCGCCGACGTGCTTTGCTTCTATCGAAGCGTTGAAGCCGAGCAGAGTCATCTGTGTTGCTACATTCTGTATGTATTTGAGGATAGAGTCTGTCTGTGTGACGGTCTTTGCCGCTTCAAGTGCCTTTTCACGCAGACGGTCAAATTCTTCGGAAAGCTCCTTGATAGCGGTGTTTACCTTTTCTATCTTGTCGTTAATAACAGCGTAATCGTTATGTACCTCTGCGAACAGAACCGCACTGTCCGCATGTTCCTGTGAAATACGGTACTTTTCATATCCTACCTGGGAGAGAGCCTGAGCCATCTTGAATAACAGCTCTGCGGCATTGTTCACTTTTTCTTCGGATACTATCGGTACTTTCTTTACCGCCTCGACATATTCGTCGGGGTCTACTCCTATCTCGGCGGCTATACTGCGGAACTTATCAAGGTCGGGTTCGTCGGTAAGAACCTGCCCGCCGATAAGCGAGCCTATCTGTTCTCCGTTCACGATAATCGGAGAAGCAAAGTCAACAAGTCCGCCGTGACAATAGTATACTGCCGGACGGCCCGTCTTTTTTGCCTGTTCTCCGCCTTTTAAATCGCAGAGGTTGCACCTCTCACATCCTACGCTTGATTTTCTTGTATAGTTCATACAAAAATCGGTAGGGTTGGACAATTGAGTCACAGGACCGTTCTGATCGGTAGCAAGGGCTGCCATACCGGTAGCTTTGGCAAAAGCGTCCTGAAGCGACTGAAGCTGAACTCTGTCAATTACATCAAGCAGATTGATTTCTTTTTTTACCATATTTATAACGACCTTTCTGTTCTGTATTTTATACCAAGTACATTTACGGGTTACTGTCAATTATGATTATACTCTATTATGTATAAAAAATCAACACTCTCGGATAATGATTTTGTAAAAATGTACAAGTATAAATGAAATATTTAGTTATTTTTTCCGATTTTTATTTTTAAGCGGCTGTGAAGGACAAATTTCGCTTGATTTTATAAGGAAAATATGATATATTTTTTAGAGCAGAATTATTAATATTACAATGCCGCCAAGTGCGGCTGAAAGGCGGATAATATGAATATACTCTATGCGGCAAGTGAAGCGCAGCCGTTAGCCGCTTCCGGCGGACTGGCAGATGTTGCAGGCTCACTTCCGAAGGCGCTTGTCGAAGAAGGACACGATGCTCGTGTTGTTTTGCCCTTATATGTTAATACAATAAAACCGCAGTGGCGTGAAAAGATGACCTATGTCACCAATTTTACCGTTCCTGTCGGCTGGCGACATCAGTACTGCGGACTGTTCACCGCTCAGATAAACAATGTTACTTATTACCTGCTTGATAATGAGTATTATTTCAAGCGTGATTTCGGTCTGTACGGCTATTATGATGATGCAGAGCGCTATGCGTTCTTCTCCCGTGCAGTACTTGAGATGCTGAAGGTGATAGATTTCAAACCGCAGGTAATCAATTCTAACGACTGGCAGTGTGCTCTTATCCCCGTATACTACAGTATGTTCTACAGAAACGACTCTAAGCTGTGGGGTATAAAGAATGTATTCACTATCCATAATATACAGTATCAGGGCAGATATGGAATGGAGCTTCTTGAGGATGTACTCGGAATACCGAAGCACTTCGCGTCGCTTATGGAATACGACAGAGATGTAAACTTTATGAAGGCGGCTATAGAGGTATCCGATAAGGTTACTACCGTTTCTCCGACATACGCAAGAGAGATACTCGACCCCTGGTTCTCTCACGGCCTTGACAGAGCGCTTAAAGACAAGCAGTACAAGACCTGTGGATTCTTGAACGGTATCGATACGGATATGTATAATCCGGCTACAGACCCCGTTATCCCCGAAAAGTTCACTACCTCCAAGAAGGCAGGCAAGAAAGTCTGCTCGCAGAAGCT
Organism: uncultured Clostridia bacterium; assembly: GCA_945921515.1. Classification (GTDB taxonomy): domain Bacteria; phylum Bacillota; class Clostridia; order Oscillospirales; family Ruminococcaceae; genus Ruminiclostridium_E. The sequence continues at coordinate 21,723 of CAMEKR010000011.1, read as the reverse complement.
GCTTGAGCAGGTAGGACTTCCTCAGGGCGACGAGCCGATACTCGGTATGGTATCGAGACTTGTTGAACATAAGGGCTTTGACCTTGTAAAATGTGTGTTTGATGATATAATAAAACTCGGCTATAAGGTAGTAGTTCTCGGCTCGGGAGACGCTCAGTACGAACAGTTCTTCCACGAGATGCGTTGGAGATATCCCGACAGAGTGGCATTTACCTGCGGATATATCCCTGACCTTGCAAAGAAGATATATGCCGGTGCAAATATGTTCCTTATGCCCAGTAAGAGCGAGCCGTGCGGACTCGCACAGATGATCTCGCTTCGTTACGGCACTATTCCGATAGTACGCAAGACGGGCGGACTTGCCGACAGCATTATCGACTACGGCGATGAAAACGGTACAGGCTTCACCTTCCAGTCCTACAATGCGCATGATATGCTGTACGCTGTAAAGAGAGCAAAGGATTGCTACTGGAACAAGACAGAATGGAACAAGCTTGTTACCCGTGCCATGAAAGCTGATTTCAGCTGGAAGCAGTCGGCTAAGCTCTATATAGGCCTTTATAAAGAGCTTGCAGGCGAACAGTAAAAACAATCAGATGATTAATTCGGGCAGACGGTGCGTCTGCCCGACATCCGTATAACAAAGATAGTTTATATTTATTAATAAAGAAAGAGGACAAAATGTTAGTAGCAATTATTGCTCTCGTTCTGGGAGCGGCTTTATATGTAATGAATATGCTGGGCGTTAACATCAACGCAAATGTTATCTTCTCGGTAGGAGTGCTTGTTGTTGGTTTTGTAATGCTTATTAAAGGTGCAGACCTTTTTGTCGAGGGTGCGTCAAAGATAGCGGCAAAGTTCAAGATACCGCTAATAGTAATAGGCCTTACCATTGTTGCAATGGGAACGTCTGCGCCAGAGGCGGCTATCAGTATAAGTGCGTCTTTCCAGGACGCCGCCGCAATATCTATAGGAAATGCTGTCGGCAGCAATATCATGAATATACTGCTGATACTCGGCGTAAGCGCACTTATCACTAACCTTAAAATAAAACCCAACACTTTAAAGTTTGAGATACCTTTCGTAGTAGTGATAACGGCTGTGCTGTTACTTCTCGGCTGGATAGGCGGTGGACTTGATAAGATAGACGGCGTTATTATGCTCTTACTGTTTGCGGCTTTTCTTGTTTATCTTTTCTATCTTGCCAAAAAAGGCGACGACAGCTCTGCGGATGATGTTCCGGAGCTTACAGAAAAAGACAAGCTCCCGATACTTATCATCATCACGCTTATCGGTCTTGTAAGCATAGTGCTCGGAAGCGACCTCACCGTTTCGGCGGCAAAGAATATCGCCCAGACTATCGGTATAGACGACAGAACGATTTCGCTTACGGTAGTAGCCTTCGGCACATCTCTGCCCGAGCTTATTACCTGTATTGCGGCTTCGCTCAAGAAAAAATCGGATATAGCCATAGGTAATATCATCGGAAGCAATATTTTCAACATACTGTTCGTTGTAGGACTTGCTTCAGTATTCTCGCCCAGCGTAATGCCTTACGGTCAGGCGTTTATAATAGACACGATCGTAGCAATTGCGGCGGCTGTAATTCTCGGACTTCTTGTGCTTCGTAAAAAGGAGCTTTCAAGAATCGGCGGCGTAATTATGCTTGTTGCGTATGCTGTATATTTTGCATATATTTTTGTAGGACCGTCATTGTTTCCCGGAGTAGTGCAATGATTTTTGAAAAGATCAGAAGAGAAGATCACGATGAATTTATCGCTATGGAGAATGAGTTTTATCATTCTTCTGCGGTGCTTCACAGCATACCCGAAGAGAATTTTGAAAGGACCTTCGGACTGCTTATGGCTTCATCGCCGTTTGCCGACTGCATTGTTTTCAGGGACGGAGATACGGTATGCGGATATGCATTGCTTGCACTGACATATTCAAATGAAGCAGGCGGCATGGTAGTGTGGATCGAGGAGATATATGTAAAGCCGCAGTATCGCGGCAAAGGCATCGGCGGAGCCTTTTTTGAATATATTGATAACGAGTATAAGGACGTTGCACGCACACGACTTGAGATATGTCCCGAAAATACAAAAGCGGCGGAGCTTTATAGAAGAAACGGCTTTTCAGAGCTTGGCTATTTACAGATGTTTAAGGATAATTAACTTAAAAAATGTGTAACTCGTGAGAAAATAGAAAAATCGTTGTCATTAATGTGTAAAATTGTTCGACTGATTTAGGATAAATAATTATTGATTGACAGACTGATATTTGTTATAATATAAATGTGTAATGCGGTCGAAAAGGGTTTTAACCGCTATTAAGGAGGTAAACAGTGAAAAAAACAACGAAAAAGATTTCAGCAGCAGCTCTTGCTGTTGTAATGGGCGTTACAGCTTTCACGGGCTGTTCGAACAGCTCAGGCGGAGCAACGAGCGGAAATAATTCAGCAGAGAGCACCACAGCAACAGGCAGCCAGAAGATAATGTCTTCAAACGAAGATGTAAAGAGTGCGGTTGACAATGTATCTGTAGCAGAGGACTACAAGAACATCAAGGTCGACACCAAGCTCAAGTTTATGGCTTGGTATGACATACAGGAGGCGGCTCCGTCCGTTGAGCTGTTCAAGACTATGTACGGCACTCCCGAGAAAAAGCCCGAGGGCTATGAGAGTGTTGCTGATGAAAATGTATTTGTCAATATAAGAGTTACAAACTACAACGACAGATATATCGATCTTGCTAAGTATGTTCAGGCTGACGAGTCACCCGATACATTCCCCTTTGAGACATCAAACTATCCTTACGGTATTTATCAGAACCTGTTCCAGCCTATCGATGGTGTTATCGATACTACTACAGAAGACTGGGCTGAATACAAGCCTATAATCGATATGTTCAACTGGGGCGGCAAGACATATACGCCTATCGTTGATGTCAACCCTGCTACACTTCTGTGGTATCGTAAGTCTATTGTAGAAGAATCAGGCTTTGACGATCCTTGGGAGCTTTTTGAAAAGGGCGAATGGACATGGTCAAAGTTCCTTGAGATGGCAAGAAAGTTCACCGATCCCGATAATGCTAAGTTTGCGGCAGACGGTTACGGACTTGACCACGCATTCATCGCAACAACAGGTAAGCCTCTTATCGGACTTGTTGACGGTAAGCTTGTAAGCAACCTTAACGATGCAAATATTGAAAAGTGCATGGATATGCTCCGTTCATTTGACGATACGCAGGAGCAGCTCCGTTACCCCAGAGAGATAGAGAACAACTGGGCACCCAGCTACAACGAGTGGGCAAACGGTAACACTCTATTCCTTGAAGACGGTACATGGAGATATGAAGAGACATTAAGACTTTACAAGAAAAAGTTCCAGTGGGATGACGATGAGATAAACTTCGTTCCCTTCCCGCAGATGGATGAAGCTGATACATATTATCACGAGATGAAGCAGGACGCATTTATGCTTATCGCCGGCTCAAAGAATATCGAGGGCTACAAGGCGTGGATTTATGCTAATCTGTTATCATCCAAGGATGAGGCAGTTAAGGCGGCAGGCAGACAGCAGTCTATCGACGAATTCGATTGGACAGAAGAGCTGCTCGACAGACTTGATGTACTCAAGGATCCCGATACATTTACTGCTGTATTCGAATTCAAGAACGGTATAGGCGCTGATATTGCAGACACCAGCACAGGCGAGAATCCCGTCGGTCACCTTACATCTGATGTAGTAATGGGCGGCGAATCATTCGCATCTGTTCGTGAAGAGAACAAAGGCGTAATTGAAGCAAGACTTAAGGAGCTTAACGCTACAACCGAATAATTACAAATACTGAAGCCATCGGCATAGCCGATGGCTTTTTTCTGCTCTTATGCGATATTATCCCGAAATATCTTGATTATTGCGTCAGATTGTGCTATACTAAATAGGATTATAAACTACCGATTTCGCATAGGCGGAATATCAAGGATGTGTCATATTGAATAAGGATAAAGAAAAGTATAAACGAACTGCGCTGATAGTCGATGCACTTGTGCTTCTCACATGGGAGACTTCAACTTTTGGCATTATATGGCTGAATTATTACAACAGCGAGATTGCAAACAGCTTTTTCCGCAAGGGTAACTGGCTGTTATTCGGACTATATTTAGCCATACTATATGTTTTTTCAAAAATATACAAGGGACTGAAGATAGGCTCGCATAAAACGGTGGATATAATAGTGTCGCAGATACTGGCAACGCTGTGCACTAACTTCATAACCTACATCCAGATTTGCCTTATTGCACGCTCAATGCTTGACCCGTGGCCGCTTGCCATAGGCACATTGTATCAGGCTGTGGTGATAGCATTGTGGGCGGTCATCAGCGGTAAAATATTCCGTGCTTTGTATCCTGCAAAGAACGTTGTGGTGATATACGGTCTTGAACAGCCTGCACAGATGCTTGTTGAAAAGATGAGCAAGCGCAGTGATAAATACAATATCACCCGTATGATGAATGTATCCGAAGGACTTGACGCTATTGTAGCTGAGATACCGAAATATGACGCTGTTGTCATCTGCGATACGCCCAATGAGATAAGAAACGATATACTTAAGTTCTGCTTCAAAAGCTCGATACGCACCTATCTTGTTCCCAAGATAAGCGATATAATAGTAAGAGGCGGAGATAATATGGAGCTTTTCGACACTCCGCTTATTATCTCTAAAAATTACGGACTTGGTATAGAGCAGAGGTTTTTTAAACGCTGTTTTGATATCCTGCTGTCATCTGTCGGAATAATTATAGCTTCGCCTTTTATGCTTATAACGGCAATAGCGATAAAGCTCTGCGATCACGGCCCTGTGCTTTATAAGCAGGTGCGTCTGACAAGAGGCGGAAAAGAGTTCAAGCTGCTTAAATTCCGCAGTATGGTAGTAAACGCAGAGAGCGACGGTGTTGCACGGCTTGCAAGCGACGGAGATAAGCGAGTTACTCCTGTAGGACGCATCATAAGAAAGATCAGATTTGATGAGCTGCCTCAGCTGTTCAACATTTTCAAGGGTGATATGTCTGTCGTAGGCCCCCGCCCCGAAAGACCCGAAATAAGCCGTGAGTACGAAAAGGAAATGCCTGAGTTTGCTTTCCGTCTGAAAGTCAAGGCGGGGCTTACGGGTAATGCACAGGTTGTCGGCAAGTACAATACCACTCCCTACGACAAGCTGAAACTTGATCTTATGTATATTGAAAAATACAGTCTTGCAAAAGATATATTGCTTATCCTTAAGACGATAAAAATAATATTTATGCCCGAAGAAAGCACAGAGGGAATAAAAGAAGGATATATCACGCCTTTGCAAAAAGGTGAAGATGAGAACAATGAGGAAGGACACGAGGATAATGGAAACATTCAGTAATCTTATCGATCTTGACGCATACTCCCCTGATGAGTGGAATATGATAGTTGAACTGGCACAGCAGATTCAGAAGAACCCCGCACTTTACCGTTCAAGATGCAGCGGAAAGATAATGGGTACTCTGTTCTACGAGCCGTCAACAAGAACTCAGATGAGTTTTCAGACTGCAATGCTGAGGCTCGGTGGAACGATAATCGGCTTTGACAATCCGTCAACCTCATCGGTGTCAAAGGGAGAGAACCTAAAGGATACCACCAAGATAGTAAGCAATTATGCCGATATTCTTGTCATGAGAAATCCTTATGAGGGAAGCGCAAAGGCGGCAGCCCTTACAGCAGATTGTCCGGTCATTAACGCAGGTGACGGCGGTCATCTTCACCCTACTCAGACGCTTACAGACCTTCTTACGCTTAAAAACGAGAAAGAAAGACTAAGCGACCTTAAAATAGGTCTTTGCGGAGATCTGCGCTACGGCAGAACGGTTCATTCTTTGCTTAAGGCGCTGTCACGCTATGAGGGCAACGAGTTCATACTTATATCAACACCCGAACTTGCTTTGCCGCCATATATCAAGGACGTGCTTAACGCAAGAGGCTGTACTTATAAGGAGATATATTCTCTTGACGAGGCGATAACAGGCGAATCGCTTGATATGCTCTATATGACAAGAATACAGAAGGAGCGTTTTTCAAGCGAGGAAGAATACAACAGGCAGAAGGACGTATTCCGTCTTGATACCGAAAAAATGAAGAAAGCGCCAAAGGATATGATAGTTATGCATCCTCTGCCAAGAGTCGATGAAATTGAAGTGGCAGTAGACAACGACCCGAGAGCAAAGTATTTTGAGCAGGCAAAGAACGGAATGTTTGTTCGTATGGCGCTTATCATCTGTGTTCTTGAAGGCAGGCTCGGCGCCCCTAAGCTGCTGACAGGCACGATAAAGAACGATGTTGAATGCACAAATCCCAAGTGCATTACAAAGACTGAGCATTATCTCCCCCACAGCTTCAAGGTACAGGGCGATATATGCGAATGTGAATATTGTGACGAGCGCATTCTGCTCGACTGAAAAAGAGGAAATATATGATAGACTTTTCAAGCAAAAAGAGAGTAGTAATTAAAGTTGGCACAAGTACGCTTGCGCATAAAACAGGAAACCTTAACATAAGAAGGGTATCAAAACTTATTGAAGTAATGTCGGATATCAAAAATTCCGGCAGGGATATAGTATTTGTAACATCCGGAGCGCAGGGCGTCGGTGCAGCTAAAGCAGGACTTCATACAAAGCCTAAGGATATGCCGAAAAAGCAGGCGTGCGCCGCTATAGGTCAATGCGAGCTTATGCATATCTATGACAGAGAATTTGCAAATTACAACCACACGGTCGCACAGGTACTTCTCACCCGTGATGTCATCAGCAACAAGATAAGAAAAGAAAATGTTATCAATACCTTTAAAACATTGCTCGATATGAATATAGTGCCGATTATCAACGCAAACGACACGGTTTCTATTGAAGAGCTTGACTTTGACGAAAACGACACGCTGTCAGCCATTGTTGCAACGCTGTGCAATGCCGATCTGCTTGTAATACTTACCGATGTTGACGGGCTTTATGACAAGAATCCCCGTCTGCCCGACGCAAAGCTGATACCGGAAGTTAAGCAGATCACTTCCGATATGATAAATTCGGCTAAGGACAAGGGTAGTGAGTTTGCAAGCGGCGGAATGATAACAAAGCTTGAAGCGGCAACAATAGCAAAGGAGAACGGAATACCGACCGTAATCATAAACGGAGAGAGACCGGAAATCCTGTACGATCTGTTTGAGAACAAGGCGGTATGTACTGTATTTACAGCAGATGAAGATTAACCGAAAGGAAACATTATGAGCTACATAGATGAACTCGGAAAAAAGGCGAAGACTGCGTCAAAGCAGTCTGCCGTGCTTTCCCAAACTCAGAAGAATGACATTTTATCAGAGATAGCTTCAATGCTTGAAAACAGCAAGGAAGAGATAAAAGCGGCAAATGCCCTTGATATAGAAGCGGCAAAATCAAACAATATGGCGGCGGCTATGGTAGACCGTCTTACTCTTACCGACTCACGCATAGACGGAATGGCAGAGGGTGTAAGACAGGTAGCGGCGCTTGCTGATCCTGTAGGAAGAATACTCGGCGGCGGTACGCTTGCAAACGGACTCACCGTTATCAAAAAGTCTGTGCCGCTTGGAGTAGTAGGTATAATCTTTGAGTCAAGACCGAATGTCACGATAGACGCAGGCTGTCTTTGCTTTAAGGCAGGAAACACCGTTATATTGAGAGGCGGAAGCGACGCCATAAACTCAAACAAGTGCCTTGTAGGTATCATGAGAACTGCCGCCGAAAAACACGGTGCAAATCCCGATATCGTTCAGCTTGTTGAAGATACCTCAAGAGAGATTGCTTCCGAGCTTATGAAAGCAAATGACTATCTCGATGTGCTTATTCCCAGAGGCGGCGGCGGACTTATAAACGCAGTAATCAAGAATGCTACCGTGCCGGTTATCCAGACGGGAGAGGGTAACTGCCATGTATATGTAGACCGATTTGCAGATATCGATATGGCGGTAAATATAGTTGACAACGCTAAAACACAGCGCCCGTCGGTATGCAATGCAATAGAAAATGTTCTTGTACACAAGAACATAGCGGAAGGATTCTTACGCAAACTCGCAGAAAGATGGAACGGTAAGGTTGCTTTTGTCGGAGATGAGGCAAGCGCCGCATATATCACGCTTGAAAAGATAGCAGACGATGAGGATTACCGCAAAGAGTTCCTCGACCTTAAGATAGCGGTAAAGATAGTAGATGATATAGACGAGGCTATTGCTCATATCAACCGCTTCGGAACAGGTCACAGCGAGTGCATAGTGACCGAGTATCTTAAAAACGCCGAAAAATTCCAGAGAGAAATAGACGCAGCGGCGGTATATGTAAACGCAAGTACAAGGTTTACCGACGGCTTTGAGTTCGGTCTTGGCGCAGAGATAGGTATCTCTACCCAGAAGCTCCATGTAAGAGGACCTATGGGACTTGAGGCGCTGACGACTTTCAAGTATCTTATTAACGGAAACGGGCAGATAAGAGGATAGGAGGAAAACTTCCCTATGTCAAAGAAAAACAGGAAAAATAAGGAGCATAACAAACAAAAAGGCGAAGCTAAGGTAATAAACGGGCTTGTAGGTTCTATCGAAGAAGCTTTTTCGGAGGATATCAGCGATATTGAACAGGACGATGTGGTCGTTGCCGATGTTCCTTCGAGAATTAACACGGGAAAAATCAAAAAGGTGCTTTGTTTTATCGTCGGTCTTGTTGTCATCGTGTTTGCTGTAATCGGCGCTGTATATACGGCAACGGCGGTAGGCTCTTTTATAAGTAATATAGCCGAGCGAACGGAGCTGAAGAACGAATTTGCACTTTACCTATATCCTGTTGTAGCAACCGATCCTCCGAGCTTTGAGGATGCAACTACGCTTACTAATTCCACGATAATCAAGGCGGCTGTTTCAAGAATACTGCTTACAGGCGATACATCAAACTATCAGAATGATACCGGCGTTCTTTACATTCCGGAATATGATGTCGAAACAGCGGCAAAGAATATTTTCGGAAACAGTATAACAGTTACACATCAGACGGTAGGCCATGTAGAAGACCTTGCAACTTATATTGCCGATAAAAAGGTTTATGCTGTAGCAAGCGCTAATCGCATCCCTAATTACTATCCGCAGGTATCGGCTATTGAGAATGTCGGAGAGACATACACGCTGACGGTGGACTATTATCCCCCGACCGTATCTATCCCCGGACTTGTAAACGAAACCGAATCCAGCAAGTCTATGACTTATGTTATAGAAGTAAGCGGCGACAGAAAGACGATAAAATCCATAGCTCTTAACAATGTAACAAGAGAGGATACCTGATAAACAGTAAGCGATTTGGATGAGCCAAAGTACAATAAAAAGGTAATAATAAACAATTTGCATAGTGCTGTTTTGTGACAAATAACGATTATTGAAAGCCCTCCTGCCATTTGCTTGACAAGAGGGCTTTTAAGTATTATAATCAGTTTAACGGTTTAAAGCGTAATGGCTTGAAAGCGGCAACGCTTTAAACGGATATATTCAAAAAGGGGACTTAATATGACCTTAGCAATACTTATTATTTATGTTTTATCGGTTGTCGCAATAGGCATCTATTGCCGCAAAAAGACATCTACGGTAAATGACTTTGTACTGGGAGGAAGAAGCGTTGGCCCTTGGTTTACGGCTTTTGCCTACGGTACATCTTATTTTTCGGCAGTTATCTTTGTCGGATATGCAGGTAAATTCGGCTGGAACTTCGGTCTTGCTTCTACCTGGATAGGTATAGGAAATGCGATACTGGGTTCGCTTCTCCCTTGGCTTATCTTAGGCAGAAGAACAAGAGTAATGTCAAAGCATCTTGAGTCGGCAACTATGCCGGAGTTCTTCGGAAAGCGCTTCACCAGCAAAGCGCTCAAGATAATATCAGCCGTTATCGTGTTTATATTTCTTATACCCTATACAGCGAGCGTATACAACGGCTTGTCAAGACTGTTTGAAATGGCGTTCAGCGTTGATTATTCCGTCTGTGTGATCGGTATGGCGGTAATTACTGCGGTATATGTAATCATCGGCGGATATAAGGCGACTGCGCTCAACGACTTTATCCAAGGCATAATAATGCTTATCGGTATTGTTGCCGTTATTGCGGCTACTCTCGCCTCTAAGGGCGGTTTCGGCGAAGCGGTGGCACAGCTTTCACAGGTGAGCACAGAGGGAACAGCCTCCCCCAACCTTAACGGAGGATTTGTTTCTTTCTTCGGTCCCGATCCGATAAATCTGTTCGGCGTTATAATACTTACTTCGCTCGGAACTTGGGGACTGCCTCAGATGGTACATAAGTTCTACACGATAAAGGACGAGCGTGCGATAAGAACAGGCACGATAGTATCAACGGTATTTGCACTTGTAGTTGCAGGCGGCAGCTACTTCTTAGGCGGATTCGGCAGAATATTCGAAACAGACGCAGAGGTTGCGGCTAACGGCTTTGACAGCATTATCCCGAAAATGCTCGAATCGCTCCCCGAGATACTTATAGGTATAGTAGTTATACTTGTCCTCTCAGCGTCGATGTCTACGCTGTCTTCTCTGGTACTCACATCAAGCTCAACGCTGACGCTTGACCTTATCAAGCCGCTAAGCAAAGGTAAGCTTGACGAAAAGAAGTCACTCATTGTAATGCGTGCATTTATCGCAGTATTCCTTGCGGTATCTGTAGTAATTGCACTTAATAAGAATGCGCTTATCTCCGACCTTATGGGTTATTCGTGGGGTGCGCTTGCAGGTGCGTTCCTTGCGCCGTTCTTATACGGACTTTTCTGGAAGGGCGTTACCAAGATCAGCGTTTACTGCAGTTTTGCAGTAGGCGTTATTGGTACGGTTTTACATATGGTATTAAAGCCCACAGGCACTTTCCTCGGTTTCAATGTTGCTTCTCCCGTAAACTTCGGTATGTTCCTTATGATAGCAGGACTTATTATCGTACCTGTTGTCAGCCTGCTGACACCTAAGATGAAAAAGGCAGAGCTTGACAGCATATTCTCCTGCTACAAGCAAAAGGCAGAGGTTGAAGTTACAGAGGCTATCGCAAATGCGGATGAGCTGAAATAATCATCAATAATTATAACGCCCGACTGAAAGCAGAAATTCGGTCGGGCGTTGGTTATGATACTGATTATCTGCGAAAACTCACGCTTTTCTTGACATTCACGCTTTTAAGCGGTATACTATTAAAGTAAACGCTTACAAAATTTACAGTTAAGGCAGGAAATCATTGCATGATATATAAAAACCCCGTACTGAAAGGCTTTTACCCCGATCCCAGCGTTTGCACGGCAAACGGAAAATACTATATGGTGTGCAGTTCGTTTCAGTATTTTCCCGGCGTACCTCTGTTTTGGAGCGACGACCTTGTAAACTGGAAGCAGATAGGTTATGTGCTTACAAGGCATAGTCAGGTCATGCTTGATAAGATACCTGCGTCGGGAGGCGTGTTTGCACCGACTATCCGCTATAACGACGGAAGATTCTATATGGTGACTACCAACGATACCACGCACAGAAACTTCTATGTATACACCGACGACATATACGGCGAGTGGTCCGAGCCTATTGAAGTCGATCAGGGCGGAATTGATCCTTCTCTTTATTTTGAGGACGGCAGGACATTCTTTATCAGCAACGGCGAGGACGACTACGGCGAGGGCGGAGTAGTCCAGTGCGAGATAGACATAGCAACCGGCAAAAAGCTGTCTCACAGCAAGTTGATATGGAAAGGTTCGGGCGGACGGTATCTTGAAAGTCCGCATATATACAAGATAGACGGCAGATATATTCTTATGGCGGCAGAGGGCGGTACCGAGTACGGTCATATGATAACCTATGCCGTATCCGATGATATATGGGGAGAATACAAAACCGCACCGAATAACCCGATACTTACAAACCGCAACAAAGCTCCGTATATTATACAGGGTATAGGTCACGGAGACCTTGTCTTTGACAAGCACGGAAATCTTTATATCCTGAGTCTCGGCTTCAGACAGACGGGAATATGGATGCCGTATCATAATCTCGGCAGAGAAGTATTCCTCACCCCTGCACACTTTGACGAAAACGGTCTGCTCTATGCAGGAAATGACGGCACGACAGATGAAAGCTATGAGATAAACGGCGACTTTGAGCAGGAAAAGCTCCCTGTGTATACATTTAAAAACACCGATCCCGATATCGACTGGTGTTATCTCAGAAAGTATCATCCCGATAATTATGAGCTGTCAAGTGAAAAGTATGTGCTGAAAGGCACAGATATTACGCTCGATGATGTTGATTCGCCTACATTCATTGCTATGCGCCAGCGTGACTTTGTTATGGAGCTGTCTGCAGATGTAAAGGTAGACAGGGGCGAGGGCGGAATAACAATGTATATGTGCGAAAACGAGCATTACGACATTGCTCTTCGAAAGACGGATAACGGCACAGAGGCTGTGCTCAAGCTGAATATAGGCGGGATAAAGCACGAGCAGAACAAGACGGCGATAAACGGCGATACGGCAACGCTTATTGTCCGTGCGGATAATTACAATTACAACTTCTTTGTAAGGTGCGGCGACAGAGAACAATATCTCGGAAGCGGTCAGACAAAGTATCTGACAAGCGAGGTATCGGGCGGCTTTACGGGAACAATGACAGGCTTGTACGCAGTCGGAGGAACAGCAGAGTTTTCATCATTTGTCTGCAAATATTCCGACGGCGAATAATAGAGAAATACAAAAAAGAAGGGTTATATCACTATGTTTTTTCAGAAAGATATCGAAACAATGCCGAGAGCCGAGCTTGAAAAGCTCCAGCTCGAAAAATTAAAGAAGATAACAAAATATTGCTATGACAATGTGCCACTGTACAAAAAGAAGTTTGACGATGCGGGCTTTGATTGCACCAAGATAAAGGCTCTGTCGGATATTCAGTACATACCCTATACGACAAAGGCGGACTTCCGTGACAATTATCCTTTCGGAATGTTTGCTGTTCCGATGAAGAAGGTAACAAGACTTCACGCTTCATCCGGCACTACAGGCAAGCCCACCGTAGTAGGCTACACAAAAAACGACCTTGAAATGTGGTCGGACTGTATGGCAAGACTTGTTACCGCCGCAGGTGCGTCTGACGAGGATATAGTGCAGATATCATTCGGCTACGGACTTTTTACAGGCGCACTCGGTCTGCATTACGGACTTGAAAAGATAGGAGCAACGGTTATCCCCTGTTCGTCGGGCAATACCGAAAAGCAGGTAATGCTTATGAAGGATTTCGGCACTACTGCGCTTGTATCAACTCCGTCTTACGCTTTGAGAATAGGCGAAGTCGCAGAGGAGATGGGCATACACAGAGATGAGCTTAAGCTGAGACTCGGTCTTTTCGGCTCGGAAGGATGTACTCCCGAGATGAGAGCGCAGATTGAAGATTATCTCCACCTGCTTGCTACGGACAACTACGGCATGAGCGAGCTTATGGGACCGGGCGTATCGGGCGAATGCTCATTGCGTTGCGGTATGCATTTCAACGAGGATCACTTCCTGCCTGAGATAATAAATCCCGAAACAGGAGAAGTTCTCCCCGAAGGAGAAAAGGGAGAGCTTGTTATTACAACGCTGTCAAAAGAGGCGCTCCCCGTACTGCGTTATCGCACTAAGGATATCACCTCTATTACATACGAAAAGTGCGAATGCGGCAGAACTCACGCCCGTATGAGCAAGCCTACCGGCAGAAGCGACGATATGCTGAAGATAAGAGGCGTTAATGTATTCCCCTCGCAGATAGAAAGCGTTATTATGACTATTCCTCAGGTAGCTCCTCATTATCAGCTGGTTGTTACCCGTGAGGGAAGCAGTGACAGACTTGAAGTAAAATGCGAGCTTGTTGACGGAAGCGTTCTTGAGAGCCTTGAGTCGCTCACAAATCTGCAGAAGAATATCCACCACAACTTAAAGACCGTTCTCGGTATTGATACAAAGGTTACACTTGTAGAGCCTAAGTCCATTGAGCGTTTTGCAGGTAAAGCAAAGAGAGTTATAGATCTCAGAAACAAATAATATGTCAGCGCTTGAGCCTTATGTCACGGAAAAATAACTAAAAGAGAAATTATTATGTCACTCGAAAAAGTAAAGGAATATTTCAAACAATACGATATTGACAGCAGAATTATAGAATTGTCCGAGTCGACAGCAACGGTAGAGCTTGCGGCACAGGCACTCGGTACACAGCCTTGCAGAATAGCAAAAACGCTGTCTTTTAAAGTGGATGACAAGCCGATTCTTATTGTAGCCGCCGGTGATGTCAAGATAGATAACCCTAAGTATAAGCAGACCTTCGGAACAAAGGCGAAAATGCTGACTTATGATGAAGTGTCCGACCTTATCGGTCACAATGTCGGCGGAGTTTGTCCCTTTGGTATAAATGAAGGAGTTACGGTTTATCTTGACGAGTCGCTAAAGCGTTTTGATACTGTTTTCCCAGCCTGCGGAAGCTCGGACAGCGCAATAGAGTTTACGATAGCCGAGCTTGAGAAATACTCGGGATATAAAGAGTGGGTAGATGTCTGCAAGAGTATAGTTTAAGCAAAAAGCGGAATGTGACTTTTTATCACATTCCGCTTTTTATTTGCGTAGATTTCACATTACATCAATCTTGGCTACAGGAAAAACCGTCATACAGACCATACTCTGCTATAGTCGATGTTACCTTGCATCTAAGTCCCTCGTCGGTGTTAACAAATCGGAAGGCGCAAAGATAATAACATACATCTCCGCTTTCATCAATGTCCGGAACGGCGGCTACAGCCATAATCGAGTCGTCGCTGTCATAGAATAACAGGTATTGCGCCTGCCCTATTCTTATTCCAATTGAACCTTTTTCTCCGAATGCCGCATACAAACAGAGCTTGCCGTCACATTCGGCATATACTTTTGGGATAAAATCTTTGAAATTATCGTAATCAAATCCCGTGTACAGCTCGCTTGCTTTTTCATAAAAGCCTTTCATATCGGAAAAACCGAAAAAGTCGGGGTTTACCTCCAGATATTTTCCTTCAACAGCATTCTCCCTTATATATTCTTCTATTTCCTCATCGGTTGCGTTATACAGCTCTTTTCCGCCTTTTATAGCTTCATAGCCCGATGTAAAGTTGACTTTACCGTTAAAAGCCCACTGGCTGTTTACACGATTGATTATTTCCTGACCTATGCTCTCATCTGTGCAAAGCTTAAGCGTATCAAAATCATCACTCAGAGATATAGTCTTATCGTCGTAAGAAATACTACCGAATTGGCTCCAGAAGGTTTTGTCGGTGATTATAGCAGCTTTTATGTCGTTAATGTCGGGCTTTGGCAAAGTCTCTGGCTCTGATGTAGTCTCGGGCTGAGATTTAGTTTCGGCAGTAGTTTCTGAAGTCGGAGGTACTGTTTCTCCGGGCGTTGTAGATGGAGTCTCCCTTGATGAATCGCTTGATGTTGAAACCAGTGTTGTCTGCGCCGTATAATAGGGCGTTTCGGGTGCATTACTTCCCTCAAGCGAGACATTTATAGGACTGCCGTTGTTGTTGTTGTAAAGAGCAAAAACCGCTCCTGCCGCCGCCGCACCTGTTACCGCAACCAAAGCAGCGGCCGCCGAAACATAGCGTATCATCTGCCGCTTTATTCCGCTTTGTGCATAAGCGTTCTGACTAAGGCGCTCATATATCCTGTTCTTCTGTTCGATTGTCGGATTTATCGTATCAAATGCTTCCCGTATCGTCATACTATGCTCCTTTCATCCTTGAGGATTTCTTTGAGCCGTTCTCTTGCTTTCTGCAGGCGTGAACGCACCGCAGACGAGCTGATGTGCAGCATCTTTCCGATTTCCTCGCTCGAATAGCCGTCATAATAGAATAGATACACCGGTATTTTCAGCTTGTCGGGGAGCGTTGACAGTTCAATGATTATCTCGCTCGCAATCCCGATTTCATCGGAAGAAGGTATACTGTCTGACAGCGGCTCGCTTTTGCGGCTTGCAGACTTAAGCATATTTTTGCAGATGTTTGACGCAACACGAATTAGCCACGCTTTTTCGTGACGGTCGTTTTCAAAGCTTTTTCCGGTCTCTATAGCTTTAAGAAAGGTGTTATGTACTGCGTCTTCGGTATCCTGAACGTTTTTCATATACAGATAGCATATCCTGTACAATGTATCGAAGTTGCGCTCATACATCTCTCTTACGCTGTCGGAAGAATAATCCGGTACCATAAATCGTTCCCCCTGAATCTTGTCTCTGTATATAATACAATTGAAAGCTGCGGATTGTCCATAGGTTTTGAAAAAAATAAGGGAGGAAATCTCCCCCCTTGTGTCTGATTTTTGTTTACCGCTTGCTATATTAAATGTTCAATATTTCTTTTCTTTTTTTATCAAATTCTTCCTGCGTAATTAAATTGTTGTCCAATAATTCTTTATACTTTTTGATAGCTTCAGCCTGTTCTTCTACAGACATTTCTTTTGCTTTGGGTTTTGGTGCATGTTTTGAGAAAAAGCCCGATATATTATTTCCGATATCTTTAATACCGTTTGAAACCTTGTCTGTTATAGATTCGTCGTGTTTTTCGGGCACTTCTCCGTTTTCGGCTATATTCTCTATTTCGATTATGTCACTATTATATTCTTCTTCCGAATAATGAAAAGTGGCTTTGTTCAAAGCTGAATCAAGACGCTTTGCCATAGGCATCATAGAGGCAAAATTAAGAGTACCCGATATTACGCCGCCGATTATCGGTATTACCTTTGATACTCCCTTGGCAACAGTGCTTTTTGTGACTTTTACACCGACTGCTTTACCTATCTGCTTTATTATCGGATACCAGAATGTTTTGGTAAGTGCTTTTTGCGGTATTTTTTTAAGAGCTGTTTTTGCTATCTGTGTTGAAAGAACACGCACACCGGACACAGCTCCCGATGCGCCGAACATAACTCCGCAATACATTAAAAGATTTGTTTTAACCTTTGAATCGTCGAGTTCGCTACCGTTCCATAAATCTTCCGCACCATAAAGGTAAGACAACTCTTGTGCGAGGCGTAATGACATTCCGAAAAACTGAAGTATATCCGCCGGAATAGTAGCTGCCATTGCTAAACCGCCGGGTATTCCGGCGGCGAATGATGCAATTGAAGATTGGCTTGTGCGTGTCATAATCAGCTTGTTTGATTTCTGATTTATCATTTCTTCTGATATTCCGCAGGCAATAGGACCTTTTTCAATTATTTCGTCTACACTCACCGTGCTGTTTGCGAATTCGCTTGCAAGAAAGCTGTTTCTATCAACTTTTGCACCGGGTATTTTTATTGCGTTTGAAATCAGCTCAGGTAAAGAAAAATTAGTGACTTCTGCTATCTGTGTATCCATATATAATCTCCTGCTTTTTGAGTTTATAAAAATATTATAGCTGATTAAATACACGTAGTCAATAGCATATTGAAAAATACGCAAAAATATCCTTTGATTTTTAAGTCAAAGGATAATCATTATTAGGCAATCACACTTCCCAGCTTCCGAGATACTTTTCCTGCTCCTCAGTCAGCTTATCAATCGTAATGCCCCAGTATCTGAGCTTTCTCTCGGCAACTTCCTTGTCCACTTTAGACGGAACGTTTACCGTCATATGCTCGCCGTTTTTCAGCTTGTCCTTGTTTTGCACGAGATATGCGGCGGAAAGAGCCTGGATAGCAAAGCTCATATCCATAATTTCAGCCGGGTGTCCGTCGCCTGCCGCAAGGTTTACAAGTCTGCCTTCGGCGATAACATTTATCTTGTTGCCGTTTGCAAGCTTGTAGTACTGTATGTTATTTCTTGCAACGCCGGTTTCTACGGCCATTTCTTTAAGCTTTGCGACATTGACTTCAACATCAAAGTGACCTGCATTAGAAAGTATAGCTCCGTCCTTCATATTAAGGAACGCCTGCTCGCCTATTACATCGTTACAGCCTGTAACGGTAACAAAGAAATCGCCTGTCTTTGCCGCTTCGACCATCGGCATAACCTTGAAGCCGTCCATAACCGCTTCCATAGCTTTTATTGGATTAACTTCGGTAACTATTACCGATGCGCCCAGTCCCTTTGCTCTCATCGCAACGCCCTTGCCGCACCAGCCGTAGCCTGCAACAACAACATTCTTACCCGCAACGATAAGATTAGTTGTGCGGTTGATTCCGTCCCATACGGATTGACCTGTTCCGTAGCGGTTGTCGAACAGATGCTTGCAGTCGGCGTCATTTACAAGCATCATAGGGAATTTAAGCTGTTTAGCCTTATCCATAGCAATAAGGCGGATTATTCCCGTAGTGGTTTCTTCACAGCCGCCGATAACATTCGGGATAAGCTCGGGGTACTCGTTGTGAATAAGGTTTACAAGGTCGCCGCCGTCATCGATTATTATGTTCGGAGCGATTTTAATTACTTCTGCGGTATGGGCGTGATATTCTTCCGCCGTTGCACCGTGCCATGCGAATACGTTAAGTCCGCTGTGAACAAGCGCCGCCGCAACGTCGTCCTGAGTGGAGAGGGGATTGCTTCCCGTAATGTACATTTCTGCTCCGCCTGCCGCCATAACACGACACAGATATGCGGTCTTTGCCTCAAGATGCACCGAAAGCGCTACCTTTAATCCTGCGAAAGGCTTTGATACCGAAAATTCTTCTTCTATTCCTCTGAGAAGCGGCATATTTGCCTTGACCCAGTTTATCTTGGTTTCGCCGCTTTCCCACAGACTTTCATCTCTTATAATGCTCATTGTGTTTTCCTTTCTTATCCGTCTATTCTCTTCATAGCTTGGTTACATTCAAAATAGATGCGCTCTTCATCCATATGAGGAATAACACGGTTTTCCATTATAAATTCTCCGTCTACCATTACGCTCTCGACCTCATATCCGCTTGCGCTGTAGCACATTGCTGCAACAGGATCGTTTACAGGCTGTAACGACGGATATTTCATATCCATTACAGTAAGGTCTGCCGCATATCCCTCTTTAAGAATACCTGTATTTTCAAAGCCTAATGCTTTTGCTCCGTTTTCTGTCGCCATTTTAAGAGCCTGACGGGCAGAAACTGCAGTAGCGCTGCGGTGGTTGCCTTTATGTGCAAGGCAGATGAAATTCATATCGCTGAACATATTCAGCGTGTTGTTGCTTCCTGCACTGTCTGTGCCGATGCAAAGCCTTACGCCCTTTTCAAGCATATCGGGTATTCTTGCAAAGCCGTTGCCGAGCTTTGCATTGCTTATGGGATTGGTTGCGGCGTATACGCCTTTTTTTGCAAGTATTTCTATATCTTCATCGGATAGCTGTACGCAGTGCGCTGCTACCGTGTGGAAATCGAACATACCCATATCATCAAGATATTTTACCGGCGAACAGCCGTGTTCCTTGTAGCAGTCCTCTATCTCTTTTACCGATTCGGAAAGGTGAATATTAATACCCGTCTTGTATTCGGCGGCTTTTTCCATAACAAGCTCAAGATAGCCTCTGTCGGTGGTGTAAATTGCGTGAGGTCCCATCATAAACTTAAGGCGTTTGTTGCCGCCGTAGGTACGCATATCGTAAAGTGTATCCTCTATTCTTGCCTTGCCGCCTTCATCGTCTCTGCTGTTTCCGACAAGTCCTCTTGAAATCGTCGCTTTAAGTCCGCTTTCGCTTATAGCTCTTGTAATGGCGTCACGGGCAATATTCATATCAAGAAAAGCCGTTGTGCCCGTCTTTATCATTTCAAGGCAGGCAAGCTGTGTTCCGTAGTACATATCATCGGCAGTCAGCTTGTCTTCCATCGGCATTATCCTGCCGAACAGCCAATCGTGGAACATAAGATCGTCTGCGCTGTTGCGGAACAGTGACATATAGCTGTGAGTATGGCTGTTGACAAGACCTGCTGTTATCAGCTTGTCTTTGCCGTTTATTGTCTTTTCGGGAATGAATCCGTTTTTCTCGGCATCGTCACCGATATAGCAGATAAGACCGTCTTTTATTGCTACATCGCATACTTTTGTAACAAAACCGTTCTCGCTATCGGGCACAATGGCGGTAATGCTTTTAAAAAGTGTGTTCATAAAATATCCTTTCATAATATGTCATATGCCGCCGATAAGCTCAGCTTATCGGCGGCGGCTGTTTATTGAAAATACATAAATCCCTGCAGGATAACGCCTATCACCATAACCAGCGCAAGCACACCTGCGCCTATTTTAATACCGATACCCAGCTTTTCACGGGTTTTCTTCTTCATAGTGGCGACTCTCCTTTAATTATTTACTGTTAATGATTATACAACAAAGAAGTTTTCGTGTCAAGTTTTTCTGTACCTGCATAACCGGCAGAATGTCCCGAATAAGATTTATCACATCTTCATACGGAGCGTGATATTATGTTTATTTCGGTGCTTCAGACAGCTCTGCAGAGCCTTGTGTTTTTCGCTCTGCATTTCAGAAACAACAGTACCTTTCCTGCAAAGCTGACAGCGGCTGAGGAAAGAGATTGCCTTGAGAAAGCGGCAAACGGCGATTTAGCGGCTCGTGACAAGCTGATAAATCATAATCTGCGCCTTGTCGCTTATATCGTCAAAAAGCATTATCCCGACAGCAAAGAGGCAGACGACCTGATTTCGATAGGCATAATAGGGCTTATCCGTGCCGCAGAGACCTTCAACAACAGCAGAAATATCAGCTTTTCTACTTATGCCGGCAAATGCATAAACAATCAGATACGGATGTATTTCAGAAAAACAAAGCATCAGCAGACCGAAGTATATATGAACGAGCCGATGGACTTTGACAAGGACGGAAACGCTGTGACTCTTGCGGATATATTCAAGGACGGTACGGATGTAGCCGAAGAAGCGGCGCTCAATATCGAACTTGACCGAATGTACAGATATATCGAAGAAGAGCTTGATGAGCGTGAAAAAGAGATACTGACCAAGAGGTACGGCCTGTCACGCACTTCTTACAGCACAGACAGAGTGATGACTCAGCGTGAGGTTGCCGATGAGCTGAATATCAGCCGAAGCTATGTATCAAGAATTGAGAAAAAAGCTCTTGAAAAGCTCAGGGCAAGATTTGACGACAAAAACGGATAGCTTTTTTACTGTTACTTGCAAACTCTTTCATAAGTTACATATCTGAACGGATATTTTTCGGTTGTAATTACTTCGCTCTCGTCTGTTATCTTCCAGTCGGGATCCTTGTCAAGATCGGGGAAAAATGTATCCGCCTCAAAGCTGTGCATTATCTTTGTGATATGCGCTTTATCGCAGTAGGGGAGAAGCTGTTCATATATGCTTCCTCCTCCGAGAACGAATATCGGCTTATCGGCTGTCTTTGAATACTCAAGAAATTCTTCTACCGAAGTAAAGCACTTTATATCGGGGTATTCTTCGGGATGATGGGTTATTATCAGATTCTCCCTGTCGGGAAGCGGTCTTTTAGGAAAACTCATATAGGTCTTACTGCCCATTACTATGATATTTCCGACTGTCATGGCTTTGAGCCGCTTTAAATCGGGTGACAGATGAGCAAGCAAGTCTCCGTCTTTGCCTATTGCGTAGTTCTCGTCAACTGCTACAATTATTTCCATATTCTTAACCTTTCTTATTATCGGATGATATCCGTTATTTTA
>CAMEKR010000010.1 GCA_945921515.1 uncultured Clostridia bacterium | reverse complement strand
TAAAGGCTCGTCCGAAGACGAGCCTTAATATTAACTGTCAGCCGATTATATCTCAGCAAAGTACTTGATAGTTCTTACCATCTGTGATGTGTAAGAGTTCTCGTTGTCATACCAAGAAACAACCTGTACTTCATACAGATCATCAGCAATCTTAGCTACCATTGTCTGCGTAGCATCAAAGAGTGAACCGTACTTCATACCGATAACATCGGAAGAAACGATCTGATCTTCGTTATAGCCGAAAGACTCGGAAGCAGCAGCCTTCATAGCAGCATTGATGCCTTCCTTAGTGATATCAGCACCCTTTACAACTGCTGTAAGGATTGTTGTAGAACCTGTAGGAACAGGAACTCTCTGTGCAGAACCGATGAGCTTGCCGTTCAGTTCAGGGATAACAAGGCCGATAGCCTTAGCAGCACCTGTTGAGTTAGGAACGATGTTAGCAGCACCTGCTCTTGCTCTTCTGAGGTCGCCCTTTCTGTGAGGACCGTCAAGAATCATCTGGTCGCCTGTGTAAGCGTGAATTGTGCTCATGATACCGCTCTGGATAGGAGCATAATCGTTAAGAGCCTTAGCCATAGGAGCGAGGCAGTTTGTTGTGCAGGAAGCAGCAGAGATGATCTTGTCATCAGCTGTAAGAGTCTTTTCGTTTACGCTGTAAACGATAGTGGGCAGATCGTTGCCTGCGGGAGCAGAAATAACAACCTTCTTAGCACCTGCATCGATGTGAGCCTGTGACTTCTCCTTTGAGCAGTAGAAACCTGTGCACTCGAGAACTACATCAACACCGATTTCGCCCCAAGGAAGCTCGTTAGCCTTAGCCATAGCATAAATCTTAAGTGTCTTGCCGTCAACTGTGATTGTACCTGCTTCATCATCAGCAGTAACTGTGTGAAGATTCTCACCGATTCTGCCGCAGTAACCGCCCTGAGCTGTATCATACTTTAAAAGCTGAGCAAGCATTGAGGGCTTGGTAAGATCGTTGATAGCAACAACCTCGTAGCCTTCTGCACCAAACATCTGTCTGAATGCAAGACGACCGATACGGCCGAAACCGTTAATAGCAACTTTAACTGACATTGGAATATTCCTCCTAAAAATTTTGAATTTTTGCAGCTGCATAGCACCTGCTAAATTTCTACCTTTATATTATACAAAATTTTTATCTCTTTATCAAGTGGTTTGATAATTTTTTATCAAAAAAAGAAAGTTAATTATTGCCGACTTTTGAATGTTCATTTTGTGCAATATAGACAAACCTCTTGAATTGATAAAGTTTTTCTGTTATTATAGATATATATAATCAATTGGGGTGAAGAAATGAAACTATACTTAACAGACCTTGACGGTACGCTTCTCGACCATAAAGCGCAGATAGGAAAACTGACTGCGGTGCTTATGAACAAAGAAATCGAAAACGGAAAAGCTATAAGCTATGCTACCGCAAGATCCATTCATTCTGCGGCTCCTAAAGTCAAAGACATAAATTTCAGACTCCCTGTTATTACACATAACGGCGCTTTTATAATAGATCCGCTTACAAAGGAAAGACTTGTTTCACACTACTTTTCCGATGAAGAAGTATCGTTCCTAAAAGATTTCTTTTATGAACATCAAGAGTCACTACTTGTCTACTCAGTAATAGACAATAACGAGCGTGTAAGTTATCTTAAAGAGCGTCTGAATAAAGGCACAAAGTGTTATCTTGCCGACAGAGCCGGAGATAAAAGGCTTTACTGTGCTAAAAATTATGACGAACTGTTTAGCGGAAGCATATATTATATAACGCTTATAGAGCCGTTAACTCCGCCGGATGAACTCGACGGATATTTTTATATGAAAAACGGCTTTTCCCGTAATTATCAGGCGGATACATACGACACAAACGAATATTGGTATGAGATATACCGTGGCGATGTATCGAAAGCCAATGCCGCTTTGAAACTAAAAGATATGCTCAAAGCAGAAGAGCTCATCTGTTTCGGAGATAATATCAACGACATTTCTATGTTTTCTGTTGCCGACAAAAGCTATGCCGTTTCAAATGCTTCGGAAGAGTTGAAAAAGCTTTCAACAGGTGTAATACGCTCAAATGAACAAAGCGGAGTTCCGGTTTTTATTGCAAATGACGATGTTACAGTATGGCAGTATAACAAACAGCCTTTAAAAGTTTCACCGGATAACCTGCGTTTCAGTTCATGTACGGCAACAGCTGACAGCGGAGACGGTGTTGGTGTACTAAACGAAAAGCAGATACACGCCACCTTAAAAAGCTACTTTGCCTCTTCCCTTTTTGACAAGGAAATCAAAATCGGCAGCTATTATGCCGATCTTGTTACCGAGAACGGCATATTTGAAATTCAAACAGCAAATTTTAAGAATCTCGTGCCTAAGCTGAATGTTTTTCTGAAAGCATCACATGTTACTGTTGTTTATCCTTTCCACAAGAAAAGCAGATTAAACTATATTGATAAATCAAGCGGAGAGCTTCTTAAAAGCGGAAGAACGGTAACAGCAAATGATTTAACCGACTTTTTTATCGAGCTTTACAGAATAAAACAATATCTCAATGACCCAAATCTGACTATCTGCATTGCGGATATTGCCGTAGAAAATCTTCGGTATTGCTGTAAAGATATGAAACGGCGAAAGACTGACCGTAAAGTAACTGTACCGACTTCACTTCTGCAGCTGACTTATCTTGAAGACAGCGACAGCTACCGCTGTTTTTTACCCGAAAACCTTCCCGAATTGTTTACTCTTCGTGATTTCAGAAAGTGTATTCATTCCGGTGACGCTTCAATTATTATTAAGATACTTCAATATGTCGGAGTGGTTGATTTTGCAGGTAAAAAAGGCAACGAATATCTGTACAAAATTACATAATGTATATTTTTATCCCTGTGAAGAAAAATCACAGGGATATTTTAATACATATAGTTTATTCATCGCCTTTAAGATATCTTACTGCTATCTGAGTTCTATGCTCAAGTCCCGTTTTTTCGAGAATTACGCTGATATAGTTTCTGACTGTCCCGTTCGACAGATATAATTTGTCTGCTATTTCCTGGTTTGAATAGCCCTCTGCAATTAGCTTTACAACCTCAATCTCTCTGTCTGTAAGCAGATTGAATACTGCGCTCTTACCATAGCACTTAACCGCCGCGTCACGGATATACGATAGAATATCCTCCTGAAAAACCGTTCCGCCGCTGTATACAGTACGAAGAGCGCTGAAAATTCCTTCAGTTGGTGTGTTTTTTAGAATGTATCCGCTGACTCCTACCTTAAGTGCTCTTTCAATAAGCTCCTGCTCATCAAAGGTCGTGAGTAGAAGCGGTTTGCAAAGATTCTCGTCAAGCATTGTCTTAGCGGCTGTTATTCCATCCAGTACCGGCATTCTTATATCAAGCAAGGCGATATCTACCTTATTGAGCCTGCATATATCTACTGCTTCAGCACCGTTAGAGCCTACCCCGATTATCTCAAAGTCAGGCTGAGAGGAAATAATCATTTTCAGTCCCTCGCGGATTATGTTATCATCATCAGCTATAATAATCTTCATTTATTTTACTCCTTGATATTAAAAATGTTGACAACAGAAAACCTGTCGGGCTGAATAAGAAATATACATTTTCCGTCTGTCAGTACGGTTCGCTCCTCAATAGCTGTAAGCCCTGTGCCTTTTCTGAAACTGTCGGAGCCTCCTCCGTTATCCTTGAATTCTGCTCTTACCACTTTATTCATAACCGATATGGTAAGAGAAAACTCATCTGCAGAAGAATGTTTTAATGTATTTGTCAGCGTTTCTGTAAGATTTTCTTTAATACAATTCCAGATTTGGAACGATATCCTGTCGGCGTCACCTTTAATAATAAGCGATGTTTTGATTCCGTAAGTTGCTTTATATTCATCAAGTATCTCTTTAAGCTCGCTGATTCCGATTGTACGGCTGTCCGGTCTTTCTTCACGAAGAGCTTTTCTGATTTCATCAACACCGTTTCTCAAGTTTTCGGTAACGGTAGTTATACATTTCTCTGCGCTGTCGGGATCTTTTTTTATATTCAGCTTTGCGGCTTCGAGAAGAATAATACTTCCTGAAATGCTGTGTCCCAATTTATCGTGTATTCGGGCTGAAAACCTTCTTCGCTCTTCTATTACGGAAGATTGTTTTACGGTTTTGGTATATTCTTCATAACCGGATAGCTTCCTGCTTAGCTTTACCGCTTCTTCTCTGCCCTTAGCAAGCTGATTTCTGCATTCTTCAAGCTGAAGGGCGGTAATTCTGACAAGAACAAAGAAAATAAGCATAATAGCAAGTAAAAGTGTATTCTCAAAAGGCGGCTTAAAAATAACATATATCAAAGCAATCAGCACACAGCAAATCTGCCAGAAATACTTTTTTCTGCTGAAAATCTCAATTGCATAAATAACGGCAAAACATAAATAGTAAATCAGATTGTCGCTGTATACGGAAAAGCATATCACAGCAGAAACGCAAGAACAAACAGCCGCCGGTATATCTCTTTTCATCTTTTTAGACAGAAGATATTCCGCCATCACAAAGCAGGAAAAGGCGAGTACGGTAATAACCGTATCGCCGGGTCTGCTGTTATTGTACACATTGACGACACCGTATGTAACGATTGCCGTCAGCTTGAATATAAGATATATCAGTGACAATTTTATTTCCTTTCAGTTATGCTTTTACAACAGATGATTTCCTGCTGAACAGTACCGCACTTGAAAGCATAATCAGTATTGTATACAAAACAAGTACCAAAAGATTTATGATTGGCTGCTCTGATTCACCCGAAACAAAGTTTACATACCAGTACTGCGGAGTGATATATGAAAGATACTTGAGAAATCCAACAGACTGATCAATCGGGAACCAGGCTCCGCCAAGAAGCGCACCGATACTTGTAATGCATCCGGATAATGTTGCAAGCGCCTGCTTGGTGTTTATAAGCTGTGCGAGTAAAACTGCAAGAGCAGAATTGAATAAAGAGTACACAATAATTATTACGAACAGCATTACAGGGTGCAAATCTATCTTAGCTCCCGTACAAATAAGATATATGGGAAGCGGAAGAAGAGTAAGCAGAGATATCAGCGAGCTTGCAGCAAGAGTACCTGATATATACTGCAATCCTGTTACCGAAGATATGCACATTCTGCTGTATGTACCATACTGCCTGTCATCCATTACAGCAATAGTAATAAAGATACCGATAGCGGTAACGAGCATCATCATAAAGCCTTCGGCGAACGAGAAGCCCGCAGATACAAAATCTTCTTCACGATCTGAAACAACAGCGTTTAATGTAGAAAGCTTAGTTTCATAAGCGGTCGATGTAAGTATATCCGAAAAAGTATCCGAATCACCGCAGGCTGCCTTAGCGGCGGTGTCGGCACTTCTCATAAAGCTGTCGATATATACGCTGACATAAGCACCGTTTTCATAATCATCAAGCGTAGTTGTATTGATAATAACGCTTTTACCGCTTAACATATCGTTGTGCAATCCTGACGGTATTTCAATTATAGCAGATATGTCACGATTAATCAATTTTTCCTGAAACTTTTCCGGTTCATTTTCTTCGATATTCATATTTACCTTTTCACTGAGGTAAATTTTGAGCTGTTCAGACAGTACAGATTTATCGTTGTCAATAAGCGCAACATCTATTTTATCATCGGCATTGTAAAGCTGAGCTATAGGCCTGCCGAGATAATAAAGAACTATACCGAATAAACCTACAAGTAATGATACTACAAGCGCAACTTTAAGCCTTCTCATCATTCCGAGAAATACGGATTTTATATTACTCAAAGTAGTTCTCTCCTTTCAGACTGTTCTTTTTTTAGAGAATATCGCTGCACCAGCTCCGGCTGTAATGAAGGTTACAACAAGAGCTACACAGATTACTATTATCGCCTTACTTGCATCATTATAGAGAGTAAGGTTGAATGCTGCCTGCTGTACAAGATAAGGAGGAAGGTTATTGCTGAAGCCCTCAAAGAACACTTCTTTTGAGAACGATCCCGAGAAGAACAACATTGCCCATGCAAAAGGCATCACTATTCCAACAGCCGGTACTTTTATAATAAAACCAATCAGTATACCTATAGCGATAGCAGCCATAGAACAGCAGGTAAGCATAATAAACAACAGCAGGTTACCGCCAAAGTTATCGCAATAGTGAGCGCCGAAGACATATGCGGATAAAACCATTATCGTAAGATTTGAAAAAACGGCTGATGGAAGAAGTCCCAGCATCTTTCCGAAGAACAGCTTCATCTTGCCAAGAGGAGAGGTAACAAGCCTCGCCATTGTATACATTTTCTGCTCTTCTTTGAATGTTTCACATCCCATAATTATATGGCTCATAAAAATCATCATTACTGCCATGCAAACACCGTAATAATCGAGCATACTGCGGTTTAAACCAAGTCCGTCCTGCTCAACATAAGATTTATCCGTATCTTCGGCAGTAATATTAGCAAGCAAGGAAGGATCGGTTACGGCAATTTTGGTATAAGTGTCGGACAGCTCTATGTAAGAATTGAGCAAAGATACAAGCGCCCTGTTAGCAACACCGTCATCTCCTGTGTGTAATACTATCTCACCGTTATTAAGCTCTATAAATGCCTTTATTTCACCTTTATCCGTTAGACTAAGCGCTTCTGATTTATTGTCGTTTTTTTCGGATTTTACCATTTCGATTCCCGATAAAAACTGATCAAAAGCCGTTGCACTAATCTCGTTAGCCTGTGCAGTACTGTACTGAACATTTATTTCACCGATTTCCCAATCGGAAACATCGAGATTCTGAAGCATTGTACCCAAAAAGAATATAAGTAGTACGGGAAACAGAATTGCCATAAATAAATTTACGGGGCTTCTGTAAAACTCCTTTATCTCCTTTATAATAATACTTAACATATTCCGAACTCCTTATCGTATTTCGTGACCGGTAAGCGAAAGGAAAACCGAATCCATATCAGGCTTTTCGGTATTCACTTCAAGTACGGGAATTTCAAGTCTGACAAGCTCGCTTATAACATGGGAGATATCGTTGCAATTGATGCTGATATCTACGCTGATGCAGTTATCTTCAAAAGATACTCTGTTGACATCCGGAAGATTAGATAAAGAATTAATTACAGTAGAGCGTGTTGAACTGTCAAATTGCTTAGTAGTAATGCATACAGTACAGCTATCTGTGATCATCGTGATAAGCTCCTGCTCAGTACCTTCCGCAACAAGTCGGCCTTTATCGATAATCGCTACCCTGTCACAAATCTCTTCGACTTCGTGCATATAGTGCGAAGTGTAAATAATTGTAGCACCGCTGCTTCTGAGCTTCTTTATAGAGCTCATTATATGTTCTCTTGACTGGGCGTCAACGCCAACAGTTGGCTCATCCATTACAATCAGCTTCGGTCTGTGAGCAATGCCGCAGGCAATGTTTAGTCTGCGCTTCATACCGCCCGACATTTTCTTGGGTTTCATATCGGCTTTGTCTGCAAGTCCTGCAAATTCCAGAGCTTTCATAGCGTTCTTGTGAAGCTCCTCGCCCTTTAATCCGTAAAGAGAAGCGAAAAACTCAACATTTTCTTTTGCGGTAAGATAAGGATAAACAGCTATTTCCTGAGGAACACAGCCGATAATCCTTCTTATTTCGCTTCTGTTCTTGGCAATATCCATACCATTTATTGTGATACTGCCTGAAGTCATTTCGTCAAGCGTCGTGATAATGTTTATGGTTGTTGATTTACCTGCACCGTTGGGACCGATAAGTCCGAATATCTCACCCTCGTTTACATTGAAGCTGAGATTATCAACAGCACAGTTGTTGCCGTAATTCTTGACCAGGTTGTTTATGCTTGCAAATATCATATTTACTCTCCTTTCAAGTGCCATATCCTTGTCACTATACCGATTATACAACGGCTTAATGAAAATTAATAGTTACAAAAGCCAAATCTTAATATGACATTTGTAATAATCGGATATGAAATAAAAAAATCCTGCGAAACCGCAGGATAAAAACAAAAGCTATATCAGGATACCGCATCCTCTACGGCGTCATAAAAATGTACCGGCGAAAGCTCAAGCCTGTTGCAAAGCTCCACAAAAGCTTTTGCGCTGTCTTCATCGGTAAAAACACCAGATATGTAGTTAACCCTTATCGGTGCCCCTTCCTGTTGATAACAAAGTTCTACACCATATACATAATCGTATTCCGTATCTGTACCTTCGTACTCCTCTTTAATGTAACCATAGGTAAACATCTCATATATCCTTTCACAATCTACAAACAATTGAAAAATCTCCCAAATTAATCATATCATAAATTTAAAGCTTTGTGGGGAAGATTGTGAAATCGGACACATTTTTTGTGAAAATGGCATTTATTAAAGTAATTTATGTATTTTATGCGAATCAAAAAAGAATATTTCGTATTTTATACAAAAATTACAAATCAAATAGCTTTCTATCAGCTCCTATTTCAAAATGATATTTAACTATGCCTAAATCGATATCCGTGAGTATCCCTTTGCCTGCTTTAGCTATAACTTTTTCACCATCGAGCATAAAGCCGAATTTCTGCTGATTCATAGCGGTCGGTGCAAGTAAAGCAGCATTTACACCGTCTATAAACCACTTTGGAGTATCTTCTTTTATCACAGCAACCTCTTCTGCCGTCTTGCTCTGATGAGGAATACCGTGAGTTTTGCCATATCCGAGAGAAATGACACAGCATAACTTTTCGCCTTTTGCTATATCATAAGCATTTTTCACTTTTGCATAAGACATAGCAACCCAGCAGGTGTCAAGACCGAGCTGAGCGGCAAGCAGAACAAGCTGTTCGCCGTAATATCCGCACTTTTCGTTAAGGGTGCTATCCTTCTTACCAATAAGAGCTATGTAGTTTGTAATGCCCGAAAACTTACCGTAATGCGCCATAAAACCATCAAAAGCTTTAGGCTCATCGGTTACGAGTTGTATACGAAGACCGCTTTCTTTATTAATTGAAGATATCCTTTCGTTCAAAATATCAAGTTTATCCTGTTCAATTTTTCTGTCACCGTCATATTCTCTTACTGCGTGACGCTGTTTCATTGCTTCAATAATATCTGTCATTGATTTACACCTTTTTATACTTCGTAAAGCTTCTTTCGCATCAGGATGTGAGGGCAATATTCATCGTAGTATTCGCCGCCTTCTTTTATATAGCCGTTTTTTTCATAAAATTCCGACGCACGTACCTGTGCGGAAAGAGCAACACTTGTACCGCCTTCTGCAGCAATCAGCTTTTCAGCAAAGGATAAAACCTCATTACCGTAGTGTTTTCCTCTGTATTCCTTTTTTACAGCTATTCTGCCTATCATATATGACTTATGTTTATTGTCATAATAATATCTGCATACAGCCGCAGGTACACCCTCATCATATCCGACTATGTGAAAAGCAATATCGTCGATATCGTCAAACTCTACGCTGAATCCCTGTTCATTTACGAATACTTCGGTACGGATTTTCTTTGCATCGTCGCAAAGCTTATCAAACATCTTAAATATCATTTATTACTCCGCTGTGAAAATACTGCATTTTACGGAAGTTTTTCTTATACCGTTTTCACCGTTTATAAGCTTTTCTCCCCAATCCGAAGAAAGAACAGAGCCATCCCATGCATTTGCAATGTCAAGATATTCGACTCCACCGCTGTTACCTTTCCAGCTCCATCCGAGATATCCTATTCCGTTTTTCTGACAGTATTCCATAATATAATCTTCATCAACATCACCGTCTGTATGATTATAACCGAATTCACCGACTATAACGCACAACCCTTTATTAGTGACATTAGCGAGATTATTTTCTATTGTTTGCTTGTTTTTTCCTGCTGTTCCGTACATATGAACGGCAAACATTGTATTTTTATCGGGATCGGAATTAAATACGTCCACGCCGTAATCGTGAATGGATTTTGCATATTGCGCCCAGCCGCCTGCATCGACAAGCAAGGTGTTTTTGATACCTGCTTCTCTCAGCTTCGGAATTGCTTCGACATATCCATCACGCCAGAGAGCTCCGTCCCAGCTGCCTGCCCATTCATTGGCAATATTAAGAATCACATACTGTTCTTTGCCGATAAGAGCGTTTTTCATCTCTATCCAGTAGTTTGTAACATGGCGGAGTGCGGATATGTCATCCTTTCCCGTAGCGTCATGCACTTCAACTACCGCTATCATTTCGTTGTCAATGCAAAGATCTATTACAGTTTCAAGCATTTCCTCACTGTCTTTTGTCCACTGCTGACCGTCAGAACATACTATCCTTACAGTATTTGCACCGGTTTCGGCTATTGCCTTTATAGCTGTTGTATCTTCTTTCAGATACCATGTGTGTGCATGGTTTATCCCACGCATAATAAACTCGTTGCCGTTCGCGTCAAGAAGCTTTGTGCCATCAACTTTAAAACCATCTTCCGATGCTGTAACGGGCTTTGATTCGGATAATTCCTCAGAAGAAACGGCAGAAGTCGTTACCGATGATTCTTCGGTGGAATCGACTGAAGCTGTTTTAGATGATTCTTCCGAAGATATCGCAGAATTAATTTCAGACGAAGATTCGTGTGAAGAATTAACGCTTTCAGTTTCCGAATTTGCCGAAGAAGATACATTGTCAGCACAGCCTGCCGCTACAAGCATCATCGATGTACAAAGTAATATTGCAGTTCCTTTTTTCATAAGTTTTCTCCCTTTTTAGCTTCGGAAAGAAGCCTTGATTTTTCATTCCATAAACGCTTAGATAAGTCAACATAGTAGGTATGCGGATTTTCAAAACGCTTGACTTCGTCCCATAATGTTTCGATCTGTTCGGCGCAATATTGCTTAATTTCATTAAGCTTGGGCAGCTTATATACAAGCTTGCCGTCTTTATATACCGTTATATGAAGATTCTTCGCTGTATATCCTGTAAGCGTCTTTGATTTCCAAACTGCTTCGGAATCAAAAATAGTATGAGGCTTTGTATCATCTATCTCCTCATCATAAACGCAAAGCTCATCTGCAATTGCTTTACCGCTTTCGTTGTCATAAAAACGATACAGCTTTTTATAATGAGGATTAGTTATCTTTGCGATATTCTCACTTATTTTTATCTTTGGTATTATTTCGCCGTTTTCATCTTCAACAGCCACCAGTTTATAAACGCCTCCGAATACAGGCGCACTTTTTGCGGTAATAAGCCTTTCTCCGACGCCGAAAATATCAACCTTGGCGTCCTGCATGACAAGATCACGGATAAGATACTCGTCAAGTGAATTTGAAGCTACTATTTTGCAGTCGGTAATTCCCGCTTCATCAAGCATTTTTCTCGCCTTTTTAGAAAGATATGAAATATCGCCTGAGTCAAGCCTTATTGCACAATTGGTTATTCCTTTTGGCAAAAGCACCTCTTTAAACGCTCTTATAGCGTTTGGTATACCGCTTTTAAGAGTGTTATAAGTGTCAACAAGGAGTGTTGCGTTATCAGGGTATATTTCACAATATGTTTTGAACGCCTCGTACTCGGTGTCGAACATCTGTACCCAAGAGTGTGCCATAGTGCCGCCTGCAGGTACGCCGTATTTCTCATCAGTAAGCGTACAGGCTGTACCCGCACATCCGCCGATGTATGCGGCTCTTGCGCCTATAACCGCACCGTCTGCTCCCTGAGCTCTTCTTGAGCCGAACTCAAGCACTGTTCTTCCGTCTGCGGCTCTCACTATTCTGTTTGCTTTAGTTGCTATAAGCGACTGATGATTTATAGCAAGCAAAACATACGTTTCTATAAGCTGAGCCTCTATTGCAGGCGCTTTTACTGTTAGGATAGGCTCATGCGGAAAAACCGGAGTACCCTCGGGAACAGCATAAATATCTCCCGTAAATCTGAAATCTTTCAGATAATCAAGAAATTCTTCGTCGAAAATCTTCTTACTGCGTAAAAAATCTATATCTTCTTTCGAAAAATGAAGATTCTCGATATAATCAACCACTTGCTCAAGACCTGCCGCAATAGCAAATCCTCCGTTGTCAGGAACATTTCTGAAAAACACATCAAAATAGGTCATGCGTTTATAAAAGCCGTTTTTAAAATATCCGTTGGACATTGTAAGCTCGTAAAAATCGCACAGCATAGTTAAGTTATCGCAGTTCATATTATCTCCTTACTTAATAATTATCTGCATACTTTCCATTGCCAAAAGAGCCGCTTTATGAAGCTGTTCGTCGTTTGAAGCAGTAAGAGCGGAATCAACTATAATATCGGCGTCGGGAAGCGCCGTCTTTGCAAGAACGGCATTTGCCATAACGCAGATATTGGTTACGACTCCCACAAACTCAATACTGCTGTAGCAAGCCGTTTTTAAGTATTCATACATTGCGTCCGAACCGAACACACTTTTTTTGAACACAATGTCTTTATCTTTGACACAACCTGCTACACTTCCGTATAGCTTGTGACCGTCAGTTCCTTCAATGCAATGCGGTATTGGCAAATGTTTGCCTTCGTAACTGTCAGAATAATCATCATAATGCGTATCAAAAGTGAAAATTACATCATTTCCTGCAAGATGATATGCGTTTATTCTATTTGCTATACCAAGCTCAAGCTCCTTTGCTTTTTCAAATCCAAGAGAACCAATTACAAAATCGTTCTGATAATCTACTACTATAAGGCATTTTTTCATATTAAACGCTCCTTACATCTTTTAATGCTATTTTACACCTATTTTGCTTCGTTGTAAAGAGTTTTAATGTGAAAAGCATAAGGCTCCGACAAAAAACTGTCAGAGCCATTAATACTAAAGCTACAATATGCTATTACGCCTTGAAATCAAAAGGATGCTTTTCCTCAGGTGCAGCTGTAGGAACATATTCTTCATATGCCGTAACAGCTTTGCCAGAGCCGAACTCAACTCTGTCGATTTTCAGAGCGTCATCATTGCTGTCGCTCTTTTCAAAGCGGTCATCCTGCTTGTCCGAATATGCGGCTTTTATCAACTTTATAAGCTCTTCAACAGAAGAAGCTGAAACAAGCCGCTCTTCATATTCTTCTTGCTTTTCTTTTTTAGCTTCCTCAGCACGCTTTTCCGCAGCCTTTTCTTTAGCTTTTTCAACATTTTCGTTCTTCTTAAGGCTTTCTTTTATCAGCGCATAATAAGAAACATTTCCGTCACTATCAACACTTATGCCGAGCTTTGTAACTTTTTCGGAATCCTCTCCGAGTTCTTCCCTTATCTGAGGAAGCTCGCCGATAGCTTTTTCTATTATACCTTCAAACTTAGCTCGTTCATCTTCATCCTTAGCCATTTTTTCAATGGTTTCGGGAGTTATTACGCAGTTGTACTCGCCTTTTCCTTTATCAAGATGCTTCTGAGCTTCTTCGTCGGAGGAAAAATCGGCAACAATGAAATCTACATTGGAAAATTTGCTTTTAAGCTTTTCGAGATATTCCTGCGCCTCGGTGCTGAGCTTAACGGTTGAGCTTTCTTTTGATTTTTCCGTCTTTTCGGCTGAGCTTACCTTGTATACAGGCTCCTGACTGTAATTTGTATTAACGATGGACATAACATCACCCCTTCTATATCTATATCGGCAGAAAGAGTGGATAACTTAAATTATTTTGAAATTATTTCCGATTGTTTATAACGCCCTTTGAAATATTCCATCCTCTTGCAGTCAGTTCATCAAGCATATATGAAGCCGCATCGTTTATCCCTCGCTGATTATAGCTGAGTTTAGTTCTGATATCGATGTTAATAGCCGTACAAAGTAAAAAGGCATAGCTTTGTGCGAGAACGCTTTCGGCTTTAATCAATTCATTTACAATAATCTCATCATTCATCTGTTTTACCTGTTAGTTTCTCTAAAATACTGATATTTCCGCTGTGCACAGCGGCGCATTTCTGGAGCTTTTCCTTAAGCTGTGCATCGGTAGTCTGATCTGAATAAGCAATATATTGCTTTTTAAGCTTGAGCTCTTCACTATGCAGTTTGTTTAACTGTACCGCTTCGTAAGTCAGCATATCTCTCATTATCATTCCCCTTTCGGTTAATTTAGAAATATATAAATATAGTTTGCTTTTTTTCTCGTTTTATGCTATAATTTTATGGAATGAACAATTTTACAAAAAGAAAGGATTTTTAGCTTGTCTGAAAACAGTTATATGCAGGAGATACGCAACTTCTGTATCATTGCTCATATAGATCACGGAAAGTCCACTCTCGCCGACAGAATACTTGAACAGACCGAAACTGTAGCTCAGCGTGAGATGGAAGAACAGATACTCGATAATATGGAACTTGAGCGTGAGCGTGGTATCACCATAAAAGCCCGTGCGGTAAGGCTAAAATACAAAGCCGACGACGGTGAAACCTATATATTTAACCTTATAGATACTCCCGGTCATGTTGACTTTAACTATGAGGTATCTCGTTCGCTGAATGCCTGCGAAGGCGCAATTTTGGTTGTAGACGCCTCTCAGGGAATCGAAGCTCAGACGCTCGCCAACACTTATCTTGCTATAGAGCAAGACCTTGAAATTGTACCTGTAATTAATAAAATCGATCTACCCTCTGCTCACCCCGAAGAAGTAAAGGAAGAAATCGAGACGGTTATAGGCATTCCTGCTGATGAAGCACCGCTTATATCTGCAAAAATGGGCATAAATATCAAGGATGTTATGGAGCAGATTGTAAAGAATGTTCCCTCTCCCAAAGGAGATCCCGAAGCTCCGCTTAAAGCTCTGATCTTCGACAGTTATTATGACGCATATAAGGGCGTTATTGTCAATGTCAGAATAAAGGATGGCACGCTTAAAGTAGGCGACCGTATCAGAATGATGGCAACTGGCGCCGAATTTGATGTAGTAGACCTTGGCTATATGGGCGCAAAAACTCTTGAAAACGCAAAAGAACTGCGTGCCGGAGAAGTCGGCTATATAGCCGCTTCAATTAAATCTATCGGCGATACCAAAGTCGGCGACACGGTTACTCTTGTTGATAATCCGGCAAGCGAGCCTCTTGAAGGCTACCGCAATGTAAATCCTATGGTGTTCAGCGGTATTTATCCCGCAGACGGCGCTAAATATACCGATCTTAGAGACGCTCTTGAAAAATTACAGCTTAACGACGCTTCTCTGACTTTTGAACCCGAAACATCAATTGCACTCGGTTTTGGCTTCAGATGCGGTTTTCTCGGTCTTTTGCACATGGAGATAATACAGGAGCGACTTGAAAGAGAATATAACCTTGACCTCGTTACCACCGCACCTTCGGTTGTTTACAAAATCACCAAAACCGACGGCGAGACATTATTTATAGACAATCCTACAAACTATCCTGACCCGTCGGAGATCGAAGTAGCTGAAGAACCTATGGTAAAGGCAAACATTTACACTCCATCCGATTATGTAGGAAGCATAATGGACTTATGCCAGGAGCGAAGAGGTACCTTCAAGGATATGAAGTATCTCGATTTGAACCGTGTGGAGCTTCATTATGACCTGCCGCTCAACGAGATAGTATACGACTTCTTCGACGCACTTAAATCTCGTACAAAGGGATACGCAAGCTACGATTACGAAATGTCGGGATTCACCCCTTCAAAGCTTGTAAAACTCGATATTCTGCTTAACGGCGAGATTGTCGATGCTTTGTCGTTTGTTGTCCATGCAGACAAGGCTTATTCAAGAGCAAGAAAGATTGCAGAAAAGCTGAAAGATAATATCCCCCGTCAGCTGTTTGAAGTACCTATTCAAGCGGCAGTAGGCGGAAAAATAATCGCAAGAGAAACTGTCAAAGCAATGCGTAAGGATGTCCTTGCCAAATGCTACGGCGGTGATATAACCCGTAAGAAAAAGCTGCTCGAAAAGCAGAAAGAGGGTAAAAAGCGTATGCGCCAGCTTGGCAGCGTAGAAGTACCTCAGGAAGCATTTATGGCAGTTCTTAAGCTCGATGAGTAATATAGGACTTTATATCCATGTGCCGTTCTGCCTGTCAAAATGCCCGTACTGCGATTTTTATTCGGTAAAGTATAACGAAGAAACCGCAATAATGTACAGTCAAGCGGTTATCCGCAACATACGGCACTATCTGTCAATGGACAGCAGTTTAAAATTTGATACGGTGTATTTCGGCGGCGGTACTCCTGTGCTGCTTTGGAAAGAAATATGCAGTATTATGAACGAACTAAGCCCACATATCACAGATAGCGCAGAAATAACTATCGAAGCTAACCCTTGTTGTACAACAAAAGAAGCGCTTTGTTCATTAAAATCAAATGGTGTGAACAGAATTTCTTTCGGACTTCAAAGCGGAGTAGACAAAGAGCTAAAGGCTCTGGGCAGAATTCATGACAGCCTGACGGGAATAAAAGCGGTAAATCTCGCCGCAGATGCAGGATTTTACAATATCTCCGGTGATATTATGCTTGGCATTCCGTATCAGACTAAGGACAGCCTGAACGATACTATAAGTTATATGACTTCCCTGCCGCTAAGCCACATTTCGGCTTATATGCTGAAAATTGAAAGCGGTACGCCTTTTGCTTCGGCAGAAATTAAACTGCCCGACGAAGACGAATATGCCGATTTTTATCTTGATACAGTTAAAAGTCTTGATGAAAAAGGATTTATTCAGTATGAGATAAGCAACTTTGCAAAAAGAGGCTTTGAAAGCAGGCACAATCTGAAGTATTGGCGGTGCGAAGAATATATAGGAATCGGTCCTGCGGCTCATTCTTACTATAACAGCAACAGATTTGCCGTCAACCGTGATATTGACGCATTTATTACGGCAGATATTCAGCAAACCGTCATAACCGAGCGTGAATGCGGTAATTTCAGCGAATGGGCTATGCTGAAGCTTAGACTTTCAGAAGGATTAGATTTTGAAACTGCATCTAAGAGATTCGGTGTTACAAGGGACGAAATATTGAATAAATGCCGCCTTATTCCGAATAAGCTTTATGAAATCGATGATAAGTCAATCAGACTTACACCCGAGGGTTTTTTGGTATCAAATGCCGTAATCGGCATAATAACAGATATATAAATTTTGGAGGAGCTATGAACAAAGAATTACTTAAATCCGATATTATATCGGTTCTGTCGGAAAAATACGATACTACGGCTGATAAGGCACAGCCGTTCCAACTGCATGACGCGCTTTCAAGCGCAGTAATGAAGCAGATTACACCCTTGTGGAAGGACAGCAAAAAAGCTCACCTTACTACACGTAGAGCCTGCTACTTTTCAGCGGAATTTTTAGTAGGAAGGGCGATTTACAACAACCTTTTGTGTCTTGGTATCGAAGATGAAGCAAACGATGTAATAAGCGATCTCGGTGCTAAGCTGTCCGACCTTGAAGAAATTGAAGATGCTGCTTTAGGCAACGGCGGTCTCGGCAGACTTGCGGCTTGTTTTCTTGATAGCGCCGCTACTCTGTCACTTCCTCTTGACGGTTACGGAATAAGATACAAGTACGGACTATTCAAGCAGACAATTGAAGACGGCTTTCAGAAAGAACAGGCTGATGACTGGACAAAATACGGCGATCCTTGGAGCAGGAGAAACGAAAAGGATAAAGTAACCGTAAAATTTGCCGACCAGACTGTTTTAGCTGTGCCTTATGATATGCCTGTTATCGGTTACGGAACAAAGAATATAGGAACGCTTCGTTTATGGCAGGCAGAGCCAATAAATACTTTTGATTTCCTTAAATTCAATGCACAGGATTATATAAACGCAAGTGTCGAGCAGATAAAGGCAGAAGATATTTCCCGTGTGCTGTATCCTAATGACGATACCAGAGAGGGCAAGATACTCCGATTCAAACAGCAGTATTTCTTCTGCTCTGCTTCTTTGCAGGATATTGTCAAAAAGCATAAAGCTTCGGGTTATGACATTACGGATATATGCGAAAAGGTTACTATCCAGCTTAATGATACGCATCCTGTTATCTCTATTCCCGAGCTTATCAGAATACTTGTTGACGAAGAAGGACTGTCATTTGACAAGGCTCTCGATATTGCTAAGAAGACATTTAATTATACAAACCACACAGTAATGGCTGAGGCTATGGAAAAGTGGGGAGTTGATATCGTAAAAGAGGTTCTTCCCCGTATCTATGAGATAATTCTTCAGATAAACGAAGCTTTTATTGCTCAGATGTATGCCGATGGTATGCCTAAGGGCAAAACCGATTATATGAAGATGATTTCGGGCGGCGTTGTTCATATGGCAAAGCTCGCTGTATACTGTTCAAGCCACACAAACGGTGTTGCTGCACTTCACACCGAAATACTCAAAAACGACGTACTGAAAGACTGGTACAATTTGTTCCCCGAAAAGTTCAATAACAAAACAAACGGAATTACTCCCAGACGCTGGATAGCTCTTTGTAACAAAGAATTATCGGCTCTTATTACCGAACAGCTCGGTGATAACACATGGGTAACCGATTTATCTAAGCTCAGAACCCTCGAACGACTCCGTGGCGATAACAATATGATGCAGCGTTTTATGGATATAAAGCAGATAAAGAAAAATCAGCTTGCAGCATATATAAAGGAAAAAGACGGTGTTGAAATCAACACAAACAGCATATTTGACATACAGATAAAGAGACTTCACGAGTATAAAAGACAGCTTCTTAACGCATTTAGCATACTTTATATCTATTTTGGTATCAAGGATGGCAGTATTAAGGACTTCTACCCCACCACTTTTATCTTTGGCGCAAAATCTGCCCCCGGATATAAGAGAGCAAAGGCTATAATCAAGTACATAAACGAAATAGGCAAGCTAATCAACGAAGACAAAGAGGTTAATAAGCTGATAAAGGTTGTCTTTGTTCAAAATTACAATGTTTCTTATGCAGAAAAACTGGTTACTGCCGCCGATATTTCAGAGCAAATTTCAACAGCGGGTACGGAAGCTTCCGGTACGGGAAATATGAAGTTCATGCTTAACGGTACGGTTACTCTCGGTACTTACGACGGCGCAAATGTTGAGATTGTCGAAGAAGCAGGCGAAGACAACAACTATATCTTCGGCGCAAGAGTTGAAGAATTGGAAGAGATAATGAAAGACTATGACCCCAGAGAACTTATCGGCAAGAATCCGAAGATCAAGCGTGTTCTTGATACGCTTATAGACGGTACATTAAGCGACGGCGGCTCGGGTGATTTCAGAGAGCTTTATTTCGCTCTGACCGACGGTGCAAGCTGGCATGTACCCGATCATTATTATCTGCTTGGCGACCTTGAATCTTATGTAGAGGCAAAGCTCAAAGCAAACTCGGACTATGCAAACCGCAGACTTGACTTTGCAAGAAAGTGCTGGGCAAATATGTGCTTCTCGGGTAAATTCAGCTCTGACAGAACAATAAGCGACTATGCAGAAGATATATGGAAGATAAAGCACGTACAGCTTTAATGTAAACTGATATAGTAAAACGCCGCAGATTTTTCCTGCGGCGTTGTTTTATAAATCAATTGTCTATCTCGCTTACTCCCGTAGTATATCCGTATTTCTCGGCACATACTTTTGCAAGCTCTATAAATAGCTTTTTTGTGCTATTAAGCGCAGAGTGTAAATCTACAGCGTCATAACGGGCAAAGCATCCGCTAAGTTCATTCGTTATTTTTTCATCAGCCCATTGCTCAAGCATTCTGCCGCAATGCCAGGTGTCATATTCATTACCGTTTACTGCATGCTCATACATCTCAATAATCTGCAGGAGCTTGCCTTTCAGATAACCGTTTATGCACATAATAGCAGTCCACAGTTCTCCCCTGTTGATTTTTTTCTCTGCCCATACGGTATGGAACAGGAAATCGTTGACAAGATTTGCAAAATCAGATTCAAGCATTGGAGTGTACATCTTGTCATCGATTGTATAAATACCTTTGAGATGATCCGAAATACCGCTTCTATCAAAGAACAGTTTGTATCCTCTGTTCATAATCTCGTCTATTATATGCGAGGAAAGCGCTTTTTTCAAATTTTCGTCGGTCAATATTATTAAATCTGCGTCAAGCGAGCCTTCAAAAAGTAAGCGCCGTTCTTTTTCTCCCGCAATAGTATCCTCGACAAAGGAGTATATCGGCTTGCCCAATCTGTTTATCCATTCATTGTCATATAACAGCTTTTCGGGAGTGTCGCAGGAGATTACTACATCGATATCCGAATACTCATCGGCTTTACAGATATCTCTGCATTGCGACCCAATAAGTATCACAGACTTTATCCGCTCTTCTTCCTCGCATAAAGAAAGCAACCTTTTTTTAAATTCACTGTAACGATCCATAATAAAACCTCCTTCAAAATAAAAGTCGCAGACATACATCTGCGGCTTAACTTAACTGAATCAGTATGGGAGCGGCTCAAGCTTTGTAAGATCATACGGCGTTTCCTGGTAAACGCAGAAATTAAGCCAGTTTGAATACATAAGACTTGCATGACCTCTCCATGTAAAATTTGGAGTAAGTTTCGGATTATCATTAGGGAAATAATTATACGGCATATCAATAGGCAGTCCCTTTTCAACATCACGCATATATTCGTCCTTAAGCGTGTTTCTGTCATACTCTGCGTGACCTGTTATGAATATTTGCCTGTTTGAGCGGTCGGCAATAATATATGCGCCTGCTATATCCGAATATGCAAGTAAAGCAAGGTTAGGGTTAGTTTCTATATCTTCCATTCTGACGCCGGTATAGCGTGAATGAGGCACCATAAATACATCGTCGAATCCCTTTAAAAGTGGATGATTTATTGCATTTATCTTATGAGGGAAGATGCCGAACATCTTTTTATCAAGCACATATTTCTG
The DNA here is from genome assembly GCA_945921515.1 of uncultured Clostridia bacterium. Taxonomy (GTDB): domain Bacteria; phylum Bacillota; class Clostridia; order Oscillospirales; family Ruminococcaceae; genus Ruminiclostridium_E. The sequence continues at coordinate 8,296 of CAMEKR010000010.1, read as the reverse complement.
GATACCGTAGTGATAATAAAGACCTGCAAAAGCCGCCCAGCATATATGAACCGTACTGAAAGAGTGAGATTTGCTCCATTCCATAATGTCACACAGCTCTTTCCAGTAGTGAACAGAAGAAAATTCAAGCAGCTCAACAGGAGCACCGGTTATAATCAGAGCATCAAAATACTGATCTTTGATTTCGTTGAAAGTAGTGTAGAAATTGATAAGATGCTCCTGGGAGATATTCTTCGGGTTATGAGTCTCGGTCTTTATAAGAGTAATATCTACCTGAAGCGGAGTGTTACTGAGCAGCCTTAACAGCTGTGTTTCGGTAACTATCTTTGTAGGCATAAGATTTACAATAGCGACCTTAAGCGGTCTTATATCCTGACGAGACGCCTTCTCATCGGACATAACGAAAATATTCTCATTTACAAGCGTACTGAACGCAGGTAAATTATTTGGGATATTTATAGGCATTAACAGTCAACCTCTTTATTGTGTCATAATATTTAATTATAGCACAAAGAATACTTAAATTCAAGCGCAAATGACTCTGTTCGACCAATTAGCGCTTCAATTTTTCAATAACATCTATTATTCCCGATAAATCGGCACAGGAAGAATATGCTTTTTCAGTCGTTTCTTTCGGAACATCGACTATATCCTTAATGTATACAGTTCTTATTCCGGAAGCAATACCTGCTTTTATTCCGTTATTGCTGTCTTCTACAACAAGGCATTCTTCTTTAGGAAAACCTGTCAGCTTGGCTGCTTTCAGAAAAATTTCGGGATCGGGTTTACCTTTGGTAATCTCATCACCGCCTACGATTCCGTCAAAATGCGAAATTATACCCGAAGCGGTAAGATTCTCAACAGCGCTGTCGTGATAGGTAGAAGTAGCGACATACATACCGATTCCTTCGGATTTAAGATAATCGGACAGTTCAAAGAACCCTTTTTTAACATCGATAGCATTTTTCCGCTTATATTCGGCAAAATATTCCTTTCCGCACTTCCAGTATTCTTCAAAAGGAAAATTATCGCCGAACTTATCAAGAAACAGCTTGACCATAGAATTATAATTCAGCCCGATAGAAGCTATAGGCAGCGTCAAATCCATATCAAGATTGAATTTATCAATTACATACTGCCAGGCAAGAAGTCCGACCTTCTCGCTGTCAAGCAGTGTGCCGTCCATATCAAATATTACCGCTTTTATCATTTGTTTACCGCTACTACCGCACTGCATCCTTCAATATGAACACTCTGAGACAAATCTATCTTATTACCGGTAAGAACATCGATAAATTCTCCGATGATACCGGGATTAAAGTCAAACGGTGCCTCATCAATATTAAGAAGCGTCACAACTGTTTCACCTTCACCGTCACGCCTGAATGAGAATTGTCTGTTTGTAAGCTGTAAAGGTGTATAATTACCGACGGAAAGTGCAGAAGAAGATGTTCTTAATTTACAAAGCGCCGATATCTCACTTGTAAGATCGCATATTCCTTCGTTTCTGAATTTCTCTTCATTATATTCAACTCTAAGTGCGTCATCGCCGTTATGCTTCTCGCCTTCTATACCAAATTCGCTTCCGTAATATACTCCGGGTATACCGGGCATAGTGAACAGCAAGGGATATATCACAGGAAGAAGACGCTTGTTATTCAGCATTGTGGCAATTCTTGAAACATCGTGGTTATCAACAAAAGTATACAGGAGCTTACCTGTATAAAGACACCACTGTTCTTTACCGAACTGTCTGTTAAGAGAATGAGCTATCTCAAACATATTTAAATCGTTGAAGCTTGAAAATAAGCCCTTGTAGCATTCATAATTCGTAACGCTGTCAAGCATTTCGGGATTCATCCAGCGGTTGTAGTCCCCGTGAAGTGTTTCTCCCATCAGCCAGAAGTCATTCTTAAGCCACTTACAGTGACCGTGAAGTTCCTTTAGAAAATTGAGGTCAAGACAGTACGCAACATCAAGGCGAAGCCCGTCAATGTCAAATTCATTTACCCAGCCTGTTATCACCTGTTTTAAATATTCCTTGACTGCGGGATTGTAAAGATTTAGCTTTACAAGCTCGTAATGGCCTTCCCAACCCTCGTACCAAAAGCCGTCGTTATAGCAGGAATTTCCGTCGTTGATATGAAACCAGTCACGGAATTGATTGTTTCCGTTTCTAACTTCTTTGAACTTGGTAAAATCCCTTCCGACATGGTTGAAAACGCCGTCAAGTATAACTTTTATTCCGTTTTCGTGGAGCTTTTTGCATAGAGCGGCAAAATCTTCATTAGTACCGAGTCTGCTGTCTATCTTAGTATAGTCAACCGTATCATAACCATGTGCAACAGATTGAAAAACCGGACCGAAATAAATAGCGTTAAATCCCATACCTTTGATATGAGGAATGGCATCCTCTATTTTTTTTAATCTATTCTCGGTATTCTCTGAATAATCATTAGTCTTAGGGCATCCGCAAAATCCGAGAGGATATATGTGATATACCGCATATTTTGAAAAATCGTTCATTTCTTTTCTCCCGTCAAATATGAATAATCAATTTGCATCAATTGCTGTTGACAGCATAATAGCCGCATCAAAAACAGGCATATCAGTACACAATACAGTCACGCCGTGTTCTACAGCCTTTTTATAAGCATAATCGTCAAGCTTTACACCCTCGCAAAGAACAATACAGGAACATTCACAGTGTACCGCAACGGCAATCGTATTGACATTTCCTATTACCGTAAACCATGCACATCCGACAGTTGCTTTTACCAAAGCCATACTCAGAAGATCGCATGAATAAAGCTTTGTAACCGTACGCTCGGTATCCCGACCGATATTGACAGCAGTAAAGATATTGCTATCAATAATTTGCTTTAATGTCATGAAATCAGCTCCGTTCATACAGGATATTCATAGGTATATGCAAATCGTGCAAACTGCTGTAATTATATCATAATTCCTGCTTTATGTAAAGAGAAAAAATTAAGTGTTATTGTGTAATTTCGAGTCGATTTTCATACGATTTTCGTCATTTTATACCGATATTGTAATACTGATTAGTGCATATTCAACAAAGGAGAACGTAAAATTTGGTTACTAATATCCAATGTAATCTTCATTAAAAATATGGTATAATTAAATATCCCGTGAAATACAAAGAATTGCGGGTTAAATCCAAGGAGGTTATATAATGGGTTCCAAAGAAAAAACAACAGTACCGTTCAACGGAACGCCCGAGCAGGAAAAGGCTCTGCGTGAAATGATCGGTCAGCACAAGGGCCAGCAGGGCGCACTTATGCCTGTGCTTCAGCAGGCTCAGGAGATTTACGGCTATCTGCCTATAGAAGTACAGACGATAATAGCCGAAGAAATGGATATTCCGCTTGAAAAGGTATACGGCGTTTCCACTTTCTACTCGCAATTCTCTCTTTATCCCAAGGGTAAGTACAGAATATCCGTCTGCCTCGGTACTGCCTGCTATGTTAAAGGCTCAGGCGACATATTTGCGAAGCTCTCTGAGAAGCTCGGAATTTCAGATGGTAAATGCACACAGGACGGTGTCTTCTCGCTTGACGCATGCCGCTGCATAGGTGCTTGCGGTCTTGCTCCCGTAATGACGGTTAATGATGATGTTTACGGAAAACTGACCGTTGATCAGATCGACGGTATTCTTGCTAAATATGCCGAATAATGTTTTCTGATATCTCACTCAATATTCTGGATATAGTACAGAATTCAGTCAGCGCACGGGCTTCTTTAATTGAAATAACCGTCAATATCAGTAACGCAGAGGACACGCTTACAGTCGTAATTAAAGATAATGGCTGCGGTATGACCGATAGCGAATTGATGAAAGTCGTTGACCCGTTTTATACAACCGGAAATAAAAAGAGTGTCGGACTCGGAGTGCCTTTTTTCAAGATGGCCGCACAACTTAGCGGCGGTAGATTTGAGATAGATTCCGAAAAAGGAAAAGGCACAGAGGTTAAAGCTATTTTCGTACTGTCAAGCATTGACAGAATGCCGCTCGGTAATATGACAGAAACGATAATGTCTGTCGTTAAAGCAAACCGCAATACTGATATTGTCTATTCATATACTGTCGATAGCAAAGGATTTGTATTTGATACAAGGCAAATCAGAAAGATTTTTGGGGATATACCGTGCGACACACATGAGGTAAACGACTTTATTCAGTCTTTCCTCAACGAAAATACAGCCGAATTAAACAGCGGCGCAAATTACTGAAGACCACGAAAGGATATTAAGATATGAAATCTCTCGAAGAATTAACTGCTATCCGCGACAAGATGCAGGCGATAGTTAATCTCAGAATTGAAGATTCAAGCTGCACAAAGATTGTTGTCGGAATGGCTACCTGCGGAATTGCAGCAGGCGCAAGACCTGTACTCAAGGCATTTTCCGATGGTGTACAGTCAAAAGGAATTAAAGATGTAATGGTTACGCAGGAAGGCTGCATCGGTCTTTGCAAATACGAGCCTATCGTTGAGGTAGTTGCTCCCGGCAAAGAAAAGGTAACCTATGTCAATATGACAGCAGAAAAGGCTGCTGAAGTAATCGAGCAGCATATTATCGGCGGCAACGTTGTAACGAAGTACACAATAAACTCCGCTATGTAATCTGAAAGGAAATTAATATATGTATCGTTCACAAGTATTGATATGCGGTGGTACCGGATGTACTTCTTCTGGCAGTGAAAAGATAGCTAAGAAACTGCAGGAAGAGATCGAAGCAAACGGTCTTGCCGATGAAGTTATGGTAGTTCGTACAGGCTGCTTCGGTCTGTGCGCTCTTGGTCCCATTATGATAGTTTATCCCGAGGGTACATTCTACTCGATGGTAAAGGAAGAAGATATCCCCGAGATAGTTTCCGAGCATCTGCTCAAGGGTCGTGTTGTTACACGCCTTGTATATGATGAAACTGTTGGTGAAAATGAAATAAAGTCTCTTAAAGAAACAAACTTCTATAGAAAACAACACAGAATTGCCCTCAGAAACTGCGGTGTAATTAATCCCGAAAATATCGAAGAATATATCGGCAGAGACGGTTATCAGGCACTCGGTAAGGTTCTTAAGGAAATGAGCCCTGATGATGTTATCCAGACGATCCTCGACTCCGGACTCAGAGGCAGAGGCGGCGGCGGATTCCCCACAGGTAAGAAGTGGCAGCTGGCAAGAAACCTCGTTAAGGATGCAGATCAAAAATATGTATGCTGTAATGCCGACGAAGGCGACCCCGGCGCATTCATGGATCGTTCCGTACTTGAAGGCGATCCTCATGTAGTTATTGAGGCTATGGCTATTGCAGGTTATGCAATCGGCGCAACACAGGGTTATATTTACATAAGAGCCGAATATCCTATCGCAGTTCAGCGTTTACAGATAGCTATCAACCAGGCAAGAGAGTACGGTATGCTCGGTAAAGACATCTTCGGAAGCGGATTTGACTTTGACCTTGATATAAGACTCGGCGCAGGTGCGTTTGTATGCGGCGAAGAAACAGCTCTTATGACATCTATCGAAGGTAACAGAGGCGAACCCAGACCTCGTCCTCCCTTCCCTGCAGAAAGCGGTCTTTTCAAGAAGCCTACAATTCTCAACAATGTTGAAACATACGCTAATATTCCGCAGATCATACTCAACGGTGCAGATTGGTTTGCATCAATGGGTACAGAAAAGTCAAAGGGTACAAAGGTATTTGCACTCGGCGGCAAGATTCACAACACAGGTCTTGTAGAAGTTCCTATGGGTACTACACTTCGTGAAGTTATTTACGAAATCGGCGGCGGTATCCCCAACGGCAAGGCATTCAAGGCTGCTCAGACAGGTGGTCCTTCAGGCGGATGTATCCCTGCAGAGCATCTTGACATTCCGATAGATTACGATAACCTTATTGCTATCGGCTCAATGATGGGTTCAGGCGGACTTATCGTAATGGACGAAGACAACTGTATGGTCGATATTGCTAAGTTCTTCCTTCAGTTCACTGTTGATGAATCCTGCGGTAAGTGTACACCCTGCCGTATCGGCACAAAGCGTCTTTATGAAATGCTTGAGAAAATAACTTCCGGCAACGCTACAATGGAAGACCTCGACAAGATGGAGCAGCTGTGCTACTACATCAAGAACAACTCTCTGTGCGGTCTCGGTCAGACAGCTCCCAACCCCGTACTTTCTACTCTGCGTTATTTCAAGGACGAATATATTGCTCATGTTAAGGACAAGAAGTGCCCCGCCGGCGTATGCCAGGATCTTCTTACATACAAAATCATCGATCTCAAATGTAAAGGATGTACAGCTTGTGCAAGAGGTTGCCCTGTCGGTGCTATTTCCGGTACAGTTAAACAGCCTCACACTATTGACACAACAAAGTGCATCAAGTGCGGTGCTTGTATGGCTAAGTGTAAGTTTGGTGCTATTATTAAGGAATGATCCTGATCGACGGATCACTGAAAGGAAATAATTTTACTATGGTTAATATAAAGATTAACGGCATAGAGTACTCGGTAGAAGAAGGTACAACGATCCTTGAAGCTTGTCGTCAGAACGGCATTAAAATACCTACTCTTTGCTGGTTAAAGGACATTAACGCTATCGGTGCTTGCCGTATATGCGTAGTTGAAATGACAGGCGCAAGAAGCCTTGTTGCTTCATGCGTTTACCCCTTATCAAAGTTTGATGAGGGCAAGAATATTCTTACTCACTCCCCTGCTGTGTTAAAGAGCAGAAAGATGACTTTACAGCTTCTTCTGTCCAATCACAATATGGACTGCCTTGCCTGCCCCAGAAGCGGACTGTGCGAGCTTCAGGAGCTCTGTAAGGAACTCGGTGTAGACGACTCTACATATTTTGAGGGCGAAAAGAACGAATACGATATCGACTACAGCTCAAAGCATATGTACCGTGACAACAACAAGTGCATTCACTGCCGTCGTTGTATCGCAGCTTGCGAAAAGCTCCAGGGTATCGGCGTTATCGGCGCTAACAACAGAGGTTTCAAAACAAACATAGACTGTGCATTCGGTCTTGACCTTGCTGAGACAGCATGTGTTTCCTGCGGTCAGTGTATTGTAGCTTGTCCTACAGGTGCTCTTTCCGAAAAGGATGATACAGACAAGGTATGGGAAGCTCTGGCAGATCCCGATAAAGTAGTTGTTGTTCAGACTGCTCCTGCTGTAAGAGCATCGCTCGGTGAAGCATTCGGCTATCCTATGGGCACTCCCGTTGAAGGAAAAATGGTTGCTGCTCTTCGCAGACTCGGCTTCAACGCTGTATTTGATACTAATTTCGGCGCAGACCTCACCATTATGGAAGAATCAAACGAGTTCATTGAGAGAGTTACTAACGGCGGCGTTCTGCCGATGATTACTTCCTGCTCACCCGGTTGGATAAGATTCTGCGAGGCATATTTCCCCGAGTTTATTCCTAACCTTTCTTCCTGCAAGTCACCTCAGCAGATGAACGGTGCTATAACTAAGACCTACTGGGCTAAGAAGATGGGCATCGATCCCAAGAACATCGTAAGCGTATCTGTTATGCCCTGCACTGCCAAGAAGTTTGAAATAGGCAGAGAAGATCAGTCTGCGGCAGGCGTTCCTGATCTTGATATCTCCATCACAACAAGAGAACTTGTTAAGATGATAAACCGTGCAGGCATACGCTTCAGAGATCTCCCCGATGAAGTAGCTGATTCTCCTCTCGGAAACGGCACAGGCGCAGCTGTTATCTTTGGTGCAACAGGCGGCGTTATGGAGGCTGCTCTTCGTACAGCTGTATGGAAGCTCACAGGCGAATCTGCAGACAGCCCTGTTGAATTCAAGGATGTAAGAGGCGTTGAAGGCATCAAGATGGCTGAATACAAGGTTGGCGATCTTACTGTTAAAGTAGCTGTTGTATCCGGTCTTGCCAATGCTAAGAAGTTCCTTACACAGGTAAAGAACGGCGAAGTTGAATGCCACTTCATTGAAATAATGGCTTGTCCCGGCGGCTGTGTAAACGGCGGCGGTCAGGTTATCCAGCCTGCCGACGTCCGCAACTTCACAGATATCCGTGCAGAGCGTGCTAAGGCTCTCTACAGCCTTGACAGTGCAAACACACTGAGAAAATCGCACGAAAGCCCCGATATCAAGGAAGTTTACGAAAACTTCTTAGGTCAGCCCGGCAGTCATATTGCTCACGAAGTTCTCCACACTTCATACAAGGCTACCAAATTAAGCAAGTAACACCCATTATATAACGAGCCGCCCCGTGAAAAATCACGGGGCGG
>CAMEKR010000009.1 GCA_945921515.1 uncultured Clostridia bacterium | reverse complement strand
TCTTTGTATTCGTTATGGGTATTATAGGATTATTTTAACCGTCCCGGCGTGCCGCTGCCGCCGAGTCGGCGCTGACAATTCCGCCTTTGGAAAAGTAGTATCTTTGCAAAGATACTACTTATCCAAAGGCGGAACTGCTTCCGGCGCAGCCGGCGAAGTCGGGCCGGCTTATCTTCTCTTATTACCCCTGATAATCACACCGATTATGTAAGGCCCCGTATTGCTTGCAACCGCCGCACCTGCTATGCTCTGCATCTCGGGCGGTCTGCCGACCTTTGCCGTGTACTGCTTTATAAATTCATCCTCAAGCTCGGTTACGCTTGTGCGGAGTATCTCCCAGGGCGTTTCGGGTATTGCACGCTGAGAGATATACTCTACGGCGTCTGCTATGGCGTTCTTTTCGCCCCGTGATTTTTTTACGACCTCGCTCTCGCCGTCTATAAGCGAAATTAGCGGCTTCAGCCCCATAAGCTCGCCTAAGAATGCGGCGGCGGCATTTATTCTGCCCGACTTTTTCATATGGCGCAGATTAAAGCCTATGATATATATTTCGCAGTTGTCGAACATATCGGTAAGATATGCTAAAACATTATCCACGCTTTGACCTGCCGCAAGCTTTTTCGCCGCCTCAATAATGGGATAGCCGTAGCCCAGAGAATAGCAATGGCTGTCAAGTATCTCGATACGCATTTTTGCCATCTCGGGATGCTCGGCAAGCATATTCTGCTTTGCTAAAACCGCGTTCTCGTAGGTCTTTGAGCCGGTCGAGTTGATGATAGTGAATATTATAGCGTCATAGCCCTCGTTATAATACTTCTCTATCTTCTCTTCAAAGCGCATTACCGTTATCTGCGAGGTCTTGGGCAGATATTCGGACTTGTCTATCATTTCAAGAAACTCCGCCGCCGTGAAGTCAACACGCTCTTTGAGACTCTCGTTGCCGAGCGTGATGTCGAACGGCATTATATCTATGCCGTAGCGCTCCTCATCCTCGGGTGTAATGTCGCTTGCACTGTCGGTGATAAGTTTAACTTTCATTGTTATTTTCCTTTCGGTATTTATTTTATTCGGCGTTGCTCCAGTCGTATTTTGTAAGCGAACCGTAATTTTGAAGCTCGGGAAAACCCCATTGCCGCAGTACCTCGTATGCGCCTATCGCAACGCTGTTTGAGAGATTAAGACTTCTCATCTCGTTTGCCATTGGTATCCTTACGCAGTGCTGTTTGTTTTTAAACAGCAATTCTTCGGGAAGTCCCTTATCCTCTCTGCCGAATACTATGTATGCTTTATCCCCGTACTGCACATCGCAGTAGGTATTTCTGCCCTTTGTGGTGAAGTAGAAAAATTCACCGCCGCTGTTCCTATTAAAAAAGTCGTCAAGCCCGTCATAATAGGTTATGTCAAGATAATGCCAGTAGTCAAGCCCTGCGTGCTTCAGCTTCTTGTCATCCACCTGAAAGCCCATCGGCTTTACTATATGCAGTCTTGCGCCCGTCACCGCACAGGTGCGTGCTATGTTGCCCGTATTCTGCGGTATCTGTGGCTCGACCAGTACAATATTCAGTTCCATTAAAAATCATTCCTTATAGATTTTTATGCCGTACAGCCTGTTATCCGCAGATAAAGAACCGATCTGCTCACCGGTCTTCAATGCTACGCTGTTTGTTATTGATTTGCGGTCATCGTCGGATATACCGTTTTCAAACTTTACGATTATGCCCATATCACCGCCCGATTTTACAAGCTCCGCCGTTTTCTCTATCGTCTTTTCGGAGCTGTCGCTTATTACAATATCTATATTGCCTGACAGCAGGCTTTTTTCTGTTTTCGGGCATCTGTTTTGGAATTTATCGTCAAATGTAAAGCTGTCGGAAGTTTCTTCCCATGACATTCCGAAATAGAAAGCAGGCTTAAAACCTTTTTCAAAAACTATGCTGTCTGCGCTTGCGTCAAAATAGTAATATTCGCCGTCAAGCTTTGCAAAGTTTATCGTGTGGCCGCTTTTTGTTTCGTTGCTGACGCCGTTTGCCGAAGCCGTTTCTATCCCTGCCATATTGAACAGCATAGTAACGGTATCCGCATAGCCGTCGCAGATAGCCTTGCCGTCAATAAGCAGATCCGCTATCGGCACATTTCTCGTGCTGTAATCTTCGAGCTGATAGCTTGCGTTAGTAGCTGCATAATTATAAAGATACCGAGCCTTTTCTGCGTCGGTGTCACAATCGTCGGGAATAGAAGCTATTACCGATTTAGCCTTTTCGTAAGCGGCTTCACGGCGGGACTTATATTCCTCGCCGAGCGTTTCAAGCTGTATGTGATAATAGCTTTTTCCCGCAAACTGCTCAATATTTCCTTTAAGTATGTTGTCGGTTGTGTAATTATGCGCCACAAACGGACTGTCACAGCTTAAAAATGTAATCACATATTCAAGCTCCTGTGCCTTGTCAAAGCTTCCGTCGCCGAACACGTCTTCCGGCAGAAATATATCGCTGTAGCCGTTTTCGCTTGCATACATCACCGCATTGTAGATATATGTTTCGTTTTCGTCAAGCTGTGCCTTGAAATATCCCGTCATGGTGTCGGAATATTTCGAGCTGTAGCCGAGTATGTCTTCCTTGCCGAGCGATATCGTACCGTCTTCGGATATTGACGTGCCGTTGCCGAAGTAATACAGCGTGTTGCTTGCGGATATGTCAAAGTACGGCAGGATGAATACTGCCGCCGCAACCACCGCAGACGGTACAAGTATCGCCGCCGCAACAGAGCCTATAACCTTGCCTTTGCTCATATCAAAGCTCCGCTTCGGCGTGGCGTGTTACATGACAGCCTATATTAACCGCAACGGGAAGACCTGCAATATGGGTGGGGTGCTGTTCGATATTAACATACAGTGCAGTAACCGTACCGCCGAAGCCCTGAGGGCCTATTCCGAGCTTGTTTATCTTTTCAAGCATCTGCGCTTCCATTTCTGCATAAAGGGGTTTCGGATTTCTGATATTCAGATCTCTGCAAAGCGCCTTTTTTGCAAGCAAAGCGGACAGCTCAAAGTCGCCGCCTATTCCGACTCCTACCGTTATCGGCGGACAAGGGTTGCTTCCCGCTTTGGATACGGTATCTACAACAAAGTCTATTATATCTTCTTTTGTCGCAGAAGGAGTGAACATCTTAAGAGCGCTCATATTCTCGCTTCCAAAGCCCTTGGGCGCAACCATGATATGTACTTTATCTCCGCTTACTATAGATGTATGTATAATAGCAGGGGTGTTGTTGTTTGTATTCTTGCGCTGGAGAGGGTCTTCTACTACCGACAGTCTCAGCTTGCCGCCGACATAACCGTCGGCAACGCCCTCGTTAATAGCAGTTACAAGGTCGCCGTCCGTAAAGTGTACCTCCTGACCGACTTCAAGGAAGATAACCGCCATGCCCGTATCCTGGCATATCGGCACTTCAAGCTCTTTTGCACAGTCGATGTTTCTTACTATATCGCCCAGCACCTGCTTTGAAAGCTCGCTTTTCTCACAGTCGATACAGGAATTTATCTTTTCCTTCATTCCGTCGGGAAGATAGAGATTCGCACTTATACAGAGCTTCTCTACCGCTTTTTTAACATCGTTGACGCTTATTTCACGCATAATATCCCTCCAAGCCTATTTTATCATTTTGCCGTCTGCAATTACGATATCGGGAACATCCGCAATCGACAGCGGATCGCCGCTGTATAATACTATATCGGCGTCTTTGCCGGGCTCAATAGTGCCTACCCTGTCGGCTATCCCTGCAATCTCAGCCGCATATACCGTGATAGCCTTAAGAGCCTCTTTTCTGTCAAGACCGCCTCTTACCGCAAGTCCTGCACAAAGCGGCAGATATTGTTCAGGTACAACGGGGTGGTCGGTGCATATACAAACAGGAACGCCTGCCTTGTTAAGCTCGGCGGCTGTCGTTATAGTGTGGTTACGAAGCTCGGGCTTGCATCGCTCGCTTATTATAGGGCCTACCACCGTGCGTGCGCCGTCCTCCTTAAGCTCGTCTGCTATAAGATGACCCTCTGTAGCATGGATAACAACATAGTCTATATCAAACTCTTTGGCAAGCCTTATCGCTGTGAAGATATCGTCTGCTCTGTGTGCGTGGAAATGCGCAGGGATCTCACGGCGCAGAAGCGGCAGAAGAGCCTCGCACTTTGCGTCGTACTCGGGGCGGTCGCTCTCTTCGTCTGTGCCGATGGAGTTTTCGTATTCTTCCATATCTTCCTGGTAGCGTTTTGCCTTGTACAGCTGTTCACGGATAATTGCGGCGGTAGCCATACGGGTTACCGGTGCGGTGTCCTTATCCTTATAGACATTTTTCGGATTCTCTCCGAGTGCAAATTTTATAGCAACAGGCGCTTTTATTATGCGCTTGTCGATGCGCTTTGATCCGGCGGTCTTCATAGCGATGAACGCTCCGCCTATTGGGTTTGCGCTGCCCATACCGCATACAACGGAAGTAACGCCTGCCTTAGCCGCCTCGCAAAAACAGCGGTCGCAGGGATTTATCATATCTATCGCACGAAGGTGAGGCGTAGACGGGTCGGTATCCTCGTTTCCGTCGTCGCCCTCAAAGGCTAAGCCGTCCTCCCATGCGCCTATGTGGGTGTGTGCGTCGATAAATCCGGGATAAGCGGTTCTTCCGTGTGCGTTTATATCTTCCTTTGAAGGAGTGAAGCCGATGAGGTCGGACATATCGCCCACCGCTTTTATTTTACCGTTTTCGATAAGGATAAATCCGTTGTTATAGTCTTTATCCGTCATAGTGATTACGGATGCGTTGTAAATGTACATATTTATCCTTTCAGCTTGTTGTGAGTTTTTGTGTCAAGCTCGATTAGCTTTATTATCTCGGCGGCGATCTGCCTGTCGGATGTATTTGCGTTTATTTCATAGGTGCTGTTTTTTCTGTATATCGGCAGTCTTGTATCGTATATCTCTCTGAGCTTCTCTGCCGTATTGTTTACCACAAGAGGACGGTTTGTATCGTCCTTTATGCGCTCATAGCAGGTTTCAAACGAAGCGTTCAGAAAAACCACAATACCCTTTTCTCTTGCAAATTCGGCAGTAGCGTCTCTAAGCATTGCGCCGCCGCCTGTTGCCACTATCGTTCTGCCCTTGAAATTTTTTATATACTGCGCTTCAAGGTCTCTGAAATAAGGCTCTCCCTTTGATGCGAAGATATCGGGTATAGTCATCTTCTGCTTATTGACTATATACTTGTCAAGGTCGATAAAGACCGCACAGCATTCTTTTGCCAGCATTCTGCCTATATGGCTCTTACCGCAGCCCATAAAGCCGCAAAGATATACCGGCCTCATTATACAAGCCTCATCATTTCATCCGAGATCGTCTGTACCTGCTGTGCCGTATATTCCGCACCGCTCCATATTGTATGGGCGACCGCCGCCTGCCATACCAGCATCTGCATACCGCCGCTTACCTTTGATACACCCTTTTCTTTCATCGTCTTCATAAGCTTAGTTTCGGCAGGATTATATATAAGGTCGAAAAAGCCGTTTGCTGAGATGTTGGAAAGCGCCTCTTCGGTAAGAGGGCTTGCGTCGGTATTGGGGTACATTCCGACGGGGGTAGCGTTTACCACAAGGTCAAAAGCTCCGCTTATATCGCTAAGCAGGCAGTGCTTTACCTCTGCGCCGTAAGCCGCCTTTATCTCTTCGCAAAGTGCGGCGGCAACAGGCATATCCGCTTCTCTTACCGCTACAGTCAGTTTTCCGCCCTGACGAACGGTTTCTATAGCTATCATTCTGCCGACTCCGCCGCAGCCGAGCATAACTACCTCGTTGCAAAGAGTCATACCCATAGCCTCTATCGCCTTTGTAAAGCCTGTGCAGTCGGTGTTGTAGCCTGTCGAAACACCGTTTACGGTTGCTATGCAGTTTACGCTGTTATAGCGCTTTGCCGTGTCGTCAAGCCTGTCGCACATCTTTATTATATCTATCTTGTAGGGGATTGTAATATTGAAGCCTGCAAGGCTTTTGAAATAAGAAAAACTGCTCCCCAGCTTTTCGGGCGGAGTGTCCAGTATCTCATACTTCGCAGGCTCGTTTGAAAGCTCAAACAGCCTTGCGTGTATCTGAGGGGAAAGGGTATGTCCCAAAGGGTGTCCCAGTATACCGAAAACGGGTATGTTGTTTGTCATTGTGATTGCTCCTTTTCGGCGGAGTTTTGCTTTTTACTGAGTTCTATCCTGCCGCCGATGAATTTTATTGCCGTGACCGAAATCAGACCACAGCATATACCAAGCACTATTCCGCCCAGTACATCCGACGGATAGTGAACATAAAGGTACATTCTTGAAAATGCGACTGCCGCCGCATAGATATATGCCGCTATGCCGATTCTCTTGTGAAACAGGTATATTACCGATGCCGCCGCAAAGCACACTGCCGTGTGACTTGATGGGAACGAAAAGCCCGACGGGGCTTTTATAATAAGGTCTACAGAGCCGTTTATCATAAAGGGACGGGGACGGCAGATGATATTTTTTAGCGCAAGCTCGCCCAGAATTAGAGCAAGCGCAGAGGATACCAGCATCGCAACGCCCGTTTTTCTCATATTCTTTATGAACATCATAATTATAAAGGCGAGGATAAGCAATATACCGTATTCCACGCTGTAGGTAACAAGCGTCATGATAACATCCGCAACGGGATTTGCGAGTGTGTGACGGATAAAGTCAAGCACCGACAGATCAAGCGCCGTTATGCTTTCGGGCAGCATCAGAGTTCAGCCGCCCCTGCAAGCGTGTCTGCGTTCTCAACATTTACCGCCGTAACGCCGTCAAGCGTCTTCTTTACAAGACCTGTCAACACCTTGCCCGGACCCAGCTCAATGAAGGTATCATATCCGTCATTTGCTATAGCGGCAAGCTCCGAAGTGAATTTTACCGGCGAGCAGATATGCTTTGCAAGATATGAGGGCATATTAGAAAAATCGGTAAGCTCGTTGCCGTATACATTGCAGTAGAACTTAAGAGCAGGTGTTGCAAAAGGAATATCCTTTGCTTTTTCTATAAATTCTTCCGATGCGCTCTTCATAAGTTCTGAGTGGAATGCCGCAGATACCGCAAGCGGCACTATACGCTTTGCACCCTTTGCACCGAGTGCCTCTTTTGCCTTTTCTATTCCGGCAACGGTTCCTGCGATGACCGTCTGTACGGGAGAATTGTAGTTTACGGGAGTAACATAGTCGCCGCCGTTTAATATCTCTTTGCAGGTATCCTCTATGACATCGGCTTTAAGTCCGAGAACTGCCGCCATGCCGCCGGGGTTTGCCTGTGCCGCCTTGTCCATAGCCTCGCTTCTGTATTTTATCGCTCTGAAGGCGTTTTCGTAAGTCAGCATACCGCTTGCCGCCATAGCCGCATATTCACCGAGTGAATGGCCTGCAACGGCTGACGCCTCTATTCCTCTTGACTTTGCTGCTTCAAGAGCCATAAGCGACATTGCGAGTATGGCGGGCTGTGATACTATCGTGCGTGAAAGCTCTTTTTCATCGCCGTCAAATATTGCGGCGGCAAGATCGAAACCGAGTATATCACTGCCCAGCTCCATTACCTTTGCACATTCGGGGATGGTATCGTAAAACTCCTTGCCCATGCCTTTATACTGAGAGCCTTGTCCCGAGAAAAGAAATATCGTTTTTGCCTTATCAGCCATTTTTGCTTCTCCTTATTGGTATAATTTGTTATATATTGCAGAAATTCTGAAATATACCCTTCGATTTTACGGTCTTGCGGTACAAAAAAGCAAATAATTATTGACAAACAGTACCGAAATAGAGTAAAATGAAATATAAGACGGTTCGTCATTATAGGGGATACTATGCCCTTATGCCGACTGAATCCGCAGTTACTGATTTATTATACAACAAAATGCGAATAAAATCAATATTTAATATATATAAATAAGCGGCGGCATTAAAGCCGCTCGGAAGGAAAAGGATATGAACGGAATAACTATACTGGGTACGGGAGAATACACTCCCGAGGCGGTAGCCACAAACGAGATGTTCACAAAGTTTATCGATACTACGGACGAATGGATATCTACAAGAACGGGCATCCGTGAAAGACGGGTAAGCCCCGACAAGCCGAACTTTATTATGGCGGCTGAAGCGGCAAAGGCGGCGCTTGAAAAAGCGGGAAAGACAGCTAAGGATATCGACTGCATAATCGTTTCTACCTGCTCCCCCGACTTCTTCTATCCCAATACGGCGTGCCTTGTGCAGAATATCATCGGCGCACAGCCCTGTGCCTGCATGGATATCAACACCGCCTGCACGGGCTTCATCTCGGCTCTTGATGTAGCGAGAAACTACCTTGAGACAGACACCTACAAGACGATTCTCGTGATAGCAAGTGAACGCCTTACAAGCCAGATAGACTACACCGACAGAGGAAGCTGTATTTTATTCGGCGACGGCGCAGGTGCGGTAGTTGTGGAAAAGGGCGAAGGCAAGGAATATCACAGCCATTCGGGCGCTGAGGGCGATATGCTCCAGAACCTGTACTGCAAGACCTATTATGACAGAAACAACCCCTTCTTCAAGGGTGATGACTGCCTTAAGGATATAATCGACACTCCTAATAAGGAGCGCTATTTACAGATGGACGGCAAGGCGGTATATAAGTTTGCGGTTGACGCAATGGCAAACGCCGTTGAGTATGTATGCTCACATTCGGGCATTTCGCTTGACGATATCGACCTTGTTATACCTCATCAGGCGAATATCAGAATTATTCAGTCGGCGCTGAAGAAGATGGAAGTAGATCTTGACAAGGTTTACACCAACCTTGAGACTCACGGCAACACCTCAAGCTCCTGCATACCTATGTGCCTTGCAGAGCTTGACAAGCAGGGAAGACTTAAACGGGGCATGAAGATATGCCTTGTCGGCTTCGGCGCAGGGCTTACCTACGGTGCGACAATATTCGAGTATTAAGTACAGCGAAAGGAAAGTAAAACTAATGGAAACAAGGATAACTAAGTTACTCGGCATAGAGTACCCCATTTTTCAGGGCGGTATGGCGTGGATTGCCGAAAGCACACTTGCGGCGGCTGTATCAAATGCAGGCGGCGTGGGCATAATCGCAGGCGGCTCCGCTCCCATAGATTATCTGAGAGAACAGATAAGAAGAGCAAAATCGCTCACCGATAAGCCCTTCGGCGTTAATATAATGCTGATGAGCCCCAATGCCGACGACCTCGCACAGCTCGTTATCGACGAGAACGTACCTATGATAACGACAGGTGCAGGCAACCCCGGAAAGTATATGGAAGCGTGGAACAACGCAGGCATAAAGGTGATTCCCGTAGTTCCAAGCGTAGCTCTTGCCAAGAGAATGGAGAGAAGCGGAGCTTCCGCTGTTATAGCAGAGGGTACGGAGTCAGGCGGACATATCGGCGAGAACACTACAATGTGCCTTGTTCCCCAGGTAGTTGACGCTGTATCTATCCCCGTTATCGCCGCAGGCGGTATAGCAGACGGCAGAGGCATTGCCGCAAGCTTTATGCTCGGCGCCGAGGGCGTTCAGGTCGGCACAAGATTCCTTGCCGCAGAAGAATGTCAGATACATCCGACATATAAACAGCTCGTTGTTGACGCAAAGGATACCGACAGCATAGTAACCGGCAGATATACCGGTCATCCCTGCCGAAATGTCAAGACAAAGTTCTCGAAGAGGCTGGCAAGCGGCGAAACAAACGGCACGATAACTCCCGATGAGTTTGAGCAGATAACGCTCGGTTCACTGCGCAAGGCAGTACAGGACGGAAATCTTGACGAAGGCTCGTTCTTATGCGGAGCTATAGCAGGTATGGTAAAGAAGGTACAGCCTGCAAAGGAAATAGTTGAAGAAATGTTCGCTGAGGCTGAAAAGCTGCTGAACAGATAACGATAAAAAACAAAGGAGAAAATAAATGGCAACTGCTATCATCACAGGCTCCGCAAGAGGAATAGGTGCGGCAATAGCACTGCGTCTTGCAAAGGACGGCTACGACATAGCGCTCAACGATATTGCGGAAAGCTGCTTTGAGAACAACGACATTATGGACAAGATAAAGGCTCTCGGCGTAAAGTGCGAAAAGTACATAGCCGATGTGTCTAAGTACGATCAGTGCGAGGCATTTGTAAAGAATGTCAAGGCTGATTTCGGCAGTATAGACGTTCTTGTCAACAACGCAGGCATTACCCGTGACGGACTTATTGCAAGAATGAGCGAGGAGAACTATGACCTTGTTGTTGCGGTAAATCAGAAGAGCGTGTTCAATATGACAAAGTTCGCAGGCTCGGTTATGATGAAACAGCGCAGCGGCAGGATAATCAATCTTGCAAGCGTAGCAGGACTTTACGGCAACGCAGGACAGATGAACTATTCCGCTACAAAGGCGGCTATAATAGGCATGACAAAGACTACCGCCAAGGAGCTCGGTTCGAGAAATGTAACCTGTAACGCAGTAGCTCCCGGATTTATAAAGACAGCTATGACCGACGCTCTGCCCGATGAGGCAAAGCAGGCAATACTCGGTATGATCGCTATGAAGAGATACGGCGAGGTAGACGAGATAGCAGGTGTTGTATCGTTCCTTGCGTCACCCGACGCAAGCTATGTTACCGGACAGGTAATAGAGATAAGCGGAGGCTTATCGATGTAAGACGGATATCCACGAAAGGAAATATAAAAATGAGCAGAGTTGTAATCACCGGTGTGGGCGTAGTCAGCCCTATAGGAAATACCAAAGAAGATTTCTGGAACAGCCTTCTGGAAGGAAAGCACGGCTTCACGCTTGAGCAGTGGTTCCCCGGACAGAGCGATGAGCTTAATGTAAAGGCTTCCGTAAAAGACTTCAGCGCAGACGATCTTTTCGACAAGAAGGAGATTCGCCGTACCGATATACTGACGCAGTATGCGGTGTATGCGGCTGACAGAGCGCTTAAGGATGCAGGAACGGATTTCAAGGACCTCGATCCTTACAGATGCGGAGTTATCATAGGCTCGGGTATCGGCGGTATGGAAACTACTCAGGAAGAAATGCTCACATATCACAACAAGGGCAACAAGAGAGTATCCGTATTCACTATCCCCAAGATGATAGGAAATATGGCGGCAGGCACAGTCGCTATACGCACAGGCTTCAAGGGTGTAAACTACTGCACCGTATCGGCTTGCGCCAGCGGCACACACGCAATCGGCGAAGCGTTCCACGCTATAAAGCACGGATATATGGATGTTGCCATTGCAGGCGGCACAGAAAAGTGCTCTATCGGCTTTGCTTATGCAGGCTTCAACAATATGCACGCTATCACAAAGTCTACCGATGTTGACAGAGCAAGCATTCCGTTTGACGCTGAGAGAAGTGGATTCGTATTAGGCGACGGAAGCGGTATCGTTATTCTTGAAGAATACGAGCACGCTAAGGCAAGAGGCGCAAATATCTACGCAGAGATAGTCGGCTACGGCGCAACCTGCGACGCATATCACGAAACCAGCCCCGATCCCGAGGGTAAGGGCGGCGCAAAGGCTATGGAGCTTGCAGTTGAGGAATCAGGCAGAGCGCCCGAAACCTTTAACTATGTAAATGCTCACGGCACTTCCACTCCGATAAACGACAAGACCGAAACAGCGGCAGTTAAGCTTGTATTCGGCGAACACGCAAAGAATATGGTTATCAACTCTACAAAGTCGATGACGGGACACCTGCTTGGTGCCGCAGGCGGCGTTGAGGCGGTAGCCTGTGCGCTTCAGATAAAGAACGAGAAGGTTCACCGCACTCTCGGACTCAAGGTTGCCGATCCCGAATGTGACCTTGACTATGTACCCGAGGGAACAAGAGATATGAAGATAACAGGCGCACTCAGCAACTCGCTGGGCTTCGGCGGACACAATGCTTGTCTTGCATTTGCTCCCGTAGAGGAATGAGAACATATAAAGAAAGGTTAACGGAATATGCAGTTTGAAACGAATGCACTTACCGATGCGGTAAAAGAATTCATCGGTATCATGAAGGACAGCGGTCTGTCCTATATGTATGTGAAGAATGACAAGTTCGAGCTTGAGCTGGGACAGAAAAATCCCCCTCCCGCTCCCCCTATGATGCCTGCTATGCCGCCTATGGCAGCAGCTCCTGCGGCAGCACCCGTGGCTTCCGCTCCCGAGCAGCCTGCACAGGCACCTGCAAAGAGCATAAAGAGCCCCATTGTAGGTACATTCTACTCTGCCCCCTCCCCCACAAAGCCGCCCTTCGTCAAGGTCGGCGATAAGGTAAACGAGGGCGACATCGTGTGCATCGTTGAGAGCATGAAGGTTATGAACGAGATACAGGCGGATATCTCGGGTACGGTCGCTTCTATCGCCGTAAAGGACGGAGAGGCTGTTGAGTTCGGTCAGCCGCTGATAATAATAGAATAACGGAGGACTGAAAATGGCACTGATGAATAAAGAGCAGATAATGGAGATAATTCCTCACAGAGATCCCTTTCTGCTGATAGATACGATTGAAGAGATGGAACCCGGTCAGCGTGTTGTCGCTACCAAGTACATGAACGAGGACGAGTTCTGGTTCAAGGGGCACTTCCCCGGTTATCCCGTAGTACCCGGCGTACTTATGCTTGAGATGCTTGCACAGGCAGGTGCGGTAGCAATGCTCGCTCTGCCCGAGAACAAGGGTAAGATAGGGCTTTTCGGCGGCGTTAAGGAAGCAAAGTTCCGCAGACAGGTAGTGCCCGGCGATCTGCTCAGACTCGAAGTTGAAATTATCAAAGTCAAGGGACCTATCGGTGTAGGCAAGGCTCTTGCAACGGTAAACGGTGAAAAAGCGGTATCCGCAGAGATCACCTTTGCTATCAAATAACGGAAGGCGAACCCTGTATGTTCAATAAGATTCTCATCGCCAACAGAGGCGAGATCGCTATCAGAATAATCCGTGCGTGCAGAGAGCTCGGCATAAAGACGGTAGCCGTATATTCTACAGCCGACAAGACTGCCCTTCACGCCCAGATAGCCGACGAGGCGGTATGTATAGGACCTGCTCCGTCAAAGGACAGCTATCTTAACTCAAAGGCTCTGCTTGCGGCCTGTGAGATAACAGGCGCACAGGCTATACACCCCGGCTTTGGCTTTCTTTCCGAGAACAGCCATTTTGTACGCCTTTGCGATAAGTGCGGAATAAAGTTTATCGGTCCCGGTGCTGACGCTATGGACGCAATGGGCGACAAGGCAAACGCCAAGAAGACCATGATAGAAAACGACGTTCCCGTTGTTCCCGGCTCAGACGGCGTTGTCGAAACGATTGAAGAAGCTAAGGAGATAGCCGACAGGATAGGCTATCCCATAATGGTAAAGGCAAGCGCAGGCGGCGGCGGACGAGGCATAAGACTTGTAGAAAAGCCCGAAGAGCTTGAGGCGGCTATAACCGCCGCAAAGCAGGAGGCAAAGCAGTTCTTCGCAAACGATGATATATACATCGAGAAGTTCATAGTTAATCCGAGACATATCGAGATACAGCTTCTTGCCGACGAACACGGAAATGTAATATATCTCGGCGAGCGTGACTGCTCTTTACAGCGCCGCAACCAGAAGGTGCTTGAAGAAAGTCCCAGCCCCGTTATGACCGAAGACCTCCGCAGAAGAATGGGCGAGGCGGCAGTAAGAGCCGCGAAGGCGTGCGGCTATTCAAACGCAGGAACGGTAGAGTTCCTTGTAGATAAGGACCTCAACTTCTACTTTATGGAGATGAACGCAAGAATACAGGTCGAGCATCCCGTTACCGAGATGGTAACAGGCGTAGACCTTGTAAAAGCGCAGATAAACATTGCCGCAGGGCTCCCCCTGCCGTATAAGCAGGAGGATATAAAGCTCACAGGCCATGTAATAGAGTGCCGTATCAATGCGGAAGAGCCCAAGAACAACTTCCGCCCGTGTCCCGGCTGTATCAAGTCCATACATATGCCCGGCGGATTCGGAGTAAGGATCGACACTGCGGTATATCAGGGCTACGAGATACCTCCCTATTATGACAGCATGATAGCAAAGGTGCTGGTAAAAGGCACAGACAGGAAAGAAGCAATACAGAAGATGAAAGTCGCACTTGCGGAGTTCCTTGTCGAAGGTATCAATACCAATATAGATTTTCAGCTCAATCTTTTGCGTGACGAGGATGTCGAAAGCGGAAACTTCGACATAGGCTTCCTTAACCGCAAGGATCTGACGAATTATTGATAAAGCCACAAGCAAACGAAAAGGCGGTGCTATAATTGTTAGAAGATTTGTTTAAAATGGTCAAGGACCGTTTTAACGATGAAAAAGAAGAGCAGTCGCAGGCAAAAGCTCCCGAGATACCGAAGGATCTGCTGTTCAAATGCCCTCGCTGTCAGAGCGTGTTCTATATGGACGAGTTTGAAAAGCGCAAAAAGACCTGCCCGACCTGTAACTATCACGCAAGACTGTCCGCAAAAGAGCGTCTTGATATCACGGCGGATAAAGACAGCTTCAAGCCCTTCGACGAGAATATGACCTCGCTCAACCCTATCTCCTTCCCCGATTATGAGAAGAAGATAAAAGGGATGCAGGAGGCTACGGGACTTAATGACGCAGTAGTTACCGGTGAGTGTACCATAAGAGGCTACCGTGCCGTTATCGGTATAATGGACTCCAACTTTATGATGGCGAGCATGGGAAGCGTTGTCGGCGAGAAGATAACAAGAGCATTTGAATATGCGACCGAGCATAAACTGCCCGTGATACTGTTTACCGCTTCGGGCGGAGCAAGAATGCAGGAGGGTATCATCTCCCTTATGCAGATGGCTAAGACAAGCGGTGCGGTAAAACGCCACAGCGACGCAGGCGGTCTTTATATCACTGTTCTGACCGATCCGACAACAGGCGGCGTTACGGCGTCGTTTGCAAGTCTGGGAGATATAATCCTTGCAGAGCCTAAGGTGCTGGTCGGATTTGCCGGAAGAAGAGTTATCCAGGATACGATAAAGCAGAAGCTGCCCGACGACTTCCAGACGGCTGAGTTCCTTCTGGAAAGCGGTTTTGTCGATGCGATAGCCGACAGACGCTCTATGCGTAAAACGCTGTCGAATATCCTCAGACTTCACAACTACAAAAAAATCGGCGCAAACTGGCAGCACGGTTGAAAGGACGAATGAGAAATGTCAAATCTGACTGCTACACAGCATCTTGAGATAATCAGAGAAAAAAACCGTCCTACGGTAAATGATTATATTCCTGCTATATTCAATCATTTCGTCGAGTTTCACGGTGACCGTCATTTCGGTGACGATGCGGCTATAATGGCAGGTATAGCAACGCTGAACAGCACTCCCGTTACCGTCATAGCACAGGTAAAGGGAAGAAATCTGGACGAAAACAAAAAGTCGAACTTTTCGATGCCTCACCCCGAGGGCTACAGAAAAGCGCTGAGACTTGCATATCAGGCGGAAAAATTCCACCGCCCCGTTATCTGTTTTGTTGATACTCCCGGCGCATTCTGCGGAGTAGACGCAGAAAAGAGAGGTCAGGGCGAAGCTATAGCAAAGAATATCGCCGAGTTTATGACGCTGAAGACTCCCGTTATTTCGGTAGTGCTGGGTGAAGGCGGAAGCGGCGGTGCGCTTGCTCTTGCGGTATGCGACGAGCTTGCAATGCTTGAGCACGCATTGTATTCGGTTATTTCTCCGAGAGGCTTCGCTTCGATATTATGGAAGGACCCTTCAAGAGAAAAAGAGGCAGCCGACCTTATGAAGATTACGGCAGACGATCTTTACAGCTTCGGCGTATGCGATAAGATAATCCCTGAGCCCGTTGGTGGCGCACATACAGACCCTGCACAGACGGCGGAAAATATATCCGAGTATCTTATCAGCGCAGTTGAACGGCTGTCAAAGCTCGACATTCCTACCCTGCTTGACAACAGATACAAGAAGTTCCGCAAGATAGGCGTGTTCAGTGAATAAGCACAAAAAAGCGGCATACCTTTAGAGCAAAAGCACAATATGCTGTCAGACGGACAAAAAGTTGTGCAAAGTGTAGAAAACCTACGCTTAAATTAATAAAATTTTATAATTTATTTGTTATAAATACGACTTGATTATTTCGGCGTTATGCCGTATAATATTAACGAAAGAAAATTTCTTTGAAAAAACGGAGGAGATTTCAAATGGTATTTGATAAGGTAAAGAAGATAATCGTTGATCAGCTCGATGTTGAAGAGGACAAGGTTACCGAAGCAGCAAGCATCACAGACGACCTTGGCGCTGACTCATTAGACGTTGTTGACCTCGTTATGAGCTTTGAAGAAGAGTTCGATATCGAGATCCCCGATGATCAGGTTGAAAAGATCAAGACTGTCGGTGACATCGTTAAGTTCATCGAAGAAAAGGTTGACTGATCACACACTTGCTTTTAGCATTATCAGCCGTATTTGTTGAACAGATACGGCTTTTTTTCTGTAAGGAGGGCTTTGCGTATGAATGCCGTATGTTTTACCGGACACAGAAAGATAGATTGTCCGGATATGTATGCGCTGAAAACTCTGCTTGACAGTACGATATGCGGACTTGTAAAGAGAGGCGTTACCGACTTTTACTGCGGCGGCGCACTCGGCTTTGACACTATGTGTGCGCATATGATACTGTATCTTAAAAAGCGCAAGGCACTCGGGATAAAACTGCATCTTGTACTCCCCTGCTCAAACGAGGAGCAGACAAAAAACTGGAGCTACAACGATAAGCAGGAGTTCTATGCCATACTGATGGCGGCAGACGAAGTCGAATATATCGGCTCGGAATACACAAAGGACTGTATGAAACGCCGCAATGCGAGAATGATAGAGCTGTCTGACGGATGTGTGTGCTACTATGATGAATCCGTCGGTAGAAGCGGCACGGGACAGACGGTGAGGATGGCTGAGAGTAAGGGCATAGAGATAATTAATCTTTTTTCAATGGCGTAAGCAAGAAAAAATAACTTAAGCCGTGATTTCCGAAGTCGGAAATCACGGCTTTTTATGCGTTGTAAGTCATCGTTTACACGAAAATATAACTTAACTTTTGTGTAAACTTATTATTAAGTTACAATTGACTAATTTTTCACAAACAATTTGTCACTGTTTAGGCTAACATAAAAAACGCAATCTACATAAAAATATAAAAATGTTACATATAATTGGTGCTTTTTCACATAAAATCACTTGATGTGATGGTAAAAACGACAAAATTTAGGGTTATTTAAGTAAAAGTAGGTAATTTAATATTGACTGTTTTTCTTTACAATGCTATAATCAGAACAAAGCTTCCGGAAATGCCGGAAAATCTGATGGTTATAAAAGGAGAGAAAGATGGTTTCATTTGCTAAGAAAATCACAGCTGCAGCGCTTGCTGTAGGTATGACTGTTACGGCAATACCTTTTGCTGCTTTTGCGGCAATCAGCACATCGGGCTCGTCAGCCACAACAAAAGACGGGTTTGTGTATGCGGACGGTACGAAGTTTATGCTTGACGGCAGTCCGTACTATTACGCAGGAACAAACTGCTATTATCTGACCTTTAAGTCAAAGGAGTCTGTTGACAATGTTTTCAATGACGCAGAGGCTATGGGACTTAAAGTTATTCGTGTATGGGGCAATATGGATGTCGGCGTTAAGACGGACCAGGTTAGCAACGGTAAGCCTGTGTTCACAAACAACAATGACGGTCCTGGAGAAAAGGACGGCATCTATTTCCAGTATTTCGACAAGAATCTCGGTAAGCCTGTGGTAAACGAGGGTGCTGACGGACTTCAGAAGCTTGATTATGCGATATATCAGGCAGAACAGCACGATATGAAGCTGCTCATCACATTTACAAACTATTGGGACGCCTTCGGCGGTATGGGACAGTACATAGACTGGGCTGAGCAGATAGGTATAACCGGTCTGCAAAAGGAAGACTTTTATACAAATGAAACTATAAAACAGTGGTACAAGGATTATGTAAATACCCTTTTGAATCACGAGAATGTATATACAGGCAGAAAGCTCAAGGACGAACCCGGCGTATTTGCATGGGAGCTTGCCAATGAGCCGAGATGCAGCTCTGACGCACAGTGTGAGGACAACATCCTGTACAACTGGGCGAAGGAAATGAGCGAATATGTAAAGAGCGTTGATCCTTATCACATGGTTTCACTCGGTGACGAAGGCTTTTTCAACAAGCCCTACGGATATTATGACGATTACACAACATCAAATTATCCTTTCTACGGCTGTGAGGGCGTTGACTTTGAAAAGCTGATGACAATAGATACCCTCGACTTCGGAACGCCGCACCTCTATCTTGATCAGTGGGGACTGAAACACACAGGAAGCGGACAGGACGACCTGCTGTGGTTCAAGATACACGGCGAAACCTGCGCTGAGCTTGACAAGCCGGTAATTCTTGAAGAATTCGGACTTACCGACAAGACTATCCGTGACAGCGAGTATTCTCAGTGGTTTGAAGTGCTTGAGGGCGATGTATATGACAATGTGGAATATGCGGGCACAAACTACTGGATGATCGCGTCGTATGTTGACGGCGTGCTTTATCCCGACTATGATCAGTACACGGTTTACGGTCCCGAAGGCGAGGTAACCGAGTCCACAAGACTGCTCATTATGGAGCATGCCGAAAATATGCAGAAGAAAAACATCGTAAATTCGCTTGATGTGACAAAAACGAGCTTCGACAGATCAAGCGGCGGTGATATATCGGTTAATGCAATTCTTAAAATGGGTACATTAAGCGGTGTTTCTCTTGACGGAAATGCACTTACAAACGGTACAGAGTATACGATCAGCGGCAATAAGATAACGTTTAAAGCGGATTATCTCAAAACTCTGGAGCTTAAAAATTATGTATTTACCGTAAACTGCACCGAGGGCAACAGCCCGAAGCTTACGGTATCGGTAAGCGATTCATCGATACCCGATCCCGTACTTACTCCCGAGTTTGCAACGGTTGATAAAAACAGCCGTAAGATATCGGATTTAAGCATTGCATTTGACAAAAAGACAAGCGAGTTCAGAGGAATAAGCGTTAACGGAACAAAGCTCACCGAGGGTGTGGATTATACCGTCAGCGGTGATACGGCAATAATCGGCAAATCATATATCTCAAGCCTTGCAGAGGGAACAACCACGCTTGTATTTGATTTCTACGAGGGTAAGGATTGCGAGTTCGCCCTTACCGTTACAGATACATCGACGCTTGAAAATATCGATACATTTGAAAGCTACACCTCAGACGATGAACTGTATGATGTATACAAGAAAAACGCAAACGGCAATGAGCTTTCGCTCTCTCTTGCAGACAAAAGCGGTGGCAAGGCGCTTGCGTTCGGCTATAATGTAGGCTCGTCAGCAGGTTACTGCGGCGTTGATAATGCGTTTAAGAGCAGAGATGTTTCCTCGTACAAGGGCATCAGCCTCTGGGTAGAGGGTGACAACAGCGGAAATACTCTTACCGTACAGTTTAAAGATGGAAACGACAACTATTTTGAATATCAGATAACACTTGACTTCACAAGCGGAAGAATATTTGAAATCCCGTTTGACGACTTTGCTCCTCCATCATGGCAGTCAAGCGGCAATACGCCCGATACGACAAAAATCGAGCAGTTCTCACTGTATGCGGGCGGCGAAAAGGTAGAGAGCGGCACCTGCTATGTAGATGATATTTACTTCTACAGCGCAGAGGAGAAGACAGGCGCATATCTCGTTGACACAAGCGGAACCTATGATGCCGATGCACCTGCAGGCATACTTACAAGACTTGTTCTTGCAGGCCAGTCTATAACTTCAATAGTATGCGGAGACTACACTCTCGACAGCTCTAAGGATTATTCATGGAACGGCAGTCAGGTAGCTCTTAACACATCGTATCTTGAAACTCTGTTAAACGGCAAATACAGCTTAGTATACAATTTCAGCGACGGTACAAGCGACACATTCGCATTAACGGTAAAGGGAAAAGACGAACCCACACAACACGAACATTCGTACACATCGGCGACAACCAAGGAGGCTACCTGCACCGAAAGCGGCACGATAACATACACCTGCTCCTGCGGTGACAGCTATATAAAGACGATAAGTGCAAAGGGACACAGCTTTGAGCTGATATCTTCCACAGCGGCTGATTGCACAAGCGAGGGCACCAACACCTATCGCTGCTCGGTATGCGGCAACACCTACACCGAAACATCTTCGGTAACAGGTCACAATTATCAGCTTGTATCTTCTACTGCGGCAGATTGTACAAACGAGGGAAGCGAAACCTATAAGTGCTCACGCTGCGGCAACACTTATACAAATACAACTTCTGCACTCGGTCATTCCTACACAGATACGGTTGTAGAAGCTACAGAAGACTCACAGGGTTATACACTTCACACCTGCGAGCGTTGCGGTTACAACTATAAGGATAACTTCACGGATTATAATAAGCCTGCCGAGCAGAAAGAAACCGTACTGTTCAGCGGCAGCGCTTCCTGCTGGAACTGGGGTCAGGCACTCAGCCTTGACTTCGTAAAGAACGGCGGTAAGGTTGATCCTTCCGACTTTACTCAGGGCGGATATCTCTATGCCGAGTTTACCGGTACGGCAGATGAAATTGAAATAATCATGCAGAGCTGGTCGGGCGGTGCAAACTGGCAGAGAATTTCTCCCGATGAAACGGGTACTACCGACAGCGGCGCACAGTATGCAAAATGGTCGTATGATACTATTACATCACAGTACGGTGCACCTCTTTCAACTCTTGACAAACTGCACCTTGCAGTAAGAAACGGCTGGCTCAATGTAACTAAATTCTCGTATGTTTCAGGCGGTAACGGCAATACCGGCGATACAGGTGACACCGACGACACCAAGAACGGTTACATCCAGTATTATTACGGAAATGCATGGTGCGGCGCATGGGGTCAGGCTCTCGGCTATAACACCGCTAAAAACGGTGGTGAAATTGATGTAAACGACATTAAGGAAGGCGGCTACTTCTATATCGAATATACAGGCGATTATCAGAAGGCTGAGCTTATCTTCCAGAGCTGGTCGGGCGGCGCAGGATGGCTGAGAATGTCACCCACCGAGTCCGGATACGGCACAGACGGCTATTACGCAAAGTGGAGCTACGATTCGATAGTAAGCGCATACGGCAGTGATTTGTCTACTATTGACAAAATCTATATCGGCGCATCGGACGGCTCGATAAATGTAATTAAGCTTCAATACGCAGGTATATAAACTAACAATGAGGGGCTGTTTCTACAGCCCCTTTTAGTTATGCTTTATCCCTGCCATACAAAAAAGCACCTGCAAAAAGCAGGTGCAAATCATAATAAACAAAGCAAAATCAGTCAGGAAATATACCAAAAAAAGAAGTGGTCGTAGATATCACAATTAATCATTATCTGCCTTGAGAACAGCGTTCAGCATTACCGTTGCGCCCTCGGTGCAATGCTCGGGGCTTGAATATTCCGGTTCGCAGTGTGAAAGACCATCCTTTGACTGTACAAATATCATTGTAGTAGGCAGCATATATGCGGCAAACTGTGCGTCATGTCCTGCACCGGAGTGTATGTACTGGTGCTTTACGCCGCATTCTTCAGCAGCCTGCTTAACATATCCGACAAGCTTTTTATCCCAGTATACCGTGTCACGGTTCCATGCCTTCTCAACCTTGCAGGTACAGCCTGCCCATGTCTTTTCTTCGCAGGACTTGACAATGGCAAGCACCTTTTCGAGTACCTTGGGATCTTCGTGGCGTGAATCGAATGAGAAGTCGAAATAGTCGGGTACGCAGGTATGTACGCAAGGATGACATACTACTTCGCCCGTTGTGTAAACAAGGTCGCTGTAGCCGAGCTTGTCTATCTCTTCGTGCAGATAGCACAGGGCCTGAGAAGCGGCAAGGAATGCGTCACGGCGCTTAGGCATCGGGAATGTTCCTGCGTGAGTGGTCTGACCGTAGAACTTAAGTCTGTAGTTGAACATACCCAGCACGCAGTCTACAACGCCGATATCGTTTCCTGCGTCTTCAAGGATAGGTCCCTGCTCAATATGAGTTTCAAACATATACATATATTTTTCGGGAGAAAGACGATACTTCTTGTCGCCCTTGAAGCCCGATTTTTCAAGAGCTTCGCCGAATGTGCCGGTGTTATCAAGAATGCCCTTTGACTGCATCATATCTTCGTACTTGAACTTTGCTCTGATATCTTCGGGAAGATAGTCGTAGCAGACAATACCCGAACACATCATGGCAGGCGGATAAAGCGAGCCTTCTTCGTTAGTCCATATCATTGCCGTCAGCGGATGCTTGTGAGGAATTGACTGCTCTGCAACCGTTTCAAGTACCTCCATAGCGGACATAACGCCGAGAATACCGTCATAGTTGCCGCCGTTCTTAACCGAGTCGCAGTGCGAAGCCATTACTATACGCTTTGCGTCGGGATCGGTGCCGGGAAGCGTAGCATAGATATTTGCAACATCGTCGATCTCTATCTCTGCGCCTATCGCCTTCATACGCTTGATAAATTCGTTTCTCGCCATCAGCGCTTCGGGTGACAGCGAATAACGGGTGATTCCGCCATGTCCCGCATCACCGAATTTGCTGAAAGTAGCTATCTTATCTTTCATTCTGTCTAAACTGCATTTATACATTTTTACTTCGTCCTTTCCTGTTTGACAAAACGGCGCAGAACACCTTGTCCTGCGCCGTTGCCGTTTATTTTTCTTTACCTGTATTGTACTACCCGTACAGTTAAAGGTCAACCGCTTTTTTCGCCTTTTGTGCCACAGCACAATCATCATTGTGCAAGTTTTATTTAAATATCTTGCAAAACTGGAAGAAACGCAACCGATTATTGCGGTTTATATACCGGCATCTGAATTTATTTTCTGAAAAATATGCAAAAATTCAAACGACAGTGATTTGTCATTGCAAACGGCGGTAAAAATATCGCCGAGGATAAGACAAAAAATGTTGCAGATACTGTATTAATGCGCATTTATCGACACGCAATTTGCCTATAAAACGGGCATTATTGCTTGATTTTTTGTATAATTCGGGGAAATTTCGATTAAAGTTTTGCATTTACTTGACGAAAAAGCGGTTATGATATATCATTATAATGAATAAGTAGATTTTTCGTACGGCTGAACTGCCGTGCAGAGGAGAAACAATGAAAACTGTTATTTCGGCGTCATTGCTTGCGAGTGATCTTGCAAATATAGAAAAAGAGATCTCCCGTACCGACGCATCGGGCATAGACTGGCTCCACATAGATGTTATGGACGGCGTATTTGTTGACAATATAACCTACGGAAACAATGTGGTAAAGGCAATCAGGCGAGTAAGCGATATGTATTTCGATACGCATCTTATGGTAATCGATCCTACAAGGCTGATACCTCTTTTTGCCGACGCTGGCAGTAATATGCTGACTATACACCTTGAAAGCAACGGCGATACAAAAGAAAACCTCGCTGAGATCAGGCGGTGCGGTATGCGCTCGGGACTTGCAATAAAGCCCGATACCGATTGGAAAGAATGTATACCGTATCTTGAGCTGTGCGATATGGTGCTTGTTATGACAGTAGAACCCGGCTACGGCGGACAAGGCTTTATCCCAAAGTGCGCCGAAAAGGTAAAACAGCTAAGGGAATATTGCAATAATAACGGCTTTGAGCAGATGAACATACAGGTTGACGGCGGAATCAATGCCGATACAGCCGCTGTAGCAAAGTCTGCAGGAGCAAATGTTCTGGTAGCAGGAACATATCTGTTTAAAGCGGAGGATATGAAGGCGGCGGCAGACCTTATACGCTAAAAGCAGTCGGAGATAATTTCCGGCGCTGTCGGCGTTATCAGCCTGAAGTATTCTTCCGTATCGAAAAGGGCGGCTTTTCCGCTGCCGATTATTTCGGTATATTCCGCAGCGATATGCTTAACTGCGTTTTTGCAGGCATATATGACCAGACGGTAGCTGTCTGTTTTTGGATCGTGAAATAAAGACGCCTTTTCTCTTTTTTTACGGAGGATGCGGCAAAGGGCGGCGATATCGCTTAGCCTGCCCGAGCATATCACGATACGGTTATCCTCGCAGGATGGTCTTGACGGCTTTTGTCTTGCGCTTTTAAGGCAGGAGACATAAAGCGTACAGCCTCCGTCGCATTTGGGAAACGCCTCTACAAGAAGTCTCTCTCCCGACAGTTTAAGACCGTGCTTTTCGCAGACGGAAGAAATAAGGCGTGACAGGGCAAGCTCGGTTTCGTGAGAGCGGCCCGAGATATCCTCGTACTTTATATTGCATCCGTCCATATCGGATGGTTCGAGAGTGATTTTTACCGTGTTTCCTGCAAGCGTATCTATACGCATAACTGCACCTCCGTTTTTATACCGAATATAAATGACCGTTGTATATTATTATATGTGACGGGTGATATCCTGTGCGGTAAAAACCGCATACAGTCTGAAAGGACAAATCTGATAAATGAACAGACCGACAAATGAAGAGTTGTTAAAAAAGATAGAAGACGCTCCTTTGCTTATGGCAAAAGAGGCGGCTCAGAAAAAACTGCGTAAAGCCCGCAGTATATATGGCGACCAGATTCTTTTTATGCTGGCGATAACGGTAATAGCTACCTGCTTTTCGGGCTGGAGAGTTGTGGCTGTCTGCGCCTGCTCGGTTCTTTGCTGTATACTTACCGATATGATAGGCTGTTTTCTTTCAAAGAAGGAATACGGCGTAAAGGATCTGTCCACCATTGCTTACGGAATGGCGCTTGCGCTGATGCTCCCGGCAAGCGTGGAGTATTATATAGTTGTTATCGGTGCGGTGCTTGCGATAACAGTAAAGCATATTTTCGGCGGCAAGGATAATTATATTTTCAATCCTGCGGCGGTTGCCATAGCCTTTCTTATAATCTGCTATCCCACGCAGGTACTGATGTATCCTCAGTTCGGCGCACAGCCCGAGCTGTTCGGAGAAACGGGAACGCTCGTCAGCAGTATTGAGAGCAGTTTTATAAAGAACGGCGCAATGCCTTCGCTCTCCCCTCTTGAGATACTGATGGGACAGTTTGCAGGGCCTATAGGAACGACTCACATACTGGTGCTTATAGTAAGCGCGGTCTGCCTTATCTGCCGCAGGAGCGTATCTCTTTCGACAACTGTAAGCGGTATGGCGGTAATAGGCGTGCTGTCTTATTTAACGACAGATGTACAGCCGGCAATTGACAGTACGGTATTCCGTTTTATCAGCGGATTTGTGCTGTTCGGCTTCATATTCCTTGCAAGCGATCCGCAGACGCTTCCTCTTACAAACGGCGGAAGAATGCTGTACGGAATAGCGCTCGGCACGATAACCGTTATTTTCAGAAATACGGCAAATATCGAGGGTGTATTTGTGTTCTCGCTTCTTATAGTAAATGCATTGTCGCTGTATCTTGATAAGCTGTGGTTTATGATAGTGACAAAGACAAAACAGCTTATAAGATATCTGAGGCTCAACTTAGGCTCGTTTGAGCGAGTGTCGAAGGACGCAAAGCAGGGAAAGACGCCTGCCCTTACGGATACTCAGGAGATAATGATAGAACCCGTGAATTATAATATGCCTCCCATCGACAACAAGGTGACAAAGGTAAAGCGTCATAAAAAGCCGATATATGAGAGCATTTCGGATAAAATAAGCGACGCTGTAAAAAAACGCAAAAAACCTTCGGCGCAAACCGCCGATAATACGGAAATAAACGCAAAGGAGGCGCAGAATGGCTCAGGCAAAACAGATGAAGCCGCTGAAGACACGCAAAAGTAACT
The DNA here is from genome assembly GCA_945921515.1 of uncultured Clostridia bacterium. Taxonomy (GTDB): domain Bacteria; phylum Bacillota; class Clostridia; order Oscillospirales; family Ruminococcaceae; genus Ruminiclostridium_E. Next base: position 3,421 of record CAMEKR010000009.1, on the reverse strand, counting down.
TCAAGTTTACCCGTGATCTTTTTGACGGTCTTGCAAAACAGAATGTTGTGCTGATGACAGGTATAGTAAACGCACCCGTTATAATTGCTGCGACCACCTTTAAAAAGGGCGTGGTCATCGCCATTGCGTTTGCTTTAATATCTTTTCTTACGATAGTGACCTGTTCTTTTATACCGAAGAAAATCGTTTATACCCTCAGAGTAATTATATATGCGGTTGTAGGCTCGGTCTATTATATCCCCACCGTGCTTTTGCTCGAGCAGATGTTTCCGCTTACGGTTGAGCTTATCGGTATATATATGCCGCTTATTATCACCAATGCGCTTATATTCTCAAAGACCGAGAGCCGCTTTTATCTTGAAAACAGGCTTAAAATGATAGTGGATGTGCTGTTCTTTATAGCCGGTTTTTCGGTGATATGCGTGCTTACGGGAGGATTCAGAGAGGTGATATGCTTCGGCACATTAGCAGGCATAAAGCTGTTTGATTTCAGCATTTCCGCATTTGAGTCGCCTTTCGGCGGATTTATCCTTGTCGGAATAATGGCAGGAACATTCAGAGCGCTTTATAACTATCTGCGCAACCGCAGAATAAAGCAAAATGCGGCTCAGCACAACGCAGAGGCGGTAAAGATATATCATAAGGCATCCTCACAGGATAAAAAAGACGCCGCTACGCCTGCTTTGCAAAGCGGCAATGAGAAGTAAGGAGCGGCAGAATGGATAAACTGTTATTATTTATTAACGCCGCAATGCTTGCGATGTTTGTTGAAAATGCAATATTCTCCCGTGCGCTCGGCACAAGCGTAGCATTTTACGCTTCAAGAAAGAAGGAGAGTATATTCGGACTCGGAGTCGGCATAACATATGTTATCGTCATTTCGAGCTGTATCACATATTTTATTGACGGCTGGCTTGCCGAGTGGCAGTATTTCTATGTCGTTATGCCGCTTATATACACGGTGGTGGTGAGCATAGTATATACGGGAAGCCTGCTCATTATATGGCGGTTTATGCCGAAAATATTCAGAAACATAAAGAAATATGTCCACTTGTCCGTATTCAATGCGGCTGTACTCGGTGCGTTGTTTTTGAATACGACTTATCACGGAGATTTCTTTTCGTATATGGGCTTTGGAGTAGGAATAGCGGCTGGCTTCTTTATTGCGGTATTCTTCCTGCATATTGCAAATGACCGCCTTAACTCACCGCTTATCCCCGAGGCTTTCAGAGGAATGCCGATAATGATGGTATTTATAGGAATTATGTCGCTTGCTTTTTATGCGCTGACAGGATACAATACAGGCGCTATCTGAGATAAGGATGCGAAATACTATGAGAAGAAAAAACGGTTTTAAAGTCAAGAGAACAAGAAAAAATCTGTACAAGAGGCGCAAAAGCACAGGCAGAAAGATATTTGAGGGAGTGCTTTTCGTAATAATTTTAGGCGCGCTGGTTTTTATCGGTTACTCGGTAGCCTCGCCGCTGCTGAAGTTCTTCGGCACAGATAATCAGAACAGCTCTGCGGTAAGCGAGCCGGTATGGGTACCGCCCGAATCCTCAGGCGATGATACGTCTTCCGACGGCACATCCACAGAATCGTCGCCGCAGACAACTACCGAAAAGCCTCAGGATGATCCGACAGAGAACAAAGTCTTATATGCGGCTTTAGTTCCCGATACGGCGCTCCAGAGCGAGAGTGCGCTTAAAAAACAGCTGACAACGCTTAAAGACAACGGATATAATACGGCAGTATTCACGCTGAAGAATACAACAGGAGAGCTGCTGTACAAGTCGGCGCTAAGCACCGTGAAGGATAATACCGATGTAAACAAAGGCAAGTTGACAGCACAGCAGATAGTTAATGCGTGCAACGACATCGGGTTGACACCTGTAGCGGCGATAACCACGCTGTACGACCGAAAGACTCCGTATCTGTTTGATAACGCAGGATATATAATTTCGGACGGCAACTGGAGCTGGCTTGACGCCGCCGCAGATAACGGCGGAAAGCCGTGGACAACGCCTTATTCCAAAGATGCGGTAAACTACTATGCTTCAATATGCGCTGAGCTTGCAAAGGCAGGCTTTACGGATATAGAGCTTGAGAACACCATCTTCCCCAACTTCCAGTCATACGACTACTCTCTTCTTTCAAAGGACATACAGTCTGCCGACAGGAGCGACAAGCTTGCGGCGCTTGCACAGGCTTGTGCCGAGAAGGCGAAAACGGAAAATGCTTCTGCTACGGTTGAGATAAAAGCCGACGAGCTTCTGACAATGAATGTTAGCACTTATGACGGTACGGCTGAGATATGGTCGTCAAAGGATAAGATGAAAGCTTGCAGAGTCCTTGTAACTATGGACATTTCATTACTCGGAAAAAATCTGCAGACATCATCGGACAAGGTAACCGCCGTAAACAAGAGCGCGGCAGAGGGAGTAAAACAGGTATTTACTCTTGTTAAAAAGACGGCAGGCGAAGTGGAAATTTCGGCGGGAATAACCGGCAGTTCAAAGCTTTCGGCTGATGATATCAAAAAATGCAGGGACGAGCTTGAAAAACTCGGCTTTACCGATATTAGATTTGAATAATTCGGGCAAAAACGCTTGCATTTGAATTATCTTTAGGTTATAATAAGTAGAGCAAACGCTCTAAATAAGAAAGGAATACAACAATGACCGATTTACTGACATTATTAACAAGCAACACCGGCAGCGGACAGCCTGCAACACAGGGCGGAACGGATATTTTAAGCATTCTCACAATGCTTATCCCTCTTGCTCTTATGATAGTGATTTTCTATTTCCTCATCATCAGACCCGAGAAGAAGCGCAGTAAGAAGATGAAAGAAATGCTTGACAACCTTGAGGTTGCCGATGAAGTTGTTACAACCGGCGGTATCATAGGCAGAGTGCTCAGAGTAACCGAAGATACGGTACTTATCGAAACAGGCTCAGACAGAACAAAGATCCGTGTATTAAAGAGCAGTATTGCCGAGAACAGAACCGTTCACGACGAAGCCGAATCCAAATAGTCGGCGAGTCGCCGCTGACAATTCGCCGTTCACTATGGTAGTGGGGAAGCGGAACTTACGCTAACGGCGGGCGGCTTCGCCGCATCCTATAAAAGTTAGTCGGAGATTAAGGGAGCGAAATTAAAAGTTTTCGCTCAAGCCTTAGACAAAACGACTTTTGAAGAGCAAAGGGGAACTTTTCTCACGAAGAAAAGCTCCCCTTAGACTGTCGATAAACCTAAATCTTTCTCAAAATGGGGTTGAGGGGCGTCAGCCCCCAATAGGGGCGAGGGTGCGATTCTATCAGCCTTACGGCTGATTTTCAAAAGCTCCGCTTTTGAGCCCCCCCTTTTTTCACTTGGGGAAGGCAGGCAAGGATGCCTGAAGGTGAACGCCCAAAGCGCA
>CAMEKR010000008.1 GCA_945921515.1 uncultured Clostridia bacterium | reverse complement strand
CTTGCCTTTTTATTTTTCTACCCCCTTGTGTCCAGTTTTAGTATAGCACTTCACTACTTATTAAAAAAATAGACTTTTTCGACAAGCTGGACAGGGAATTTTTGATTCCCTGCTTTTTTGTACATATCTGCCAATTTATCTCCGAATTATTCATCTATTTTTTATCACACAGTATCTTGCAATACACAGTACATTGTGATAAAATAGAATCACAAAAAGCCGAGTAAGAGGCGAGAGTGTGTTTTGCATATTGAAATGCACAAACCGCCTCAAAGGAAAGGTAAGGTTATAATTATGAATTCTCAGCTTAAAAGAGGCACTCTTGAGCTTTGCGTGCTGTCTGTGTTATCACGGCGGGACTGCTACGGCTATGAGCTTGTCAATGAGATTTCCGACTGCATACATATAACCGAGGGAACGATATATCCGCTTATGAAACGGCTTAAGGATGATGGGAGCATTACTTCATATCTCGTGGAGTCAAGAGAGGGACCTCCGAGAAAATACTATTCCATCACCGATATCGGCAGAGTTAAGCTCAAAGAACAGCTTGACGAGTGGAACTCTTTTTATGCGTCGGTAAACAAAATTCTGGAGAAATCAATATGAAAGGAAGATCAGTATGATATACTCAACAAAGGCGGAATTTATGTCTGCTCTTACAGATAGGTTCAGGCAGATGTCATTGCCTGCAGATGAAATAATCGAAGATATCGAACAGCATTTTTCCGAAGGACTTGAAAACGGTCTTACAGAGCAGGAGATATGCGAAAAGCTCGGCTCGCCCGAAGAAATAGCCGAGGCGTATATCCAGGATAACGGTTGCGAATTACCTCCGCCCGTTATTAATGCGGTAAACGATTGCGGAAATATTATGGCTAATCGTGAAGCCGCACCAAAGGCAAGTGCAGGACTTATCACGGCGGCGTTATGTCTTGATATTTTCGTATATTCGTGGGCTATTCCGACGCTTCTTGTGCTTGTGATTGCATACATTGCGGTCGCTTTTGCTTTGGTGGTTTCGGGTGCGGTTAGTATGGTTATAGCTTTTATCCCCGGAGTTTCCGAGTCGCTGACAAATCTGATGTTCGGCAGCTTGTTCGGCTTGTTCTCGGGAATGGCGGTTTTGGGACTCGGCGGTATTATGTCGGTGTTTGTGACGAACATTGTAAAGGGCTATATGGGAATAATTAAAAGTATAGCCCGTTTTCATGTTAAGGCGTTTACCGGCAGAAAGGCGGGATTTTAATGAAAAAGATAATTCTTATCGTATCAATAATTCTTCTTGTTACGGGTATCATAGGCGGTACCGTTGTATCGGTGCCGGTACTTGCACAAGGCTATGACGCAATATTTGAAAGGGTGGAAAAAGAAATGCAGACATATAATTATGAATTTGATTCATTTGTAACGGAGCTGTCGCTTGACATAGCAAGCGCAAAGACGATGGTTCTATACGGCGGTGAAGAAAAGATAACCGTTGTTTATCGCACAACGGGAAAGAACAGAGAGCTTGACTGCAATATGGAGAACGGCGTACTCGGTATAAGAGAAAAGACGGCTTTTTCGTTCTTTGCGTTATTCGGCTCGCTGTATAACGAGATATCAATAACGCTCCCCGAAAGGTTCAGGAGCGAAGCGGTATTAAGCAAAGTTGGCATAAAGCTTGCTTCGGGATCGATAGACGGCGATATTCCTAAGTGTTCGGATGAAACGGATATATATGTGGCAAGCGGAAAAGTAAGCGGTACAACGGTAGATACGAAAAAGTTTTCGCTCAGCGTCGCTTCGGGCGATGTAACTATAGCAAACAGAGGAACATCGCTTGACTCGGTAAAAGCAAACTGCACCAGCGGAAGCATAACTCTCGACAGATTTGTATGCGCAGACAACAGCTACGATGTAACATCGGGCTCAATGAGTTCAAACGGTCTTTGCGGAAACACTTATGCCAATGTTACTTCCGGCAGTCTTACGCTTGGCTTTGACGAGCTTAGCGGCGATATCACAGGATATGTTGCAAGCGGCAGACTTGAATTTGCCGTTCCCGAAAATGCGGGAGGAACGATCGATTACTCGGTAGCTTCGGGATCTGTCAAGATAGATACGCCGGACTTTGCAACAAGGCTTACCGGCAGCGGAAAAACACAGTTCGGCAGCGGTTCTGCCAATATCGGCGCAAAAGTGTCAAGCGGCTCGATCGTTATTACCGGCAAATAAAGACAACAAGGATCTCCCGTTTATACCGTGGGAGATTTTTGTATGCCCGGTTATTCCGGCTGTACAAATCAGTCATGTTATGATATAATTGAACGGCAAAAACCTACAAAGCGGAGGAAGTAAATATGAACGATCGTGAAAGCACAGCATTGTTTAACGGCTTATACCCCCGATATTTTGAGGATGAGTCGATTCGCAGTCTGCCGGAAGATATTGTTTTTAATGAAATGATACTTCCGCTCGGCAAATTTGATACGAGCGTATATGATAGAAAATTGGATAGCAATATCTCATTCGGCTTTTATGACGGGGATATCAATGAGCTTAGAAATGCTGTTGGAAAGGTAGATGCCGACTGGACGGAATATTTTGACGGCGGTACGAGAGTATACTGCGGTTATGTTGACGGGGAAATAGCAAGCTTTTGCATAGCGGATGATATGGGCGAGCTTTGCATAGATGGGAAAACATATAAGATAGGCGGACCGGGCTGCGTCGGAACTGTTCCCGAATACAGAAATAAAGGCATAGCATTGACAATGGTAAAAATGGTAACACAATATCTCAAAGAAAAAGGCTACGATTACAGCTATATTCATTATACCGCCGTTGCGCCCTGGTATGAAAAGCTCGGATATGAAACTATAATAAAATGGAACGCTAAGGGTATTATTCGGTAACAATAACAAAGAGGCTGTCAATAACGACAGCCTCTCAGCATTAATAATGATTCAGTTATTACGCATTCTTGTCAAGCCCTGTTATCTCAAGTGTATCACGGGCGATAAGAAGCTCTTCGTTTGTGGGGATTACCCATACTTCAACCTTGCTGTCGGGAGCGGATATCTTTGTCAGCTTTCCCTTTAAGCCGTCATTGACGGAGTTGTCAAGCTTGATGCCGAGATATTCCATATCCTCGCATACGCCCTTTCTTACTTCGGGGGCATTCTCACCGATACCGCCGGTGAAGATTACTACATCAAGACCGTTCATAGCGGCGGTGTAAGAGCCGATGTACTTCTTTATCTCGTAAGTCAGCATATCGGTAACGAGCTGTGAACGCTTGTCGCCCTTCTGTGCGGCGCTGGTGATCTCTCTGTTGTCGCTGAACTGACCGGAAATACCGAGGAAGCCAGACTTCTTGTTAAGATAGTCGCTCATCTCAGAGGGAGTAAGTCCCAGCTTGTTCTGTACGAACTCAACGGCAGAGGGGTCTACGCTGCCCGAACGGGTACCCATGATAAGACCGTCAAGAGGGGTAAAGCCCATAGATGTATCAACCGACTTGCCGTCCTTTATAGCTGTGATGGAAGAGCCGTTGCCGAGATGGCAGGATACAATGTTTGTACCCTCAAGGCTCTTGCCTGTTACTTCGCTGTACTTCATCGATACAAAACGGTGAGAAGTGCCGTGGAAGCCGTACTTTCTTACATGAAGCTCTTCATAGCACTCATAGGGCATACCGAACATATAAGCCTTGGGTGGCATTGTCTGGTGGAATGCCGTATCGAATACAACTACCTGAGGAGTTGTCTCGGGAATTACCTTCTTGCAGGCTCTCAGAGCAAGAGCGTGTGCGTGGTTATGTACGGGAGCAAGGTCTGCAAGTCCGTCTATCTGATCGATAACCTCGTCTGTAACGATAGTTGTCTTGGTGAACACCTCAGCACCCTGCACTATTCTGTGACCTACAGCGCCTATCTCGTTCATATTAGAGATTACTGCGGCGTCGCCTGTAGTCATTACTTCTACCAGCTTTTCAAAAGCCTCTGTGTGCGTAGGGAATGAACACTCCTCTACATATTCTCTTCCGTCGAAGGTCTTGTGTGTGATCTTTCCGTCAATGCCTATACGCTCGCAGTTTCCCTTTGCTATAACCGACTCGTCCTTCATATCAATGAGCTGATACTTGAGCGATGAGCTGCCGGCATTTACTACCAGAATTTTCATATTGTTTTTTTACCCTTTCTGTTTTTGTTTTTGCTGTACGCAATATCATTTTTATTTTAAACCAAACCGGTCGAAAAATCAAGGGTTTTGTTGAAAATATAGTATAAAAGGCTCGGATATTTTACACAGATTTCACACAACAGGGTTAAAATATATTGCAATACCGAAAAGAATATGTTAAAGTTTGATTACAGATACCGAAAAAATTAATGTACGGACATCATATTCCGTAAAAATGCGGTTTTATCGGGCGAAAGGAAATTTTATGAAAACAGCGGCAGTAATATGTGAATACAATCCGTTTCACAACGGACATAAATATCATCTTGAGCAAACGAGAAAGCAGTACGGAGCGACTCATATCGTCTGCGTAATGAGCGGTAATTTCACCCAGAGGGGAGATGTTGCCATTGCCGATAAATACAGCAGGGCAAGAGCCGCACTTTGCGGCGGAGCAGACCTTGTGGTCGAGCTTCCCACGCCGTTTGCGCTCTCAAGCGCCGAGCATTTTGCTATGGGGGCGTGCGGGATAGCAGACGCTCTTGGCTGTGTCGATATGCTGAGCTTCGGGAGCGAGTGTGGCGATATTTCCGTGCTTGAAGAAGCGGCAGGAGCAGTACACTATGCGACGGAATGCGAAGAGTTCTTTGACGCTATGCGAAAGGGCGAATCATACCCCTTAGCGCTAAAGAAAACGGTAGAGCTTTATTATACTCCCGATGTTGTAAAGACGCTGACCGAGCCTAACAACACGCTTGCTGTCGAATATATCCGTGCGCTTGATAAGCTCGGTGGAATTATAAAGCCTGTAACGGTAATGCGAAGCGGTGCGGCTCACGACAGCGACGAGGGAAGCGATACTGTCGTAAGTGCCTCTAAGCTCAGGACAATGCTCAGCGGCGGCAATGATGTCAGCGCATATACCGACTTCACCGATTACGGCTGTTTTGCACATATTGAGAACATAGAGACCGCTATACTTGCAAAGCTCCGCACTATGTCAAAATCTGAGTTTGAGCGCCTGCCCAACGGCACGGGCGGTATGGACAGCAGAATATACAAGGCTGTGCGCACAGCAACCTCACTGCCTCAGCTTATGCTGATGATAAAATCTAAAAACTTCACTATGGCGAGAATACGCAGACTTATACTCTGCGCCTTCTTAGGAATTACAGGAAACGACTTGAAAAATCCTCCCGCTTATGTTAGAATTTTAGGAATGAACGATAAAGGGAAAGAGATACTTGCGGCAGGCGAGCATAAGCTGCCCGTTGATACTTCGCTTGCGTCGCTTGCAAAGACAGGTCCCGAGGCGGCACATTTTGCAAAACTCGAAGAACGGGCGGGAAATATGTACGCTCTTGCTCTTGACAAAAGACAGCCCTGCGGTACAGAGTTCACCTCAAAGCCCGTTATTATTTAGGAGGAAATATGGATAACGCCGAAAAGTACAGAATGCTCAGAGAAAAGCATAAAGAGTTTATCTATCACGGCTTTGATATAGCTGATGACGGTATTTTCTTCCACTTTTCGATAGACGGATACGACTTTTACCCGTCATGGAAGACCGAAAGCAAATTGCTTGAGAAAAAGACTCCTTTCCTTCAGAATATAGTGTTCAATATCGGTATGGCGGAGCTTGTCAGCTACTGGAAGTGCGCTTGCTCACCTGTTGTCAGAGTTTTGTGCGGCTCGCTGACCGAAGAGCAGTGCCTGTGGTGGAAAAAGCTCTACTTCAACGGACTCGGAGAGTTTTTCTATCGTAACGGCATAGACGCCGATTTTGACAGCTTTATGCAGATAATACCCGATAACAGCGATATGCCCCTGTGCAAGTGCGATAAGACGGTAGACGGCTATCTTGTACCGGTCGGCGGCGGCAAGGACAGCGTAGTGACGCTGGAGCTGTTAAGGCAGTATCACGATGATACGATGTGCTACATAATAAATAAAGGCGGAGCCGCTGTTGCCTGTGCTAAAACCGCAGGCTTTGACGATAACTGTATAGTCGGTCCCCGCAGAACTATAGATAAGGCACTTATCGAGCGCAACGCAGACGGTTATCTTAACGGACATACGCCGTTTTCTGCAGTTGTTGCGTTTTCCGCATATCTTTATGCGTATATCTACGGAAAAAAGTACATCGTACTATCCAATGAGAGCAGTGCAAACGAGACCTATGTAAGCGGAAAACAGATAAACCACCAGTACAGCAAGAGTACGGAGTTTGAGCGTGATTTCAGAGAATATGTGACTTGCTATCTTGACGACAGTATACAGTATTTCAGCCTTCTGCGCCCTTGGAGCGAATGGCAGATCGCTAAGAAGTTTGTTGCATATCCCAAGTATTTCCCGGTATTCTTAAGCTGTAATCTCGGCTCGAAGACAGATAAATGGTGCGCCGATTGCGCAAAGTGCCTGTATGTTTATATCTTGCTTGCGGCATTCCTTGACGATGAAACGCTTGTTAAGATTTTCGGCAAGAATATGCTTGACTGCGAAAAATACGCCGATATGTTCGACGGACTTGTGCTTGACGGCACGGATAAGCCGTTTGAATGCGTCGGCACAAAAAGCGAGGTAAGACTGTCGCTGTATATGGCGGCAGAGCTTCGAAGCGGCAAAGAGTTGCCCTTGCTTTTAAGGAGATATACGGATACCGAGCCTTCAAAGCCGGACAGCCTTGAGAATTACTTTGATACCGATAATTTCGTTCCTCAGCACCTTATCGGACTGCTGAAATAAGAAAGAGATGATAAAATGACCATAGATGAAAAGCTGAAAGCATTCTTTGACGGGAAGAGCGTGGTTATTCTCGGCTTTGGCAGAGAGGGGCGTTCAACTCTCACGCTTCTGCGTGGATGCAATTGCAGAAAAATAACCGTTGCAGATATGAATCCCGTACCGCAGGACGAAGCAGAAGGCTGTGCGCTTTGCTGCGGAGAGAACTATCTCTCCTGCCTTTATGACAAAGACTGCGACATTATCATGAAAGCGCCGGGTATAGCTCTAAAAAACAGCGTAGGCGATGATATCAAGGCGAAGATAACCTCGCAGACCGACCTTTTTCTGCAATTTTGCGAAAGCACAATAATCGGTGTCACAGGAACAAAGGGCAAATCCACAACATCGAGCCTGATAAAGTTTTTCCTTGAAAAAAACGGAAAGAACACCATGCTGATAGGCAATATAGGCGTGCCTCCGCTTGAACGCAGGGAAGAATTTACAGACGACTGCGTTATTGTGTGCGAGATGTCCTGCCATCAGCTTGAATATGTAAAAGCGTCGCCCGATATTGCGGTACTGCTCAATATCTATCCCGAGCATCTTGACCATTATGACGGCTTTGAGGCATACGCAAACGCAAAGCTGAACATATTCCGCTATCAGAGTGAAAAGGATACGCTGATAATAGGTGAAGAAGTAAAGCAATATGCTGATACCAAAGCAAAAGTAGTAACGGCAGGCTTTTCCTACGGTGATATCGGTACAAAAGACGGCGGTATATTCATCTTTGACGATTTTTACCCGGCGGAAAAGATAGATACCAAGCTTAAAGGCGAGCATAACTTATACAACATAGCGATAGCGATGTATGCGGCTGAATCGGCAGGCTGTACGGCTTGCAGATGCCTTGAAGCACTTCCCGATTTCTCCGGACTTGAACACAGACTTGAATATGTATGTACGATAAACGGGGCGGAATATATCAATGACAGCATAAGCACTGCACCGCAGACCGCTATAGCGGCGCTGAAGGCATATCCCGATACCGATACGCTGATAATCGGCGGAATGGACAGAGGTATATCGTATGACGAGCTTTCGGAATTTCTTAATGCCGATACTTCGGTAAGAAATCTGATAATACTCCCCGACAGCGGCAAACGAGCCGCCGAAAAGGTGACTAATCCGCTTGTACAAAAGATATTTGCAGACGATATGCCAAAAGCCGTAGAAGAAGCAAAAAGGGTAACAAAAGTACGCTGTATTCTTTCTCCTGCGGCGGCAAGCTACGGCTTTTATAAAAACTTCGAGGAGAGAGGAAAACATTTCAAACAGCTTGTAAAAGGCGATTGAAAGCTGTTCGCTTGCAAAATCATCGGAAATATAGTATAATAGATAAAATACCGTACCGAAAGACAGATACGGCATTACAATCCGATAAAACAAAAATTATTATATAGAACAACAAGAAAGGATAACGACTATGAAAAACGACTTCATAACAATGCCTGCGCTCGCATTGCGGGGACTTGTAATTTTCCCGGGAATGATACTCCACTTCGATGTTGCGAGAGAGCGTTCGATAAGTGCGATAGACGAGGCTATAGAGCATAACGACAGAAAGATTTTCCTTGTAACGCAGATAGACGAAGAGATAGACGATGTAGTACCGGGAAATCTGTATAAAGTCGGCGTTGTAGCCGAGATACGCCAGACGCTCAATACTCCCGACGGGGCAAGAAGAGTGCTGGTGCAGGGACTTTACAGCGCAAAGCTGAAATCGGCGTCATTCGAACAGCCTTATATGATTGCCGATATCACACCGTTGCCAAAGCCTGTGGATAATCTGACAGGCGCAGAAAAAACGGCGTATATCCGTGCAATAATAAACGAGTTCAGACAGTACAGCGAGATGTCTCCGAGAATGCCGATAGAGCTTTACAGAGGCATTTTAGGCGAAAAAGACCTCGAAAGACTTATAGAGCTTATCGTGTTCAATGTATATCTCAAGGTCGAAGACAAGCAGTCTCTGCTTGCCTGCACCACTCTTCGCAGGCGTGCCGAGCTGCTCGTTAAATACCTTGCAAGAGAAGTGGATATAGTAAGGCTTGAGCAGGATATAAACGAAGAAGTCAAGGAGGCTCTGGATAAAAATCAGCGTGAGTTCTACCTGCGTGAGCAGATGAGAGCAATATCAAGACAGCTGGGCGAGGTAGACGATCCGCAGACCGAGAGCTATGATTATATGGACAGGGTAGAGGAATGCGGTTTTGATCCCGATACCGAAGAGAAGCTTATCAAAGAATGTGAAAAGCTGATGCACCTGTCGCCCGGTTCACAGGAGGCGGCGGTAGTAAGAACTTACCTTGATACTGTGCTTGATCTGCCGTGGAATATATATACAACCGGAAAGACGGATATTGCAAAAGCGGAAAAACAGCTTGATAAAGACCATTACGGCATGAAAAAGGTCAAGGAGCGTATCCTTGAAGTAGTTGCACTGAACGAATGGGACGCCGCAGATAAAAAGGGACAGATAATCTGTCTTGTAGGCCCTCCCGGAGTAGGTAAGACATCTGTAGCAAAGTCTATAGCAACGGCACTCGGCAGAAAGTATGCGAGAGTATCGCTGGGCGGTGTGCGTGACGAAGCCGATATAAGAGGCCACAGAAAGACCTACATAGGCGCAATGCCCGGTAGGATAGTAACTGCGCTCAAGCAGGCAAAGTCGATGAACCCTGTTATACTGTTTGATGAGATAGACAAGATGGGCAACGACTATAAAGGCGACCCCGCAAGCGCAATGCTCGAGGTACTTGACAGCGAGCAGAATGTAGCTTTCAGAGATCACTATCTTGAGATACCGATAGATTTGAGCGAGGTGCTGTTCATAACCACGGCGAATACGCTCGATACGATACCTGCGCCTTTGCTTGACCGAATGGATATCATTGAGCTTGGCAGCTATACAAGAGAAGAAAAGTTCCATATAGCAAAGGAGCACCTTATTCCGAAACAGCTCGTAAAGCACGGCATAAAGTCAAACCTCCGATTTGCAAACGATGCGGTGTATGCTATCATAGATAATTATACCAAAGAAGCAGGCGTAAGAAAGCTTGAGAGATATATAGCCAAGATATGCAGAAAAGCGCTCAAAAAGCTTGCCGCAGGTGAAGCAGAAAGAATTTCTGTGAAGGCTAAAGACCTTGAAGAGTATCTCGGCGCATCGAAATATACAGGCGAAACGATAGCAAAGCAGGACGAGGTCGGAGCGGTAAACGGTCTTGCGTGGACCTCTGTCGGCGGTGTATTGATGCCGCTTGAAGTGCTTGTTATGGAAGGAAGCGGCAAGATAGAGCTTACCGGCTCGCTTGGCGACGTTATGAAAGAATCCGCAAAGATCGCTGTCAGCCTTACAAGGTCGCTTTCACGCAAATATGAGATAGATCCCGACTTCTATAAGAACAAGGATATACATATCCACGCACCCGAGGGAGCCGTACCCAAAGACGGTCCGTCTGCAGGTGTAACTATGACTACTGCGCTTGTTTCGGCACTGTCGGGCATTGCGGTACGCAGAGATGTTGCAATGACCGGTGAGATAACGCTTAGAGGCAAGGTACTGCCGATAGGCGGTCTTCGTGAAAAGACTATGGCGGCATATTCCGCAGGTATAAAGACGGTGGTTATTCCCGAAGAGAATAAGGCGGATATGAAAGAGCTTGACGAGGTTATTCTGAACAATATGAACTTTGTGCTTGCGGATAACATTGATACGGTTCTCGGCACTGCGCTCGTAAAACCGAATGTAACGGCGGCAAGACCTGCACAGAAGAAGCTCCCGACAGCACAGAAGCCCCAGGCAATAAGAAAAACAGGGAAAAGACCGGTAAAGGAAATATAATATGAATTTTAACAAGGCTGAGTTTTTTACCTCCTACGGTCTTTTTAAGCAGATACCAAAGTCCGACAGGGCGGAGATAGCCTTTTCGGGCAGGAGCAATGTCGGCAAATCTTCGCTGATAAACAAGATACTTAACCGCAAGGCTCTTGCAAGAGTCAGCTCAATGCCCGGAAAGACGGTTACGATAAACTTCTATTCGGTAGACGGTGTGTATTTTGCCGATCTGCCCGGGTACGGCTACGCAAAAGTATCACGCTCCGAAAAAGAGCGCTGGGCAGGACTTGTCGAGGGCTACCTTGCCGATGACAGAAATCTTGCTCTGGTGTTCCAGCTAATAGATTTCAGGCATCCGCCTACAGCCGACGATATTATGATGATAAATTTTCTCATAGATAACGGGATACCGTTCGTTGTAGTGCTGACAAAGGCGGATAAGCTGACGAAAAGCGAAAGGGCAAAGCGAAGAGAAGCTCTTCTTTCCGAGATTCCCTGCGCTGAGGATATCCATATGATAGAGTTCTCGGCAGTAAACGGCGAGGGTGTGGAAGAGATACGCAGTATAATCGAAGATATCTCCGAAGAAACGGATGATGAACAGTGACGGACATATTCTCACTGACATATGAACAAGCTTGCGCTCTTCTTGCCGAAAACGGCTTCAGAGCTACTCAGGCGGCTAATATCTTCAGGGATATATACAAGAATAAAGCCGCCTCGTTTGATGAAATGAAGTCGGTATCGTCAAAGATAAAACAGCTTTTATCCGACAATTTCTATTTCGGAATGTTAAAAATCGACGAGATATTACAATCTGTAGATACTGTTAAGTATCTTTTTGAGCTTTCGGACGGATGCAGAGTAGAAACTGTTCTTATGAGACAGAAGTACGGAAACAGCGTGTGTATCTCGACTCAGAGCGGTTGCAATATGGGGTGTAAATTCTGTTGCAGCGGACGGATGAAAAAACAAAGAGACCTGACCGCAGGTGAGATGATTTTACAGATACTCTCTGTCGAAAAACATCAAAATATAACGATTAGTAATATTACAGTTATGGGTATCGGAGAGCCGTTTGACAATTATCGGGCGTTATGCGACTTTATTGATATAGCAACGCTCGGTCACGGGCTTGAAGTCGGAACAAATCATATAACCGTCTCGACCTGCGGACTATGCGACAGGATAAGACAGTTTGCCGACAGAAAGGATCCGTGCAATCTTGCGGTAAGTCTTCACGCACCGAGTGACGATATAAGGGATATGCTTATGCCGATAAACCGCCGATACAAAGTAGGCGAGGTAATAGAGGCGGCGAAGTATTATACCGAAAAATGCAACCGTAAGGTTCTGCTCGAATACATTATGCTTGACGGAATAAACGACAGCAGGGAAAACGCAGGACAGCTTGCAGAGCTTATCGGCGGTGCAAGGCTGTTTGTTAATCTTATTCCGTTCAACGCTTCGCAAGGCAGCATATATAGGCGTAGCGGTGAGGAAAGAATAACGGCTTTTTATGACGAGCTTAAGAAAAACGGAATAAATGTCACACGGAGAAAAGAGTTCGGCTCACAGCTTTCCGCCGCCTGCGGACAGCTAAGAAGCGACAGGCTAACATCCATAGACACACAAAGCGGAGGGACAATATGAAATTTTACTGTGAACTCAAAAAAGTAGTAGACGATTCATACGATATCGAGATAGGCAGAGACCTGTGCGAGACGCTGATAAACGATATAAAAGGCGGTCTTTGCGGCAGGATAAAGAAGTTTGCAATAGTAACCGATTCGATAGTTGAACCGCTTTATGTCAGGAATATTTTCGCAAGGCTTATAAATGAAGGATATGATACAAATGTTTTTGTTATACCCGAAGGCGAAAAGTCCAAGACAAGAGCAATGAAAGAGTTTGTAGAGGATTCAATGCTTGAAAAGGGCTATCGCCGTGACTGTTGTATCATTGCGATAGGCGGCGGAGTTGTCAGCGATCTTGCAGGCTTTGTCGCAGGCACTTATGGCAGAGGAGTACCGTTTATAAATTACGCTACAACACTGCTTTCTGCCGCAGATGCGTCTGTCGGCGGAAAAACTGCGGTCGATACTCCGCTTGCGACTAACCTTATCGGTCTGTTCAATCAGCCTAAAAAGGTGTACATTGATATAGATACATGGAAAACTCTCCCCGAAAGACAGATTTCAAGCGGCCTTGCCGAAACGATAAAGCACGCCTGCATAGCAGATGAGGAGCTGTTTAACTATCTTGAAGCAAATATTGAGAAGATACTCGCAAACGATAAGGAAGCGTGCGAGTATATAGCCGAGCATAACTGCTCCGTCAAGTACAAAGTAGTTATGAAGGACGAGCGTGAGTCGGGACTTAGAGAAGTGCTCAATCTCGGTCACACGGTCGGCAGAGCAATAGAGACCGTCAGCGACTACAACCTGCTTCACGGCGAGGCGGTAGCTGTCGGACTTGTCGCCCAGGCACGGCTCGGCGAGAAATACGGCTTTATTTCCCACGAAAATGTTCAGCGTGTAATAAATCTGTGCGTGAGAGCCAAGCTCCCGGTAAATATACCGCCGTACATCGACAGAAACGCTCTTATCAGAAAGCTGTACACCGATAAAAAGGTGCGTGACGGAAAGCTCCGCATGGTTTTCCAGAAGGAAATCGGAGAAGTAATGTGCTTCGGCGATAATGACTATGCTAAACAGATAGCAGAGCCGGAGATAGCGCAGGTAATATTTGAGATGTAATATCAGAGCCGCAGGTTTTCTGCGGCTTTCAGACTGTCGATAAACCCACGCACCGCAAAAATGCAAAACTTACTTATGTGTATGCGTTAATTCTTTCGGATAATTTGCAACATAGTTTTGTAGAGCCGATAACGGCTCTACAAAAGCATTTTTGCTTACTTCGTCAAAAGCCTCCTACCGTACTTTTGTACGCCGACGGAGGCTTTTTCCTCGTCTGCGTGTGTTTCTCGCAGTCTGACAGCTTGTCGATAAACCTTTTTGTAAAGATAAAATGGGGTTTGGGGCGAAGCCCCAAGCAAGGTCGCAGGGGCGGCAGCCCCCGATAATAAGCCCCTTCCCGAGGGGAAGGGGCTTGGGGATGGGGATTGAGAGTTTGTTCTATTTTTAAAAAATAGACTTTTTCGACAAGCTGGGCCGCAGGTTTGCTGCGGCTTTTATCTTTTCTTTGCCGAAATCGATAAATTTTTAACGATTTTCGCCGAAATCGGTTGACACTGTTTGCTTTTTATTTTATAATGATATAAGTATAGACAGACGGTAGAATTATATCTTCCGCACAGAAAGGCAGAACAAATGAACGGTACAATTTCTAAACAGGCACTGAGGAGATTGCCCTTCTATCTTGACTATCTGAAGAAAAAAAGTGCTGAGGGAGTACGCAACATTTCGGCAACGACCGTTGCAAACGACCTTAAGCTGAACGAGGTTCAGGTGCGCAAGGATCTTGCAACGGTAAGTCTGACCGGCGGAAAGCCGAAGACAGGCTATGTAGCAAGCGAGCTTATCCGTGACCTTGAGAGCTTTCTCGGATATGACAACACAAAAGAGGCTGTAATAGTAGGCGCAGGAAAACTCGGACAGGCATTGCTCTCGTATAAGGAGTTCGGCCGTTACGGACTTAACATAGTAGCGGCGTTTGACACCGATGCGAGCATTGTTGACGGCAAGCGCATTTTCCCTGCTGATAAAATGCCGGATCTGTGCAGCAGGCTGAAGGTACATATAGGCATAATATGCGTTCCGCCCGAGCATGCTCAGGAAGTGTGCGACCGTATGGTAGAGTGCGGAATACTCGCTATATGGAACTTTGCTCCGGTGCATCTTGTCGTTCCGCCGGATGTAATAGTCCAGTATGAAAATCTTGCGGCTTCTCTTGCGGTGCTTTCACAAAATCTGGAGTTTGAGATCAAGGACGGAAATAAGTTCTGATACGCTCTGAAAATCGAAAGGAAACGGAAAATATGAAAAACATCAGCATCTGCGTAGGTAGCTCCTGCCACCTCAAAGGCTCGTACAAAATCATTGAGCTGGCAAAGGCGTACATAGCTGAACACAATCTCGAAGATAAGGTAAATCTCGGCGCGGCATTCTGTCTTGGCAGATGCACCGACGGAGTTTCCGTCAAAATCGACGATGAGATAATCTGTGGAGTGTCAGAAGGCAACTTCAGACAGATTTTTGATGAAAAGGTGCTGGCTGATCTTAGCTGACAGCGCTTTAAGAAAAGGAAAGGTGAATTTTAATGCTTACAACCGGCATAAAGGCAACTGCGGAGGTCACGGTCGATAAAAGCAACACGGCAAAGTCGATGGGAAGCGGTTCGCTTGATGTTTTTGCCACTCCCGCTATGATAGCGCTTATTGAAAAGGCGGCGTGCAATGCGCTTTCCGGTAAGCTTTGCGAGGGTATGACTTCTGTCGGCACAAAGCTCGATGTAGCGCATACGGCGGCGACTCCGGAGGGTATGAAGGTCACGGCTGAAGCGGAGCTTATCGAAATAGATGACCGCAGACTTGTTTTTTCGGTCATTGCAAAGGATGAGAAAGGCGTTATCGGCAAAGGGACCCATGAGCGATTCATTGTAAATGCAGAAAAATTTACCGCTAAGACTTACAGCAAGGTGTAATATATATGAGCTATTTAAGGCTGAAAAAATCAAATTGTAAAAACTGTTACAAGTGTATAAGACATTGCCCCGTCAAGTCAATTAAATTTTCTGACGGTCAGGCGAATATTGTAGAGGATGAGTGCATACTGTGCGGTATGTGCTTTGTCGCTTGCCCTCAGAACGCAAAGCAGATAAGAAACGATGTTGACAAAGCAAAAGAACTTATCGCATCGGGAAGCCCCGTTTATGTAAGCATTGCGCCGTCATTTGTGGCAAACTATAACGGCGTCGGACTTGCGTCAATGAACGAAGCTTTGAAAAAGCTCGGTTTTGCCGGCACAGAGGAGACTGCAGAAGGCGCACAGCTCGTTACCGAGCAGTACGAAAAGCTGGTTGCGGACAAAGAGCATAATGTTATCATCAGCTCCTGCTGTCACACGGTAAACACACTTATTCAGAAATATTATCCCGAGGCGCTCCCGATGCTCGCACAGGTAAAGTCACCCATGCTTGCACACGGAGAGGTGCTGAAAAAGAAATATCCCGGATGCAAGACGGTATTCATAGGTCCATGCCTATCTAAGAAGGCTGAGGCTGAAGCGTATCAGGGTGCTATAGACTGTGTTCTTACCTTTGAAGAGCTGACAGGCTGGCTCAAGGATGAAAGCATAGAGGTTTCGCCCACAGGCGACGATACCGACAAGCAGGGCAGAGCAAAAACAAGGCTGTATCCCACGACTTCGGGCATTCTTCGTTCAATGAACAAGGACAATCCGGAATATCTGTATATGGCTATAGACGGCGTGGAGAACTGCCGCAACGCACTGCGTGATATAATAGAAGGCAATGTAGGAAAGTGCTTTATCGAAATGTCTGCCTGCGTCAACAGCTGTATAGGCGGCCCTGCAATGGATAAAAAGCACGAAGGCGTTATCCACGAGAGAAGAGCGGTAGATGAGTTTGCGGGAAGCGGCAGATTCGATACTCCGAAGCTCAGCGATATGACTAAGTCAATGCCGTTTATCAGTATGCCCAAGACTATGCCCGGTAGTAAGGCTATAGAAGAGATACTCCGCAAGATGAACAAGAGCGATCCTTCGCAGGAGCTCAACTGCGGCAGCTGCGGTTATGATACCTGCCGTGAAAAAGCGGTAGCAATACTTCAGGGCAAGGCAGACCTTACCATGTGTCTGCCGTATCTTAAAGAAAAGGCCGAGAGCTTCTCCGACAACATAATAAACAACACGCCCAACGGTATAATGGTGCTGAGCGAAGACCTTGAAGTACAGCAGATAAACAAGGCCGCAAGAGATATTATGAATATCAAGAGTCTGTCGGATATCATGGGATGTCCGGTAGTGCGTATTCTTGATCCGGTAGCTTATCTTGAAGTTATGACCACAGGCGTTGATATCCATAACAAGCGTACATATCTCGCCGAATACGGAAAATATGTTGAAGAGACGATAATCTACGATAAGAGTTATCATATCATAATGTCGATAATGCGTGATATTACGGGCGAAGAGATCTCACGGTCAAAGCGTGAGAAGAACGCCGCCGAGACTATCGCAGTAACCGACAAGGTAATTGAAAAGCAGATGCGTGTAGTACAGGAGATTGCGTCGCTTCTCGGTGAAACCACCGCCGAAACAAAGGTCGCACTTACAAAGCTCAAGGAGAATCTGTCAAATGATGAACAGTAAAGCGTTCAGCTTCTGCACCGATATCGGATATCTCAGCGTAAACAAGCACGATGAACAGCTATGCGGAGATCATGTCGAGCTTGTGGAACAGGACGAAAACTCAATTGTGTTCGTGCTTGCTGACGGGCTTGGAAGCGGAGTAAAGGCATCGATACTTTCCACTCTGACTTCAAAGATAATATCCACTATGATGGCGAACAGCATGAGCGTTGAGGACTGCGTTGCTACTATGGCGGCGACTCTTCCCGTCTGCGATGTGCGAAAGGTGGCATATTCTACATTTACAATAATAAGAGTGGTAAACAACAAAGAGGCGGAGATAATTCAGTACGATAATCCGCAGGTGATAATGCTGCGTGACGGTAAGAACTACGATTATCCCAAAACGATAAATCAGATAGACGGAAAGACGATATATCACTCAAAGATACCGCTGAAGCTTGATGATACCTTTATCACTACCAGCGACGGCGCTATCTATGCCGGAGTCGGCTCATCGCTCAATTTTGGATGGCAGAGAGATAATATAATAGAATTTATGGAGGGTGTATACGACAGAGAATACTCCGCAAAGGCGCTTGCTACCATACTGCTTGACGAGTGCGTAAGGCTGTACGGCGGCTCACCGGGAGATGATACTACTGTCGGTGTAATAAAGATTCGTGAGCGTGAGCAGGTAAACCTTATGATAGGTCCTCCCTCCGATCCCAAAGACCTTAATAAGATGCTGACGCTGTTCTTCTCAAAAGAAGGAAAGCATATAGTTTGCGGCGGCACAACATCCACCCTGACCGGTCAGTTTTTGGGCAAGCCTGTAATACCCTGTCTTGATTATATCAGCCCCGATATACCGCCGATGGCAACTATCGAGGGCGTTGACCTTGTAACAGAGGGCGTTGTAACGATAAGCAGAGTGCTTGATTACGCAAAGGACTATCTCGGCGAGAACAAGCTGTACGACGACTGGACAATTTTGCAGGACGGTGCTTCTTGCATTGCGAGGATGCTGTTTGAAGACGCTACCGACATCAATTTCTATGTCGGCAGGGCGGTTAATGCGGCTCATCAGAACCCGAATCTTCCTATCACATTCAATATAAAAATGCAGCTTGTAGACGAGCTTAGCAAATGCCTTAAATCGATGGGCAAAAAGATAAAAGTAAGCTATTTCTGATAAAAGAGATATCAAAAAAGCACAACAGACGGAACAAAAGAAAAAGTAACAACGAAAGGAGCGTATGCGGCAAAGAGCCGTAAAAGAGAACTATGGAAAAGAAACTGAAAAAATTCGACACAAAGGTGCAGTATCTGAAGTATAAGGTGTTAAGAGAGGTTGCAAGACACGCATGGGCAACCGAGGGTACGGAAAAGCCTGCTGACTCTTTCAGCTTCTTCAACGATGTTGCAAAGAACATCGTCAAGGATAAGCCCACCATGAGATGCTGTATCTATAAAGAAAGAGCAATAGTATCCGAAAGAATAAAGATCGCTATGGGCGGCGATCCCGAAAACCCTAATGTAATAGAAGTAATAGATATCGCCTGCGACGAGTGCCCCGTTGGCGGTTATGATGTCACCGAGGCGTGCAGAGGCTGTATAGCTCACCGCTGTGAAGATGTGTGCCGTATGGGTGCTATCTCTTTTGACGATCGCCAGAAGGCACATATTGACAAGTCAAAGTGCGTAAACTGCGGTCAGTGTGCTAAGGTTTGCCCTTACGGAGCAATACTTGAATTCAAGCGTCCGTGCGAGAGAGCCTGCAAGATAGGTGCAATCTCAAGAGCTAACGACGCAAGCTCAGCCGCCGCACATATCGATAACGACAAGTGTATTTCCTGCGGTGCGTGCGTATATACCTGCCCCTTCGGAGCTATCAGCGATAAGTCATATATCGTGGATATTATCGATATGCTGAAGAAAAGCGATAATAACCGCAATTATAAGGTTTATGCCGTTGTTGCACCCTCTATAGCAAGCCAGTTCAGCTATGCAAAGCTCGACCAGGTGGTTACCGCCATAAAGATGCTCGGCTTCCACAGCGTTGTAGAGGCGGCGCTGGGTGCAGATATGGTAGCATACAAAGAGGCACAGGAGCTTGCCGAAAAGGGCTTCCTTACAAGCTCGTGCTGTCCTGCGTTTGTGATGTATATCAAGCAATACTTCCCGACGCTTAACGATAATATATCGCACAATCTTTCGCCTATGGCGGAAATATCACGCTACATAAAGGAAAACGATCCTACAGCAAAGATAGTGTTCATAGGTCCCTGCACCGCAAAGAAAATGGAAGTCAAGTGGGATACCGTAAAGCCTTATGTTGATTATGCGATGACATTTGAAGAGCTTCAGGCTATATTTGACAGCAAGGATATAGAGCTTGCTGAGCTTGACGGTACTGCGCTTGACAACGCTTCATATTACGGCAGAATATTTGCCCGCTGCGGAGGACTCGCCGATGCGGTAGCTGAAGCACTTAAGGAACAGGGCAATGAAGAATTTGTTCTTAACGGCATTTCCTGCGACGGTATTGAAGAGTGCAAGCGTGCGCTTATGCGTGCATCCAAGAACGCTCTGCCTAATAACTTTATCGAAGGTATGGCGTGCATAGGCGGATGTATAGGCGGTGCAGGCTGTCTTACTCACGGAGAAAAGAACAAGTCTGAAGTTGACAAGTATGGTATGCTGGCTCACGAAAAGACTATAAAAGAGGCTATCCAGACATTTGCTGATATTGACGCTAATGTGCAGAAATAACTGCACGATTTAGCATTTACGGGTTATGATTAATCAGAGGAATTTGCCTCTGTAAGAAAGGATATGGCTTTTAATGAATCTTCTGCATCTTAAGTATGCGGTCGAGATAGAAAAGACGGGTTCGATCACAAAGGCAGCAAACAATTTGTTTATGGGGCAGCCTAATCTCAGCAAGGCTATAAAAGAGCTGGAAAACGAGATAGGAATAACTATCTTCAGAAGGACTACAAAGGGAGTCGCACCTACCGAAAAGGGCGGCGAGTTTTTAGGCTATGCAAGAGCCGTACTCGAACAGTTTGACGAAATGGTATCGCTGTATAAGCCTAAGGTAGACGACTGTGTACGCTTCAGTATATCCGTTCCGAGAGCGACCTATATCACAAAGGCGTTTTCGAATTTTGTCAGCCTGCTTGATACCGATAAGGAGATATCGATAAACTTCAAAGAAACAAACTCGATGGATGCTGTCAACAACATCCTGAATTATGACTTCAAGCTGGGTATAATAAGATATCAGAACATCCATGAAAAGCAGTATTTTGCCATGCTTGACGGTAAGAATCTTAAATACCGTCCTTTGTGGGAGTTTGAATACCGTCTGCTTGTAAACAAGGACAGTCCGCTTGCAAAGAACAATCCCGACGGTGTTGTGAAATATTCCGATCTTGAAGATTATATCGAGATAGTTCACGGAGACCTTTCCGTACCGTCGCTGTCATTTTCCAAAGTGTCAAAATCAAGCGTAGCGGAGCACCGCAAAAAGCGCATATATGTTTATGAAAGAGGAAGTCAGTTTGACCTGCTCGGAAATATCAACAACACATATATGTGGGTATCTCCCGTTCCTAAGAGCTGTCTTGAACAGCACGGAATGGTACAGCTCAGATGCGACGCGCCGTATAAAGTGAATAAGGATGTCCTGATATTCCCCAAGGGCTACAGTTTAAGCAAGCTTGACGAGCAGTTTATAGCCGAACTTGAGAGAGTTAAGGAAAAGATAAAAATGGACGGCTTGTACTAAGCCTGTGAAAGAAAGATGACGATGAATATAAATGAGATGCTGTATACCCTTTGCAGCGTTGACGGAGTATCGGGCGACGAGCGCAGTGCTTCACAAGCCGCACTTGAAATGCTCCGCAAATATACCGATGACTGCTATATTGACGATTTCGGAAGCGTTATCGGTCATATAGCAAAAAGCGGCAAAAAGCCCAAACTGCTGCTTGACGCCCATATTGACAGAGTCGGACTTATCGTTTCATATATCGATGACGCAGGATTTATTAAGGTCGGAGCTGTCGGCGGTCCGGACAAGCGTGTGCTTGCCGCACAGAGCGTGACGATTCACGGCAAAGAAAAGATAAAAGGTACGGTTTCTGTGCTTCCGCCTCATGTAAAGGGCGGCGACAGCGCTGTAAAAATAGAGGATATGGTTATAGATACCGGCTTTACTAAGGAGCAGCTCAGCAAGATAGTAACGCTTGGCGACAGGATAACCTTCGACTGCGAGCCGACGGCTTTGATAGGCACAAGATACTGTGCAGGTGCGCTTGACGATAGGTGCGGCGTTGCCTCAATACTGTGTGCGCTTGAGAAGCTTAGCGGCAAGGAGCTTGCGTTTGATATCGATGTTTCGTTTACCGTTCAGGAGGAAACAGGCGAGCGTGGCGCAAAGATAGCCGCATACGATCTTGATCCCGATTATGTGCTTGAGATGGATGTAAGCTTTGCAAAAACTCCCGACAGCGACAGAGCAAAGTGCGCCGATATGTCAAAGGGAGTTATGATAGGAATTGCTCCGTCTTTGTCCCGTGAGCTGTCAGAGCGTCTTATCTGCCTTGCAAAAGAAAACGATATACCGTATCAGCTTGAAGTAATGAGCGGAGAAACAGGAACAAATGCGGATACGATAAGCGTGAACAAGTCTGGTGCAAAGGCTTGTACGTTATCAATTCCGCTTAAATTTATGCACACTCCGGCAGAAATAATCGATACCGAAGATGTTATGTCTACGTCAAGGCTTATCGCCGCATTTGCAATGAAAGGCGGTGCCGATAATGTCTGAGCTGTTTAATATAATTAAAGAACTCTGTGCCGCAGACGGCACAAGCGGTGATGAAAGGGCAGTTACAAAAATCATACTGTCAATGCTACCGGATGACTGCGAAGCAACTGTAGACGCACTTGGCAACATCATCGTCTTTAAAAAGGGCATAAAAACGCCGAAGAATAAAGTAATGCTTGCCGCACATCAGGACGAGGTAGGCTTTATTGTGACATATATTACCGATGACGGTCTGCTGAAGCTCTCGGCAGTCGGCGGTATAAATCACGAGGTAGCTATAGGCAGACAGCTTCACTTTGCAGGCGGTACAGTGGGCGTTATCGGCGGAAAGGCTGTTCATCAGCAGTCCGAAGAGGAGCGGAGCAAGCCTGTAAAAATCGATTCGCTTACTATGGATATAGGTGCTTTGTCAAAAGCGGAGGCGGAGAAATATGTGTCGCTGGGCGACTGTGCTTATTTTGAGAGCAACTACACCGAGCTCGGCGATGGATATCTTCGTGAGAAAGCGCTCGATGACAGGGTAGGCTGTGCTATAATGATAGATATGCTGAATAAGCCCCTTCCTTACGATGTGACCTGCGTATTTACCGTGCAGGAGGAGATAGGCACAAGAGGCGCAAAAACAGCGGCATACACGGTGCATCCCGATTATGCGATAGTGCTTGAAACTACTACCGCCTGCGATTTTTCGGGCAATGACGGAGAAAAAAAGGTTTGCTTGCTGGGCGGCGGTTGTGTAATAAGCTATATGGACAGAGGAACTATCTATGACAGAGAGCTGTACCGCCTTGGATTTGATTTAGCAAGCAAGTCGGATATCCCGTGTCAGACAAAGACTCTTGTTGCAGGAGGGAACGACAGCGGAGCTATCCATACTTCCGTAGGCGGTATAAGAACGGTTGCGCTTTCCGTACCGTGCAGATATCTGCACTCACCGTCCTGTACGATAAAGAAGAGCGACGCAGAAAGCACGGCAAAGCTTGCATACGAAATGTATCTTGCACTATGTGAAAAATCATGATAAAACGAATATACGGCTCATTGCCGCCCGATTATCCGTTATCCGATGTGATTGTCGGGCGGATATATGCGTATTATGAGGCTTACGGCACCGGTTATGACTTCTGCACATTTTACGAGGGTGACGGAATGTTGGCGATGTATTACGGCGGTGAGCTTTATGCGTACTGCAGTGAAAGCTTCGGCGACAGCGATTCGCTTATATGCTTCGGAGAAACGCTTGGATGCAATGCGATACTGACTAATATCAATCTCGGTGATACCGCAGAAGAACTCTTCCTTATGACCGCACGCACAAAGGATATAGCAAAGTGCGGTTCGGCAAAGCTCACCGAAGACTATAAAACCGTGTTCGGCATACTGAAAAGCGGGTTTGATCTGTCTGACGAACATTTTGACAGTTGGTACACGGATACTTGCCATATGATAAGACACGGTGTTAGCAAGATGGCACTTGCGACTTATGACGAAGCTCCTGCCGCCTGCGGCATAATGCTATACGGATACGCAAATAACTGCTATCTGTCGCATATAGCAGTAAGGAAAGATATGCAGAAAAAAGGCTTCGGCGAGGCTGTAGTAAGAGGATTAGCGAATATCTCGGCTGATGAATATGAAAATGCCGTTGTGCTGTGCCGTGACGAAATATGTGGTTTTTATTGGAAAATCGGTTTTGAAAAAATACAGATATACTATGAAATAAGAAGGTAAGATATGGACTTTTTTAACATTGATAAAAGACTGCTTGAAAAGGCAAAGCAGGCAGAAGCACTTGCTAACGAGCAGTTTGCAAAAATAAGCGAAATAGCCGAGTATAACGGCAACAAGGTGCTTTCTGCCTACATAAACAACAGAGTAAGCGAGATGCACCTCAAGGGTACTATCGGCTACGGCTACAACGATGACGGCAGGGATAAGCTTGACGCGGTATACGCTGAGGTCTTCGGTGCAGAGGACGCTCTTGTGCGCCACAGCTTCGTAAACGGTACTCATGCGCTGTCTACCGCTTTGTTCGGCGTTTTAAGACCGGGAGATACGCTCCTTTGTCTTACCGGCGCACCTTACGACACCTTGTCGGAGGTGATCGGCGGAGAACACGGCGGCTCGCTTAAGGAATTCGGAGTGAAATATGCACAGGTAGACCTTCTCCCCGACGGAACACCCGATTTTGAAGGAATAAAGACAGCCTGCGCAAAAGGCTGTAAAGTGGCTTATATACAGCGTTCAAGAGGATACTCGCTGAGAGAATCCTTATCCGTTGCAAAAATAGGAGAAATAATAAACGCTGTAAGAAGCGTGAATACCGAAGCCATAGTAATGGTAGACAACTGCTACGGCGAGTTTGTGGAAAAGCGTGAACCGACCGAAGTCGGAGCAGACCTTATAATCGGCAGTCTTATCAAGAACCCCGGCGGTGCTATCGCCCGTACCGGCGGATATATCGCAGGCAGAAAAGATCTTGTTGAGCTTTGCAGTTACAGACTTACTACCGTAGGAACAGGCAAGGAGGTCGGCTGTTCGCTTGACGAGAACAGAGGAATGTATCTCGGCTTTTTCCTTGCTCCTCAGGTCGTTGAGAGCGCCGTAAAGACATCGGTGTTTGCCTGTGCCTTCTTCTCACTTCTCGGATATGAAACATTTCCTGCTTATAACAGCGAAAGAACGGATATAATTGCGGCAATAAAGCTCGGAACGCCCGATGCGCTCTGTGCTTTTTGCAAGGGCATACAGAACGGTTCGCCCGTAGATTCTATGGCAACGCCTGAGCCGTGGGATATGCCGGGTTATGACAGCAAGGTCATTATGGCGGCAGGGGCGTTTACAATGGGCGCAAGCATAGAGCTGTCAGCCGACGCACCGCTGAGAGAGCCGTATGCGGTATGGCTTCAGGGCGGAATCACTTACCCGTCGGGTAAAACAGGAATATTGCTTGCCGCACAGTCAATGCTCGAAAACGGCGAGCTTAAGCTATAAGAAAGGAAACTATCAATATGATAAGAAGTATGACAGGCTTCGGCAGAGAACAGGCTGTTATAAACGGCAGGGAGATTATTGTCGAAATAAGAAGCGTAAATCATAAGTTTTTCGAGTTTTCTTCAAAGCTTCCCAGAAGCTATCAGTACCTTGAGCCTCAGCTTAAATCACTTCTCAAAGAGAGGATAACAAGAGGCAAAGTCGAGCTTTCTTTGCTTGTGTACAATATAGATGTAAGAGACACTTCGGTAACGGTAAATGAGCAGGTAGCGGCGCAGTATATTGAGGCTATACGCAAAATTGTGCCCGATCTCGGCATAACCGATGACCTTTCTGCGTCCGACCTTTTCAGAATACCCGATGTTTTTACAGTAATAAAGGAAGAAGCAGACGAGGAACAGCTGTGGAAGGATATTTCATCCGTAGCAAGCGCCGCTCTTGACAAGTTCATCACAATGCGTGAAACTGAGGGCGCCGCACTTAAGGCGGATGTGCTTGAGAAGGCGGCAGTAATTGAGGATATGGTAAACAAGGTTGAAGTATATTCTCCCGAAAGTACCGCCGCATATCGCAAGAAGCTTGAAGATAAGCTTAAAGAGATACTCGGCTCTTCGGATATAGACGAGCAGAGGATAATCACCGAGGCGGCTATTTTCTCCGAAAAGACGGCGGTAGACGAAGAGACGGTCAGACTCCATTCGCATCTGGCACAGCTTCGTGATATGCTCGACAGCGACAAGGAGATAGGAAGAAAGCTTGATTTTCTTGTACAGGAGATCAACAGGGAAACCAATACTATCGGCTCAAAGGCGTCGGATATACGCATAACAAGGCTTGTAGTTGATATGAAGAGCGAGATAGAAAAGATAAGAGAGCAGATACAGAATATCGAATAAACGCTTGCATTTATTGCTTTTTTGTGATATTATTAATATATGGGAATGAGGCTCTCCCGGGGCGTTTGCCCGAACCGCCTGAACTCTCGATTCAAGGCTGATGGCTTCTGCGTTTACGCAGTAGCTGTCGGCTTTTTTGCATATAAGGAGAAATTTTATGTTATTATCACTCGCACTCATTTTTCTGCTCGGCTTTCTTGCAGGCGAGCTTTGCAAAAAGCTTCATCTTCCCGCCCTTATCGGTATGCTTGCTGTAGGTATAGCCATTGGTCCTCACGCTTTGGGACTTATCGACGGCTCGGTGCTTGATATATCGGCACAGTTGAGAAAAATCGCCCTTGTAATTATTCTTATGCGTGCAGGCTTATCGCTGAATTTAGCGGATTTAAAGCGTGTCGGCAGACCGGCTGTCCTGATGTGCTTTGTCCCTGCGTGTACCGAGATGCTTGCAACAGCATTGCTTGCTCCGCTTCTGCTCGGTGTTTCATATACCGAAGCACTTCTTCTCGGCTCGGTTATTGCGGCAGTCTCGCCTGCGGTGATAGTGCCGAAAATGCTGAAGCTTATGGAGGAGGGCAGAGGACGGACAAACAGTATTCCTCAGCTTATCCTTGCAGGAGCGTCGCTTGACGATGTGTTTGTCATAGTGATGTTTTCTGTTTTTTCTGGACTTGCACAAAGCGGTAGTTTCAATGCGCTTGATTTGGCAAGGATACCGCTATCGATAATTCTCGGCGCGTCGGCTGGTGTAATTATCGGATATCTGCTCGGTAAGCTGATGAAGCTCATTCATATACGGGATACCGCAAAACTGCTGATACTTGTCAGCATATCCTTCCTTTTGTGTGCGGCGGAGGACGGCTTCGGCATTATAGTGCCGTTCTCGTCGCTGGTGGCTGTTACTGTCAGCGGAATCACCATAAAAAAAGTGCGCCCGGAGGCGTCGCAAAGGCTGTCGGGCAAGCTCGGCAAAATATGGGTGGCGGCTGAGATAATGCTTTTTGTGCTTGTCGGTGCGGCTGTTGATATAAGCTATGCGGCAAATGCCGGTGCTGTGGCGGTAATACTGATATTCGCCGTGCTGATTTTCAGGGCGCTTGGAGTCCTGCTGTGCTTTGTAAAAACAAAGCTGCCGGTAAAACAACGGCTGTTCTGCTGTATCGCCTATCTGCCTAAAGCGACCGTTCAGGCGGCTATAGGCGGAGTACCGATGGCACTGGGGCTTGCCTGCGGAAATACGGTGCTTACTGTGGCTGTGCTGTCGATAATCATTACAGCGCCGCTTGGGGCGTTTCTGATAGATATTACATATAAAAAATTGCTCGATTAATTCCAAGCGAGATATTAAGTGAAAACGGCAGGCCTTTAGTGTGTTTCCCATAAAGCAGCTTTCGCCCCGCCGAGCAAATCATCTGTTGCAAAGATGAAGTTCCGGCGAGGCGGAGTTGCCAAAGGTACACCCTTTCGGTCTGCCGTTTTGGAGCTTTAGCTAACTTAGCGTACAAAAATACTTTCGTTATCTTTATTACGATTAGCTAAGTATATAAACCCATACCTTACTCCTGCGCCTATGACTCCGGCAACCTGCCGCGCGGAGAGCCCGAAGGCACTCTCAAGGTAGTCCCTCAGGTAGCCGTAGGTATATGCTTCACCGCCGTTGGGAAACAGCTGAGCGCATAGCTTAGTTATATACATCGGTCTCACTCCTTTCAAATAAATTAAAGTTATATGACAACTTTTACTTAGTTTATCATAGGCTGGACGATTTGTCAAGGGGGTTAGCAAAAAAATAAATAAAAATTATCTTGATTTCCTACTGAAACTGATGTATAATATAGAAAAAACATTAGGAGAACACCGATGTATATCTATATTTTTACATTGTCATTTGCAAAAAAAAGGATAACTCTGAAACTTAATGAATGTAAAGATTTGATTTTAAACGCTATAAATGACATTAACGACGGAATCTCATTTAAACGAGACAAAAAGAGTTTTCAAATAGAACAATTTGGTGAGAATGATTTAATATTGAAACTGACTTCTAAGAACCAATTATCCAACCCATCCCGCAGCATAAGTGCTTTGACGAGATACTTAACAACATACCATTTGGATGTTTTTGAAAGTTTACTATATAACAAGACCCTATTCAGCATAAAAATGCTATCTCAAGAAAACTGTGTTTCATCTATACCACAAGAAATGTCCAATGAAGATTTATTGAAAGGTATGATTGATTTATTATACGGATATACTTCTATTTCCAACTCCGACACTCTATCCCGAAATAAAACGATCAAAGAAATCAAGCAATTAGTTGCACCGTACATTAAAGGATAGAATAAAAAACGGCGGCAGAGCTGTTAATTCTCTGCCGTCGTTTTCACTATTCGGTTACGACATTGTCCTTATCGCTTATTCAATGGCAATATAATTGTTCGCTTCGGGCTGTGCCGTCTTAGGTACGGATACCTTAAGAATGCCGTCCTCAAATTTAGCGGATATGTCCTTTGCCTGAACGCCTTTTCCGACAAAGAAGCTTCTGCTGCATTGTCCTTCGTAACGCTCACGCCTGATGTACTTGCCGTCTTTGTCGTTTCCGCTGTCTTTCTCAAGGCTCTTTGCAGCGCCAATTGTCAGATAACCGTCATCGAGCTTAAGCGATACATTCTCTTTTTTGAATCCGGGGAGGTCTATATCAAGCTCGTAGGTGTTTTCCGTTTCACGAACATCGGTTTTCATTACGTTCTTTGCGTTTTTGCCGTAAAGCGGATCGTTCTTGCCGAATATGGACGGCATCATAAATCTGTCGTCAAAAAAGTCGTCAAATAAGTTTTCATTGAAAATTGCAGGTAACATAAGTCATTCCTCCATTCATACAATATGCGGTGCTGTGATAAACGCAGTGCCGAACATTTGCTACCTTGTACTTTCCTGAGGTGGTTCCTCTTTCTTTGTACAACTACATTATAGCACGGTTTTTAGCACTGTCAATAGGAGAGTGCTAAATTTCACAAAATCTTCTTAAAA
Source organism: uncultured Clostridia bacterium (assembly GCA_945921515.1). GTDB lineage: Bacteria > Bacillota > Clostridia > Oscillospirales > Ruminococcaceae > Ruminiclostridium_E. The sequence goes on along the minus strand of CAMEKR010000008.1, from coordinate 3,846 downwards.
CTATGACAATTTTGACATTTAAGGGCGAAAAATCGGGTTTATTTAATTTTTCACTTGCTTTTTCATAATAAATGTAGGATAATATATAATAGAAAAATGTTCGCTTTAAAACGGAACTGTAATAAATGAGAGGTAGCGTTATGCAATTCAAGCAAGTAGATATTTATACCGAGAGCGAAGCTGTACAGATATTAACAATGCGTCTTTCCGAGCTTGGCTTTAACGGTTTTATTATTCACGATCCTGCCGACTTTGAAGAATTTCTCGAAAACAAGGAATATAACTGGGACTATGTCGATGACAGCCTTATGGGACTTAAGACGGTAAAGCCTCATATCACCTGTTATGTGCAGGATAATGAGCAGGGTGCGGAAATGCTGTCGGCGCTCAAAGGAACGCTCGACGAGCTTAAAGAAAACGACCGTGACGGATTTTACGGCAGTCTTGATGTAGAGATAGACTGCGTGCGTGAAGAGGACTGGGCAAACAACTGGAAGCAGTACTACAAGCCGTTTACGATAGGCAATAAGCTGATAGTTAAGCCCAGCTGGGAAGAAGTAAGCGACACAAAAGGCAGAAAGATACTGGAGATAGATCCGGCGTCGTCTTTCGGCACGGGACAGCATCACACTACCCGTCTTGTAATGGAGCTTCTGGAAAAGCAGATCCACGACGGCGACAGAATGCTTGATTTAGGTACGGGAAGCGGCATACTCTCCATAGCCGGACTATTGCTCGGCGCAAAGCAGGCGGTTATGGTGGATATATTTGAAAACTCCGTGCGTACTGCGCTTGAGAATACCGAAAAGAACGGCTTTTCGGGCGATACTGTCAGCGCCTTTGTCGGAAATATCAGCGACGATGAAGAGTTACGCGGAAAAATAGGAACAGGCTTTGATATCATAACGGCAAATATCGTAGCGGATGTAATAATATCAATGTCGCCGTATTTCAGCGGATTTTTGAAAAAGCAGGGCAGACTTATCGTTTCGGGAATAATCACCGAACGGCTTGACGAAGTGTTATCAGCGCTTAAAGAAAACGGTATCCGTGTTGACGGCATCTCGGAAAAAGAGGGTTGGAACGCAATCCTCTGCACCTGCAATACGGACTGATATTCACGAATAACTGCGCTCAGCCATATACTGATGTAAACCTTATGAAAGGAGTATGTCGGATGGGCGCATACATATGTATATTTACTTTTATTTTTCTGGGCGTAATGGGAGCGGTAAATGCGGTGATGCTTCTTTCGGGTATCGGCAATGCGAGAATACCTCCCGTATTTGTGCGCCCGCATAGCTGTGACGATGTCGAAGGCCTTGTGAGAAACGCACTTTCGGGCACAAGGGGAGATGTTGTTATAGTTGTGTCGAAGAAGCTTAGCTGCGACGAAGAATTCATGAAGCTTTGCAGGGCACTGTGCAAAGATCACACAAGAGTGCGTGTAACCGCACGCAAAAGCTATAGAGGTATAAAATCAACTGAAGGCGGGGATCGGTATATTGGATAATCAGAAAGCGGATATTTCCGTTGAGCTTTGCGGCTCGGTGGAGGATGTTATATATAAAAATGCCGAAAACGGATATACCGTGCTTAATCTCGGCTGTGAAGAAGGGCTTATCCCCGTTGTAGGCAATCTGGGCGATGTCAACGAAGGAGAGAGATTGAATCTCAGGGGCGGCTGGATAACAAGCACTAAGTACGGAAGACAGTTCAAGGCTGTGCTGTGCGAGCGTTCTTTGCCGCAGACCGAAGAAGAGATTGCGGCATATCTCGGCTCCGGTGTTATAAAGGGACTTGGCCCTGCAATAGCAAAGCGCATAGTAAAGGCATTCGGCACGGAATCGCTTGATATAATCGACAATGATTGTATGCAGCTTACCGCCATCAAGGGCATATCCTCCGATAAAGCTCTTTACATATCCGAAGAATATCATAAGATAACCGGCGTGAACGAGGTAATTAAGTTTCTCGGAGAGTACAATTTCGGCCCTTCTCACGCAATAAGCGTATGGTCGGCATTTGAGCATGAGAGCATAAAAAAGATAAAGACAAATCCGTATATCCTCTGCAGAGGTGGAATAGATATAGATTTTCGCTCGGTTGACCGAATGGCTGCCGATCTCGGATTTGACGCAGAGAACAGCGACAGGGTACGGGCAGGTATAGTATATGTTCTGCGTGAAAATGCAAATGCGGGACACACCTGTCTGCCGATTGAAAAGCTGAGAGAATCTGTCTGCGATTATCTCGGAATAGAACGCAGACAGTTTGAGAGCTGTCTTGACGACTGCGAAGGATATGACTGGGTGGTAAGACTCACCCTAAGTAACCGTGAATTTGTATATCTGCCCGAATATTATTACTCGGAGACAATAGTTGCAAAAAAGCTCGCCTTTATGCTAAGAACCTCCGCACAGTACGAAAAAGACTACTCCGATGAGATACGAGGAGTTGAGTTTTCCGAAAACATACAGTACGAGGCGCTTCAGCGCGCGGCAATAAATGCCTGCCTTACGGGCTCGGTATTTATCCTTACCGGCGGCCCCGGTACAGGTAAGACCACCACGCTGAACGGTGTTATTAAGATACTTAAAGCACAGAAAAAGCGGATACTGCTTTGCGCCCCTACGGGAAGAGCCGCAAAACGAATGTCCGACCTTACTGGAGAACCTGCAAAGACTATCCACAGGCTTCTTGAGGTAGATTTTACCTCAAAGGATGAGCTGAAATTCAAGCGCAACGAGAAGAATCCTCTGCCGGCGGATGTTATCATAGCGGATGAAATGTCAATGGTCGATTCTCTGCTTATGTGTTCTCTTGTTAGAGCTATCAAGCCGTCTTCCAAGTTCATTATGGTAGGCGACTCTAATCAGCTTCCCTCGGTGGGTGCAGGAAATGTGCTGAAAGACCTGATAGCGTCGCATTTTATCCCGTCTGTAGAGCTTAAAGAGATTTTCAGACAGGCGGCAAAGAGCCTTATCGTAACTAACGCTCACAGAATAGTAAAAGGCGAATTTCCTGTGCTTGACGACAAGCAAAACGACTTCTTCTTTATGAACAAGCCGAACGAAGAGGATATTCCCTCGCTTGTCATACAGCTTGCAAAGCAGAGACTGCCGTCAACCTACGGCTTTTCCCCGATAGATGATATACAGGTGCTTTGCCCTACAAAGATGGGTGCGGCAGGCACAAGGGAGCTTAACAAACAGCTCCAGCAGGCACTTAATCCGCCGGCTCAGAACAAGGCAGAGCTGAAGTTTTTTGATGTCATATTCCGTATCGGCGATAAAGTCATGCAGACAAAAAACGATTATGACGTGCTGTGGACAAGAAACAACGAGAAAGGAAGCGGAATCTTCAACGGAGATATCGGCATTATCCGCTCGGTAGACAGATTTTCACAGAATGTCACCATCGATTTTGAAGGCAGAATGGCTATCTACACCTCGGAGATGCTCAGAAAGCTGGAGCACGCCTATGCAATTACCATTCACAAGAGTCAGGGCAGCGAGTATGACGCCGTTATCATTCCGATAACGGGATATACAAAGAATCTGCTGTACCGCAATCTGCTTTACACGGGAGTTACCCGTGCAAAGAAAATGATAATTCTTATAGGTACAAGAGAGCTTGTAAAAGCTATGGTAGATAATGACAGAAAAATGCTCAGATATACCTTGCTCCGTCCTATGCTTGAACTTGAGATGAACAAGAAGGATATCGGAGATGAAGAGGAGACAGGCGGAGAATAATCAGGGTACAGGGAATGCGATGATAGGGCATTCCCTGTTTTTGTACTCTTGAAATATCCTTTAACATATGGTATAATAACCTCAGCCG